>CAYRWA010000001.1:0-130833 GCA_964427915.1 uncultured Caldisericota bacterium
CAGAAAGGGTTGTCAATGGAAAAATGGAAGAAAATGTAAATTTTTTTTGGTATTTTTTAGAAGAGCTGATTTAATGAGAGTTTAGAGGGGGTGAAAAAAAGAAAGAAAGTTGATTTCTCTACTATATATTTCATTTTGCGTTCAAATTAACAGGATGATCCATTGAGCTATCATCACGAAAGGATAGGAAAGCAATGTTGTACTACCGATAAAAAACAACATAAAGATGCTTGGCAGTAATGGTTTATCGGTATTCAAAGCAACGTCATTCTTCATTTTTCTTTTCGCGCAGGAAAATCCCGCATACAAAACAATGCCTTCTACACAAGAAAAAAATAACCCAAAAAGGATGAGTGAGATAGCACTTATGAAGTTTTTACCTACTGGATGTTGGATATACGCAGCGATAAACATCAAGATAAAGGCCGTGACAAAGAAAAGAATGCACAAGAAGCTACATAGTTTTACTATGTAGCTTCTTGCATCAAGCAAATAACCTTCAATGGAAGAACCCCTACCCTTCCATGTGGATAGGATAGGGGGAAGAAAATATCCAATCAAGAAAAACTCAATAAGGACAAGTACGATGACAAAAAAAATGTTTGGTAAACTCATGGTTATAGTCCCATCTTAATCTCGGATAAGCCCATTCTCTATCAATGTTTCTGTCATTCTTTGAGAAGCATACACAGAAGAGTCCGTCTGGATAAATAGTAATCCATCGGGGATGACTTCCATTTTGGCATGCCCATCATCAAATCCATATTGGTTCGTATACAAAATGGACGAATCTTGTGGTGTCCATCGATAGCACTCGGTAGAATTCAGTGATCCTTTTTGAAACCCTACTACATGTTCTTGGATTGTTTGTAATATAGAACAGGGGGATGTGTAATGGAAAGAACCCTTTAGTATAGTTGCTAGGTGCTCAATAATCTCCCAATTTGCATACGGAATGACCGGGGGTAACCCGGGTGAAAAAGTCTGTATGCGCCGATCTGTACTAATAAAAGTACCGCCCGTTTCAATTGCCACCGAGGAAGGGAATACAACATCTGCCAAAGCTGCTGTTTCTGTAAGGTGGGTATCCATGACAGCTAAAAAGGAGGGTTTCGTCATAACAATTGATTTCATGGGGTTTTCCCCAAGGACAACCAGGGCGTGAATTTGGTCGTCTTGAATTCCTTGCAAGACTCTCTTGTAATCTTGATTAAATCCAACTATTGGGAGAGATTGACTGTTGTTTTGTGGTTTAAGCTGGACTATACCATCTCGAGGTTTGCCTATGTGTCCCGATATCAAGGACAGATAAGAAATAAACTTACTGCCTTCTTTGCTTACTTGGTTTTGATCAAATACAATCATAGCCTTTTTGGATTTCCCATACACTTGGGCAATTTGTACAGCCTCTTCACTAGGGTGAATAGACTGTAAATCTTTTTGAAGAGCATCCCAGTTCTGCACATTCTTTGGTTCAAATCCCATGGCAGCTAATGCAGCAGCTATTTCCTTTAAAAAGTGGATGGAATTGGTTGGATTCACGTTTTTGGTAGCCCATTCGTCCATTTTTGATTGACAAGGATTGATCGTAATAAGTGTAGCGCCATTCTCAACAGCTTGTTTTATGGCAATGGCTGCAATTGTATGATCTCGGAAGGTATTCGAACCAATTAAAAGAATGCAGTTAGTTTGAGTGATTTCATCTAAAGTATTAGGAGAAGCATCGTATCCAAACACCTCCGATAATCCACCTATATGCGAATTAAAGTTAGTCACCATAGGAGTTTGTAATACAGACTTGCTCCATTGTTTTGCGACATACATGTCTTCCAATGTCCATTGATCGGATACAGAGACTGCAATGCTATCCGAACCATATCGAAAACGAATGCTTTCTAATTTTTTTGCGGTATAGAAAAAAGCCTCTTCCCAGGTAGTTTCTTTTAGCTCATTATGAAGCCGTATGAGAGGATTTTTTAATCGTTTGTCATCTCGTAGGATATTGTATCCAAATCGTCCTTTGACACACAAAAGACCCTGGTCTACTTTGCTTTCTGGATCAGGCAAAGCACGAACGGCCATATTGCCACGTGTTTCCATTAGGATATTACATCCTATGCTGCAATATGAACAAATTTGTTTACTCGTATTCGTTTCCATAGGACATGGTTTGGTGATCTGCAATTTTTCTTGCAGAGCTCCTGTAGGACAAACAGAAATACATTGCCCGCACGAAATGCAATCGGTATCTTCCAGTGGTAGACTCATGTCGGGATGAACAATTGTATCAAATCCTCTATCAACCAACCCCAAAGCAGTTACTCCCATAACCTCATTGCATATTCTTACACAGAGACTGCAAAGAATACATTTATCAGGATTTCTGGAAATAAAGGGGTGAGAATCTTGTATCTCTCTATGGTGCTTGTCGCCAAATAGTGCTTCTGGTTGGACTCTGTAGTCCTTAGAATATTGAATGAGTTTGCATTCAAAGTAATCGGGGCAACCACACTCTAGACATCTTTTTGCATCCTGTATTGCAGCCTGCGCTGAATAGCCTTTCACGATTTCTAAAAAATTATCGCTCCGCTGATCAGGTTCTAAAAGCTCCATGGGTGGTCGAGGTTCCGTTGGTCGATGAGAAAATTCATCCTCAGAAACGTCATCTCGGGTAACAAGGTATGGTTTAGCATAAGGAGTTTCTAGCCCATACAAGTAGGTATGGATAACATCTGCTGCAATCTTGCCGTCTCCGATAGCTTGGATAGCAATTTTCTGGTTATCATTGATGGCATCGCCTCCAGCAAAGACTCCTTGAATGCTGGTAGAAAATGTTTTTTGATCGGAAGCAATGGTACTTCTTTTTGTTAACTCTATGCCTTCTAAGCCCTCTACATTCACGTACTGCCCAATAGCTATAACAAGAGAATCAATGGAAAGAGTTTCTTCTTGTCCTTCTAGCGGAACAGGTCTTCTTCTACCGCTGCTATCAGGCTTTCCGAGTTCCATTTTTTGGAGTCGAATAGAATCAACATTGCCATTCTTTCCATGAACTTCTAGTGGACTGACGAGAAAATGGAATTGGATGCCTTCTTCTTCGCATTCTACAATTTCAATTTCTTCAGCAGGCATTTCATCTCGGGTTCTTCGATACAAAACATAGACTTCTTCTGCTCCCAATCGTTTTGCTGTTCGGCAAGCGTCCATTGCAGTATTGCCCCCGCCAACAACAGCTACTCTTTTTCCAATAGGAACGGGTTTGTTTTGAATCACATTTGCCAAAAAGTGAATGCCTCCATATACTCGTCCTAGATCTTCTCCGGGAATGCCCAAATCGATACTGCTCCAGCAACCAATAGATAGATAGACAGCATCATATTCTGTTTGTAAGGATTGTAGAGTGATGTCTTTGCCAAGCTTCATGTTGTTTTTGAAACAAGCACCCATCTGCTCAATAATAGCAATTTCTTTGTCAACTATTGTTTTGGGTAAGCGATACTCTGGAATGCCATATTTTAACATCCCCCCCATTTCGGGCATCATGTCGAAAATTGTAACCTCATGCCCTTTGAGCAATAAGTAATAACCTGCTGACAAACCGCCAGGTCCTCCTCCAACAATAGCCACTTTTTTTCCTGTTGAAGGTTGCATAGGTGGAATATAGGGATCATCAAGGTCAATATCAGCTACAAAACGCTTTAACCATGCTATTGAAATGGGTTCGTCTTTCAGTTCACGACGACACTCTTCTTCGCAAGGATGAGGACATACTCTACCAATGGAAGCAGGCAGGGGAAGTTGTTCTTTGATCAGTTTTAATGCTTCTTTAAATTCCCCGTTTCCTATCAACCCCACATATCCCTGGCAATCTGTTTGGCCTGGACATGCTAGCACACAAGGTGGTCGACAATCGCCCGTATGATCCGTTAGTAACAGTTCTAATGTAGTTTTTCGAGAAGACTGAATTTTCTCCGTCTTGGTATATATGACCATATTTTCAGATATTTCTGTAGCACAGGCCCTGAATAATTTTGGACTACCCTCTATTTCTACAACGCAGAGACCGCATCCTCCATATGGTTGGATTCTTTTGTCATAACAAAGAGTTGGGATATCAATACTGTTTTGTTTAGCGACATCAAGTATCGTCTGCCCCTTTTGTCCTTCAACTTCTATACCATCGATATTAAGTTTGATTTTTGACATGTTCTCACCTTTCTATTTATAAAGCTTCAATAGCATTGAAGGTGCACACAGTTTTACATGTACCACACTTAATGCAGAGTTCTTGATCAATAGAGTGTACTTTCTTTGGTTCGCCACGTATGGCATCCGATGGACATTTTTTTGCACAAGCACCACACCCAACACATTGTTCTTCTTTTATGGTATACGTTAATAATTTCTTACAACTATGCGCTGGGCAGCGATGTTCATATATATGTGCTTCGTATTCATCTCGAAAGTATTGTAATGTGGTTAGAACAGGATTAGGAGCAGTTCCACCTAAAGCACAAAGAGACCCATCTTTTACTTTTTGACACAAATCTTCTAGCAATTCAATATCGCCATCCTTGCCTTTTCCATCTGTGATTCTTTCTAAAACTTCTAACATTCGTTTTGTTCCTACACGACATTGTACGCATTTTCCACACGATTCTTTGCAAGTAAAATCTAAAAAGAATCTCGCCATATCTACCATACAGGTAGTTTCATCCATGACAACCATACCTCCAGAACCCATAATGGCTCCCGTGGCTGTAATAGATTCATAGTCAATAGGAGTATCAAGCAGGGACGCAGGAATACATCCGCCCGAGGGACCCCCCATCTGAACAGCCTTAAATTCCTTGTCATCTTGGATTCCTCCGCCAATATCAAAAATAACTTCACGGAGCGAGACTCCCATGGGAATCTCTATAAGTCCCCCACGCTTGATTTTACCGGCAAGTGCAAACACTTTTGTTCCTTTGCTTTTTTCTGTCCCTAACGCAGCAAAGGCCTCTCCTCCACGTCGCATAATCCAGGGAACATTGGCAAACGTTTCCACATTGTTAATGTTAGTAGGTTTTCCCCAATAGCCTTTTTGTGCAGGAAATGGTGGTTTCAATCGTGGCATTCCACGAAGCCCTTCTAGTGATGCAATTAAGGCAGTTTCTTCACCGCAAACAAAAGCACCTGCTCCTGCTTTGATCCAAATATCAAAGTCAAAACCCGTGCCAAAAATATTCTTTCCAAGGATCCCCTTGGTTCTTGCTTGTTCCAAAGCAATTTCCAATCGTTTGATGGCCAATGGATACTCGGCACGAACATAAATAATTCCTTCATTTGCACCAATGGCATACCCTCCTATCATCATTCCTTCAATGACGCTATGTGGATCTCCTTCTAGAATGCTTCGATCCATAAAAGCTCCTGGGTCGCCTTCGTCACCGTTGCAAACAATATATTTGGGAGTATCTTTTTGTTGATAAGCAGCTCGCCATTTAAACCATGTAGGAAAACCAGCGCCACCCCTTCCTCGTAAACCAGAAATTTTTATGTCCTCTATTACTTCCATGGGTGTTTTGTTTTCAAGACAATTCTGTAGTGCCTTATAGCCTTCATTGGCAATGTAATCTTCAATTTTTTCAGGATTGATAACCCCCGCATTTTGAAGAGCAATTCGTTTTTGTTTTTCCATGGCTGCTTTGTCTATAGGTTCCATCATAATAGCACTGTTGGGTGGTTTATTGTGCAATGCAAAATCTAGTATTTCCGAAGCTTGCTCAGCCTTCACTGACACAAATGTAGTTTTCTGACCGTTGTCAGAAACAACATCGACAATGGGCTCTAGATAACAAGTTCCGCAACAACCTGCCAGTTCCAGATTCATCGTAAGATCTCTAGCATTTATTTCATTTTGTATGGCGGTTTTTACTTTGTCAGATCCAGCAGCAATCCCGCAACTTCCCTGTCCAATGATAATTTTCATGCATGATCCTCCTTTGTTTCAGAATGACTACTTTTCTTTCGTAAATCTCGTAAAATAGTTCGTACTTTTTTCGGAGTCACTTTTGCATAGGTTTCTCCATTAATCATCATGACGGGGGATAGACTGCAACAACCCAAACAAGCCACATTATTGAGGGTAAACAATCCATCTTTGGTTGTTTGCCCATTTTGAATTGATAGCTCATCACAGATGGTTTGTTCAATTTCGTCAGCGCCATTCACATGACAAGCAGTACCTTTGCAAAGAAGTATCAAATACTCTCCAACCGGTTGCAACCGAAATTGGGTATAAAATGTTGCTACACCATATATGATGGGAGTTTTGATAGAGGTTGCTTTCGAGATGTATCGAATGATATCCCGAGGAAGATACCCATAAATAGACTGCGCTTTCTGTAAAATTGTGATCATACTACCCGGTTTGTTTTTGTACTGATTTAATGCTTCATCAAGTTGAGAAGTATCATGGGTTAATTCATCATTGTTTTTTTTACACGTTCTTGTCGACTCACTCCATTGACTCATGTTCATTCCTTTATTGGTTGTTTAAAAAAAAGAGGACTACATGGTTTCAATAGAAAAGTGTTTCAGAAGAAACATTGACGCCATTTATTGCACATCAAAAATAGATTCATCACTTTCCTCCTGTAAATAAGAGAACAACTCTATGTAGAAAGTATAGATGAATGAGTATTTGTGTAAATAAAACCTGGATTTTTTTTCGCTCTAAAAAATAGAATATTGTAATCGTTTCTTTTTTTTCCTTTTGACAAGCAAGCTTATTTCAATAGAATGATCGTGATTTCGGTTTACTATTACACTTTGAGGAGGATACATTTAAAATGTCCGACAAATCATTTAACGCTTTTAAAATGGCACAGGAACAGTTTGATGCAGTCGCAGAAAAATTGGATTTAGATCAAGGTACAAGAGCCTTGCTCCGCAACCCTCTCCGCGAATACCATTTCTCAATTCCTGTCCGTATGGATGATGGTTCATTTAAAGTTTTTCAAGGTTTTCGTGTTCAACATAATGATGCTAGAGGTCCTGCCAAGGGTGGCATTCGTTTTCACCCGCAAGAAACCATCGACACTGTCAGAGCTTTGGCCACTTGGATGACGTGGAAATGTGCTGTGGTAGATATTCCACTAGGTGGTGGTAAGGGAGGAGTCATTTGTGATCCTCACCAGCTAACAGAGCGCGAACAAGAAGGTATTTGCCGTGGTTGGATTCGACAACTTGCTTACAATATTGGTCCTGTTCAAGATGTACCAGCACCGGATGTTATGACATCCGCACAACATATGTTATGGATGATGGATGAGTATGAAACTATCCATCATGGTAAATTCCCTGGAGTTATTACTGGAAAGCCAGTTGGTATGGGAGGTTCTTTAGGTCGAACAGAAGCTACAGGATATGGTGTCATTTATACCGTCCGAGAAGCCCTTAGAGAACTGGGAATTGACATTCAAAAAACCACGGCAGCCTTCCAAGGGTATGGCAACGTATCACAATATGCCGTTAAGTTATACCAAGAATATGGCGGAAAGGCAATTTGCGTATCTTGCTGGGATCAAAATGATCAAAAATCCTATACCTTTGTCCGCAAATCTGGCATTAACTGTGATGAATTGTTGTCAATTACCGATCGTTTTGGTGGCGTTGACAAAGAAAAAGCAGAACAACTTGGATACGAAGTAATGGACGGAAATGCTTGGATTGAACAAGATGTTGACATTCTAGTCCCTGCAGCACTGGAAAATCAAATCACCAAAGATACAGTCAACAAGATTTCCGCTAGAGTAAAGGTTATTGCAGAAGGAGCCAATGGTCCTACAACCCCCGAGGCAGATGCTATTATTCAAGAAAAAGGGATCTTTATGATTCCTGATTTCTTAGCCAATGCCGGTGGCGTTACTTGTAGCTATTTTGAACAAGTCCAGTGCAATATGAACTATTTTTGGTCCAAAGAAGAAACCCTTTCGAAGTTGGATGCAAAAATGACGGATGCCTATTTGAAAGTATCCGCCATGGCTCGCTCTCGTAATGAATATATGAGAGATGCTGCTTACATGATAGCCATTCAACATGTTGCTGATGCATGCAAGGTTCGAGGTTGGGTGTAAATCCAATCTTTCCTGTTCATAAAAAAAAGGGGGATCTTATCCCCCTTTTTTTTATGACAAAAGTGTTACAAATTTTTTTATACTCAATTTCTATTTTCGGAACTTCTTTTCATCTTCTTCTATTTTCTATACAATGACTGTATTATGGCTTATACGAACAACTTTTTGAATAAAGGAATTGCCGATGTTTTACAAATGGCACTGCCACAATGAGTGTAAAAGAAAATGACAAAGCACATCGACGGACTGAATCCGTATGAAGTACGACGAGTTCTACTGGTAGCTAGTCGGTATGATGCCTATCTTTTGGAAGAAGATGGCTCGATGGAAGATTATATTGCCAACTTATACAAAGAGAGAGAGCTTGGCTACACTCCTCAGTTTGTAAAAGCCTATGATGAAAAAACAACCTTTCAAATCATGCAAGAATCTGTGCCCGATATTGTTATTCTGTGTATCCGTACTATAACTGCGAGCAATCGTTTGCTTGTCCAAACCATTCAGAAAGAATACCCCACCGTTCCTATTGTTATCATTCTATACAATGAGATCAGCCAAAAGGAGTTGGATGAAAAATATGGAGATATGTCTGTTGATCTTTTTTTATGGAATGGGGAAAGTCGTATTATTGCAAGTATTATAGAGCTCATTGAAGATAAAAAAAATGTCTTCCATGACACTCAACTTCTTCCTATCCCAATCATTCTTTTTGTAGAAGACAATATACAGTATTATTCGTCCTATCTCAATATTCTTTACAAAACCTTATGGCATGAAACAAAAAAATTGTATCAAGACCACACCTCCTTACAAAAGAAGACTTTCCAGCAAAGAACTCGTACCAAGGTTCTTCATGCCAAAACATATGAAGAGGCCGTTCAGATTCTCGATCAATACCATCAACAAATCATCGGCGTAATAACCGACATGCAATATCCTATGGAAGAAGGAAGCTGTGATAAAAGCGGATTGTACCTTGCTAAGAAGATTTGGGACTACGATCCTGTTCTCCCAATCGTCTTGCAATCAAGCACAACTTGCCATGCTGCTTGCATAGAAGAACACCCCGTTGTCTGTATTCAGAAAACTTCGAAAACATTGCTCTCCGATATCAAAGATACACTAAAAGACTATTTTGGCTTCGGAGATTTGAAATTTTTTAATCAAGAGGGAAAAGTACTAACAAAAATACCGACCATGCAAGTATTTGTAGAAATTATTGATTCTCTCAACAAAGATTCTTTTATGCTTTTAATCAAAAAAAGACAACTTTCTAAGTGGTTTCTTGTGCATAGTGAATTCGCCTTAGCAGAAATTGCCAAGAAGATCGAGAACGAGCCCTCCACCTTCGATCAAAAAATCCAAGCACTCAAAAAAGGCTTAAAAAAAGAACTTTACCGAGAAACAAAAGGATCTATTGTCACGTATTCTCGAAGATTTCCACTAGAAGAATGGACCATTGGTAAAATTGGAGGAGGTTCCATAGGAGGAAAAGCCCGAGGTTTGTCTTTTTTTAATCGACTTCTTACTGAAGAAAACCCCTTTTGTGATCTTCACGATATTCATATCTTCATCCCGCAGTCCATCCTTATTGGAACGGATGTTTTTGATGATTTTATTCGGTTGAATCACCTAGAAAGCATGTACGATTCGAATTTGCCTGATCGACAAGTGGCTCGAATATTTCTTCAATCCGATATTCCTCCAACGATTATTGGGGATCTTCGTTCCATTGCCCAACAATTCACAGATCCTTTGGTGGTTCGTTCCTCAAGTCTTCTCGAAGATGCCCTTTATCATCCATTTGCAGGCATATATGCAACCAAAATGATTCCCAATAATGAATCTTCTTTTGATTTACGCTTCAATCAACTATGCAATGCAATAAAACTTGTATATGCATCTGTTTTCTCAAAACAAGCTCGTACTTATATGGAATCTACCAACCATATCGCAGAAGATGAAAAAATGGCTGTTATTATTCAAAAAGTTGTCGGTTCCCGAAAGCAGTATAGCTTCTACCCTGAAGCATCTGGTGTGATCCGTTCCTACAATTATTATCCTTTCGAACCAGCGAAACCTGAAGATGGAATTATGCACCTAGCAATGGGGCTAGGAAAAGCCATTGTTGATGGAGAAACTTCTTTACAGTTTTCTCCGGTGTATACAGATAAAGTGCAGCAACTATCAAATACCGAAACTGCCCTACAGACGACTCAAAAAAAGTTTTGGTCCATCAACTTAAAACCTTACACTCGTTCATTTACCATTGATGAAGACGAATTTATGAATCTACAACCCATTCATGTTGGGTTTAAAGATGGTTCCTTAGAGGGTATTGCGTCCACCTATTCGGCAGAAGAAGATCGACTATATGACAGCATTCATAGGACAGGACCTAGAATTATTACCTTCCACCGGCTTTTAAAATCGTCTCAGAATTCCTTTGGATCTTGTATACAAAAATTGTTAAAAATCTGTGAAGAGGCTATGGCTACTCCTGTGGAAATTGAATGTGCTTTAGAAATCCCTGCAAACTGGGATCGTATTCGCCTCGGCTTTCTGCAAGTTCGACCCATGATGAAATATGAAAACTCTTGCAACATAGAAGTGGAAGAAATGAACCCTTCGACAACTATTTGTTATACCGATAATGCATTGGGAAATGGGCTTATAGGATCGCTATCCAATCTCGTTGTAGTCAACCCATCTTCGTTTGATCTCTCCAAAACCAGAGCTATTGTACAAGAAATTGATGAAGTCAATAAGTATTTCTCCAATTTACAAGAACAATATGTGCTAATGGGGCCTGGTCGGTGGGGTTCTTCAGACCCGTGGCTAGGCATTCCAGTACAATGGAACCATATTTCAAACATCAAAACCTTTGTAGAATATGACATGTCTACGATTCATATTGACCCATCTCAAGGCTCCCACTTTTTCCAGAATATTACCTCATTGCACATCGGTTATTTTACTGTGAATCAGAATAAACCAAATCACTTTATCGATTGGAATTGGATTCAACAACAAAAGGCAACCCTGACAAAAAAGTTTGTATCTGTTTATCAGCTTCCTATGCAGTTTGACATTAAAGTAGATGGGAAAAAAAGTATAGGTATCATCACAAAACCAACCGAAAAAGGAGTTTCTGATGAGTGAAAAACAAGAATGGAAGATTATTATTGAATTGTTGAAATACACGGACCCAATCCTCATAAACCGTTTGGGTAGAAAAATGATGCACTATTTGTACAAGTGTCATATTAAAAGAATTGAAGAGTTAATGAAAGAAATTGAGGCGAACTCCAATTCATATGCCGAGAACAAAGTAAAAAATGACAATGTACCCATTCCCAGGGTTGAAGCCGACTTTCTTCAGCAAATGATTGAACGAGTTTTTCAAATTGCTGAGGAAGAGCTCTCCTCGGAACGAATCACACAAATGATCAAACTGTGGTTAAAACACGAAAAAGCAAGATTTTTAACTATGACTGCTGAAAAAAGAGATGTGCCCCTAGCAGACATAACCAATGCTGTTTTTAAGTTTGCCAGTGTAAAGGATTCTGTTTCGTATTTGTCCAAAGAGGAAAATATTGGAATTCGCGTTGCTTTTATTCGTCGTTTTCTTAGCGATGATCTTCATTTTATTAACACATCAAAAGACTATTTTGTCGTGCCTGATTTTATTGATATTCTATCTCATACAATCGGTCCTAGAAGAGGCAATGGAAAACTAGGAGGTAAAGCAGCTGGCTTTTTACGAGCAAGAAACATTTTACGTGAAGCAAAAAAAGACTATGTTTCAATTCGAAATTTAGCCATCCCGAAAACATGGTATTTGACCTCTGATGGCATCATTGACTTTCTACACTTCAATGCACTAGAAGAAGCTCCTAATATAAAATATCGGAAGCCCATTGAAATCAAACAAGAATACCCGTATTTGGAACAAATATTCAAGAATTCTACAATTCCGCCAGAAATTGTAGC
The DNA here is from genome assembly GCA_964427915.1 of uncultured Caldisericota bacterium. GTDB lineage: Bacteria > Caldisericota > Caldisericia > UBA6126 > UBA6126 > JAGLCW01. The sequence goes on from CAYRWA010000001.1 coordinate 12,117, forward strand.
AAGCTTAAACTATGCTTTGGATGACCTTGGAGAGAACCCCCTTATTGTGCGGTCTTCTAGTCTATTAGAAGACAGTTCCAACGCTTCGTTTGCGGGAAAATACAAAAGTCTTTTTGTTGCAAATCAAGGTACCAAAAAAGAGCGCCTAGAATCTCTGATTGATGCAATCTTGGAAGTATATGCCAGTGTTTTTGGGCCAGATCCTATTGAATATAGAAGAGAAAAAGGACTGTTGGACTTCAATGAAGAAATGGCTGTTCTTATACAAGAAGTGGTAGGACGAAAAATTGGAAAATATTTCTTTCCTGCTTTTGCGGGAGTTGCATTTAGCCAAAATGAATTTCGATGGTCTCCACGAATCAAGAGAGAAGACGGGATTGCTCGCATTGTGGCAGGTTTAGGGACGCGTGCTGTAGACCGTGTAGACAATGATTATCCTGCCCTTATCAGTCCAGGACAACCAAACTTACGAGTCAATGTGGATGCGCAAGATAAGCTGCGGTACTCTCAAAGAAACATTGATGTAATCAATCTTCTTAGCAAACAATTCGAAACTCTCTCGTTTGAAAAACTAATTCGGGAAGTAGGATACAACTACCCTTCCATCAATCAAATCATATCTTTGTATCGAGATGGTAATTTATTTACTCCAACAGGTAATATGTTCAATATTCACGAGGACACACCGATTGTCACTTTTGATCGACTGTTAAAGGACGGTCCATTTATTCATCAAATCAGGGATATTTTATCCATTCTTCAAGAAAAATTAGAGATTCCGGTCGATATTGAGTTTGCTTGTGATGGCGATATTCACAAATTGTACCTTCTTCAATGCAGGCCTCAAAGCTATATTAAGTTTTCCCAAGAAATTCACATCCCCAAGAACATACCTGATGATAAAATTCTGTTTTCCAATCATCAGACTATCTCTTCTGGAGAAATATTTGGTATAGAGTATATTGTATATATTGACCCCGTAGAGTATGGCAATCTCCCCTCCTATGAAGGTTTACTAGAAATTGGAAAAATTGTCGGAAAACTCAACCAAGTATTGCCCAGACGGAAGTTTATCCTTATTGGTCCTGGTAGATGGGGCAGCAGAGGAGATATCAAGCTAGGGGTTTCCATTGGTTATAGTGACATTAATAACACTGCTTTATTGGTAGAAGTTGCTAAAATGCAACAGAATTATGTTCCCGAACTCTCTTTTGGAACACACTTTTTCCAAGATTTAGTGGAAGCTCAAATTCAGTACTTACCGATTTACATCGGACAAGAACAAACGATTTTTCATGAAGAATTCTTTCAACAAAACAATGTGTTGAAAAAATTGGTACCCGACGCTGGCAAATATGATTCCGTTGTTCGCGTTATTCACATTTCCCAACAAATGCCTGAACAAACACTTACTATCTTGATGGACGAAGAAGAAGCGAAGGCTGTTGGGTTCTTCCAACCCTAAAGTAAGGTTCGAAAAAAAAATATTACCATTTTTTTTTATTTTCATTGACATTTTTGCACGCCCTATTTACACTGAAAAATAGCTCTTTATAAGTTTTTCTGAAGAGGTATATAAGGAGCTGTTTTGGTGTGAGATTTTTTACAATTATTTACTCGTATGGAGGATCTTATGTTACACGCTAGAGATGTCGTTGAACAAGTTAAGGAAAATTTGATTCGCAAAAGTTCCAATGAACCAGAATTTCTCCAAGCTGCTGTTGAAGTTTTGGACTCGCTTGTACCAGTCGTTGAAAAACACCCTGAGTATATAGAAGCTGGAATTTTACAGAGAATTGTTGAACCGGAACGAATCATTCAGTTTCGAGTTACTTGGGTAGACGATGCTGGTAAAGTACATGTAAATCGCGGTTTTCGGGTACAATTCAACAGTGCTATTGGTCCCTACAAAGGGGGTTTGCGTTTTCACCCATCTGTAAATCTTGGGATCATTAAATTTTTAGGTTTTGAACAAATTTTCAAGAATTCTTTAACAGGACTTCCAATTGGAGGAGGTAAGGGGGGTTCTGATTTTGATCCAAAAGGAAAATCAGACCATGAAGTTCGTCGTTTCTGCCAGAACTTTATGCTTGAGTTATCTAGACATATTGGCCAATTTGTTGACACTCCCGCTGGTGATATTGGTGTGGGCGGAAGAGAAATTGGTTACCTGTATGGGACCTACAAAAAAGTTACCAATTCTTTCCAAGCAGGCGTTTTAACCGGCAAAGGCCTACAATATGGTGGTAGCTTGGTTCGTAAACAAGCTACAGGATATGGTCTTTTGTACTACATGAACGAAATGCTCCGAGATAAGAGTATCCCCCTGAAAGACAAAATTATCTCCATCTCTGGATCTGGCAATGTAGCCATATATGCTACAGAAAAAGCACATGAATTGGGGGGTAAAGTAGTTACATTAAGCGATTCAAATGGTTACATTTTTGATCCCGATGGAATAAAGCTAGAAACCGTCAAACAGATTAAAGAAGTTGAGAGAGGACGAATTAAAGAATATGTTGACCACCATCCAAAGGCTGAGTATCATGACGGTTGGGAAGGAGTTTGGTCAGTAAAATGCGACATTGCTCTCCCATGTGCTACCCAAAATGAAATTGATGCCAAAGCTGCACAAACCTTAGTTAACAATGGTGTCATTGCCGTTGGTGAAGGAGCCAATATGCCTTCGAGTCCAGAAGCAATTGACATCTTCTTACAAAACCAAGTTTTGTTTGGACCTGCCAAAGCAGCCAATGCTGGAGGCGTAGCTACTTCTGCTTTAGAAATGTCTCAAAACAGTCTTCGTTACTCCTGGCCGTTTGAAGAAGTGGACCAGAAATTACAGCGCATTATGGAAAGTATCTACCATACCACAGCTGATACAGCGGAAGGCTTTAACTTGGGAAACAACTACCTGAAAGCTTCCAATATTGCTGGTTTCATCAAAGTTGCTGATACGATGCTTGCGCAAGGAATCATTTAAGATTTTTAGCTTGCTACTCTAAGAATAAAAAAAAAGCTGCTTCTGAGAGCAGCTTTTTTTTTTCGTTTTTTTCAGTATGATCTAGTTAAAAATGTCAGGAGGATTGAAATGCGTAAACCAGTTCTTTTAACTCCAGGACCGACTCAGGTTCCGGAAGAAGTTTTAGCATCTGCTTCTTTACCGATCATGCATCATCGCACCCCACAATTTGAAGCTATTTTTGCGGAGGCTGCTGAAAATTTAAAATACATTTTTCAGACAGAAAACCCCGTCATAATGTTGACATCTTCAGGTACAGGTGCTTTGGAATCTTCTGTAATCAATCTTTGTTCGCCCGGGGACAAAGTAATTGCCGTCAATGGTGGTAAATTTGGTGAACGTTGGATTGAATTATGCCAAGTGTATAACCTTGATCTAGTTGAAATTAAAATCCCATGGCATCGAACAGTAAAACCAGAAGAAATTGAAAAAGCATTGCAAGACAACCCTGATGCCAAAGCTGTTTTTACAACACTTTCGGAAACGTCCAGTGGTGGCGTCACGGACATAGAGGGTATCGCAAAACTTACTCGATCTTCCTCTGTTATTCTTGTTGTAGATGCTGTTTCTGGCTTGGGAGTAACCCCTTTGTATACCGACAAGTGGGGAATTGATGTTGTAGTATCTGGTTCTCAAAAGGGGTTCATGTTGCCACCCGGACTAGCTTTCATTACTATGAATGAAAAAGCTCGAAAAGCAATGGAAACCTCAACATTACCGAAGTATTATTTTGATTTGAAGAAAGCTTACAAAAATGCCGAGAAAAATACCACTCCCTGGACTCCTGCTATTAGCATTATTGTACAACTCAATATTGCACTTCGGATGATGAAAGAAGAAGGTATTGAAAACGTATATGCTCGCCATCACAAACTATCAGAAGCAATCAGACAGGGTGTAAAAGCTTTGGGGTTAACTCTATATAATGAAGATACAGGCGATTGCTGTATTGCTGTCAATATCCCCGATGGAGTCGATGGTAGTAAGTTCGTCAAGCTTGCTCGTGACAAATATCAAGTAACCTTCGCCGGTGGCCAGGGGAGCTTGAAAGGAAATATTTTCCGTATTTCCGCTATGGGAAATGTGGGTCCTAACGATGTCATTTTAGGTCTTGCAACCATTGAAAGAGTTTTGGCGGAACTTGGTTATTCCTTTGAAAAAGGCAAAGGAATTGCTGCTGCTATTTGTTCTCTATCCAAGTAAAGGAGATAATCAATGAAACGAATTCTCATTGCTGACCCTCTTGCCAAAGAAGGTATCGAAGAACTGAAGTCGTTTGGAATCTTTGAAGTCGTTGAAAAAACAGATATTAGTCAAGAAGATCTCTGCCAAGAAATTGGTCAGTACAATGCAGTTGTAGTTCGATCGAGAACCAAGATTTACAAAGAAACATTGGAAAATGCTGGCAATCTTGAACTGATCGTTCGGGGTGGAGTAGGAACTGACAATATTGACAAAACAACAGCTAAAGAAAAGAATATTGTTGTAAAAAACACTCCCTTGGCATCTTCTATATCGGTAGCTGAATTGGTTATCGGTATGGCGCTAGCAGGTATGCGAGGTTTGGTAGATGCAACCGTTTCCACCAAAAAAGGTCTTTGGGAGAAAAAGAAGTTTAAAGGTCTGGAACTCTATGGCAAAACACTGGGTATTATTGGACTAGGCAATATTGGCAAAGAAACCGCAAAAAGAGCCGTTGCCTTAGGCATGAAAGTTATTGCCCATGATCCTGTTGTAACCTTGTGTGCAATTGAAGGCGTTGTTTTAACAACATTAGACACGGTAAATACAGATGCCGATATCATCTCTGTAAATTGTCCAAAAACAGACTGTACAAGCCATTTAATAGACTCTTCTTTTATGGCAAAAATGAAAGATGGGGCTGCTATCATCAATTGTTCACGGGGAGGCATCGTGGTAGAACAAGACCTTGTAGATGCTCTTCGGTCTGGAAAAATTTCCTTTGCAGGAATCGATGTATATGAAAAAGAGCCTGCTAAAGACAATCCTTTGTTTGCAATGGAAAATGTTATCCTTACACCGCACATTGGTGCACAAACCAAAGAAGGACAAACGCGAGTTGGAGTAGAAGTAGCCTCCGTTATTCACGATTTCTTTAAATAAAGCACATTTGTTCGTTTGCCTTTTCATATAAAACCCAGATTTGCATAGCTGCAGTCTGGGTTTTTTTATTCTTCTTTTCGCATTCTGTATTGCAATGCTTCACAAATATCGTCCATTTGAATTGTATCAGATGAACGCATATCTGCGATTGTACGGGCTACTTTCAACACTTTCATATGACCTCTCCCAGACAAAGAAAGCTTTCTACTCACTTCGGTAAAAAACACTTCTGTTTCAGAATCCAGCTTGCATACTCTTCGCAAAGCATTGGAATCCATTTCAGCATTGTAGTGAAAAGAGTCATTTTTGTACCGTTTCTTCTGAATCGCATGACATTGCTGAACCCTATTTTGAATGGTAGAGGAAGATTCCGACGATTTCATTTGAAGGAGCTTCTTTGGATCAACACGCAATACTTCACTAACAATATCAATACGATCCATAATGGGTCCTTGAATCTTCGCTTGGTATTTTTGAATCTGCGAGGGAGTGCAGGTGCAGTTTTTTTGCGTATCCCCATAGTACCCGCAAGGACAAGGGTTCATAGCAGCAACAAGCATAAATCGTGAAGGCCACTGAACACTACTATGAACCCTTGAGATTGTAATAAAACCGTCTTCTAATGGTTGTCTAAGGGCGTGGATGACATGCCTTTGAAACTCTGGAAATTCGTCTAAAAATAGTACTCCGCGATGTGCATAAGAGATTTCACCTGGTTTCGGTTTTGTCCCGCCACCCATCAGAGAAGAAAGAGAAGCAGAGTGGTGAGGTGTGCGGAACGGACGATGCTGAATCAAACCACCCTTTTTAGCAAGCAAACCGGCAGAACTATAAATTCTTGATACTTCCACCGATTCGTCAAAATGTAATGGTGGCAATATGGTTGGGATTCTTCTTGCAAGCATGGTTTTCCCCGTACCCGGAGGGCCTACAAAGAGCAAATTATGCATTCCGCTTGCAGCTACCTCGATGGCTCTTTTGGCAAACTCCTGCCCAATTGTATCTCTCATGTCGTCACTACTTTCCTTTTCAGGAGCAAATTGCACACGAGGAAGCTGCCACGAAAAATTCTTCGAACGTATAGAATCAATAGCGTTTTGTAAAGAAGAAGCAGGAATCAATTGCAAGGAAGAATACACAATTTCTTGGATATTTTCAGATGGAAAACAGAATACGGGTATGTTTTTTTCACACAACCGTTGACAAAGGTCATACAAATAACAATTCATGGATAAAATTCCATTTACTTCGCGCAAAGATCCATCCAATGACAATTCCCCAACAAAATAATAGGAATCCGAATCCAATGTGGGTATCTGTCCAGACGCTACTAAAATGCCAATAGCAATAGGAAGATCAAAACAGGCACCTTCCTTTTTGATATCTGCTGGTGCTAAATTCACGGTGATTCGGTGTGTAGGAAATTGATAGCCGTTGTTCTTTAAAGCAGATCGAACTCGCTCTCGTGATTCTTGAACAGCAACATCAGGAAGTCCTACAATAGAAAAAGATGGCAAACCGCGTTGTGTGATGTCTACTTCTACGTCAATTGGAACCGGTTCAAGGCCTTGCAATGCAAAGCTTTTTACTTTTACGAGCATTCCCACTCCCCTGTTTTGTTATTACTTTCCTTTGTAAAACAACGATATGTTTCTCGGTTGTGCGTGATTGATAAGCCTTTTGTTCCATTATTTCCCATAAAGAATGTGGCTGCAAAAATGAAGAAACTTCTTTTGGATCTTTCCAGAAAACAGCTTTACCTTCCGGCGATAAGGACTGGTCAAAGAAAGGACTCAGATACGCCACAGAACCTACCCCTCTAGCAGAAAAAACTGTACAGTTGTGCATGATACTCTGGGTATTTACTACATTCTCTGCTCGGTCATGTATGACGTGAACATTGTTTATTGTAGCCTCAATGGTGGCATACAACAGAAAGCTGTATTTTTTACGAATTGACTCTACTAGGTAAAATGTAAAATGAGGGAAAAGTATGGCTGCAACAATTCCGGGGAATCCTCCACCGGATCCAACATCAATCCATTTTTGATGGGTTGTTGGAATCCAAGAACAATTCATGAGCTGCATAGAATCTTGTAGATGAGAGTAAACAAGTTCATCATCACTCTCGTTGGAGACAAGATTCATGTGAGGATTCACTTTTTGAACTAGCAAAAGAAATGTCAAAAGTTTCTCTTTTTGTTCTTCAGAAAGAATCCACTTATTTGTCATTAAAAATGGTACTAATGTTTCTTCTATCATTGATTCACCAATTTTGTATTATACCATATAAATATTGACTTATTGACGATTCACTGGATTAAAATATAATAGTTATTTGTTTGAATCTCACGAGAAAGGGTGATCCTATGAAGAGAATTAGATGGGGACAACTCATAGTAATTATAGTTGTGCTTGGACTCTCAATAGTGAGTATTGTGTTTAACTACAGAAACAATCTCATTAAATTTGGACTTGACTTACAGGGCGGCGTCCACTTAGTAATGGAGGCACAGCCTATTAAAGAAACGGGAGAAATTCCCCAAGAAGATCTTATTGAGTCAGAACCAAAAGAAGAAACAGAAAACACAGATGTTGATGCTTCCGAAGAAGCAATTGAAAGTGAAACTGAACAGGTTAACGAAGAATCGCTCGATGAAAATCTTGTGGTTAGTAACGAATTGCTTCAATCAGAGAAAGAATCTGACAAGATTACAGCGGAAGAACTGAAGCAAGCAAAAAAAGTTATTGAAAAACGTATTAATTATTTAGGTGTATCCGAAGCCACGGTCTCTATTCAAGGAAAAGACCGAATTATTGTCGATATCCCTGGCTATTCTGACGTCGACCAAGCAAAAGATATTATTGGTCGAGTGGCAGTTCTTACCTTTAAAGACGAAGACGAAAACATACTGGTAACAGGAAAGAATCTAAAAAAAGCCACGTTTGCTTACCAGCAAATGGAACAGATGGGCCCAAGAGAACCCGTTGTTCAATTGGAATGGGATGAAGTTGGAAAAGAATTGTTTGCCAAAGCAACGCGAGAAAATGTTGAAAAAACAATTTCCATTTATCTAGATGAATCTCTTCTTATTGCACCAAAAGTCAACGAAGAAATTACATCAGGAGATGCCGTAATTACTTTTGGTGACAAGACCGAAGATAGTATTAAGGAAGCGCAAGAAGTTGCGATCCTTTTACAGGGTGGTTCTCTACCTGTAAAAATGACTTTCTTAGAAGAACGAGTCGTAGGTCCTTCATTAGGTCAAGATACTATTAAAAGCTCTGAAACGGGAGCAGTTATCGCAATAATAGGAATCATTCTTTTCTTGCTCCTTATGTACAAATTGCTTGGTGGTGTTGGAGCTTTAGCGTTACTAATGTATAGCATTATTTACCTTGGTTTCCTTTTGGGTATTCGTGCTACACTTTCTCTCCCCGCAATTGGGGCTATGGTACTGTCGGTTGGTATGGCTGTAGACTCAAATGTTATTGTCTTTGAGCGTATCAAAGAAGAGTTTGCTAAAGGCAGAACATTTCTCTCTGCTATTGGAGCTGGATATGCCCATGGATGGACAGCCATCTTTGATTCCAATTTGTCCATGTTGATTGCGATGTTCATCCTCTACTCCTTTGGGACAACCCAAATAAGAGGATTCGCCATAACACTTGTAGCAGGTATTCTAGCAGCTCTTATAACATCCTACTTCTTTACACAGTTTATTTTAAGCCTTATAGCCGTAACCAATCCAAAAGTGAATGCCAAACTGTTTGGTTTACAATCCCCAGAGAAAGATAATTAGAAAGGAGGAGAGAGAATGATCCCAATAAAAAAATGGAATATTATCGGACAAAGAAGAACAACCCTTTTAATCGCCCTTGTTCTATTCCTTGTTAGTGTAAGCATTATGAGTATACGTACAATGACAAAAGGCTCTCCTTTTAATCTAGGTGTAGACTTTACCGGTGGTGTCGTCATCAATGTTGATTTCATTACGGAAGAACCTCCTACCGTTGGAATGATTCGTGATGTTTTGGCAACTCATAACCAAGAAAGAGCCATCATTCAACAAGATAAGTTAAATCCCCAACATTTCATGATCCGCATGAAAGAAATCACAAATGAAGAACAAGATGTCATTATCGATCAGTTAGAAGAGAGTATTGGGCAGATTAACGACGATTCAAAACAGATTGATTTTATTGGACCTACTATTGGAAGTGAGCTTCGTAGAAATGCCTTTCTTACAATTGGTTTGGCACTTTTACTCATCCTTCTATATGTAGCTATCCGTTTTCGATTCAAAGATGGTATAGCAGCAATCATCGCATTGACACACGATATCGTGATCTCCTTGGGCATTATGTCTTTGCTTTGGATCCAATTTAACACTGCCTCTATCGCAGCTCTGCTTTCCATTACTGCATATTCTCTACAAGATAGTATTGTCATCTTGGACAGAGTCCGGGAAAATCTAAAATACTATCGAGACAAAATGACTTTTGCTGAGATTGCCAATATGTCCATTACAACTACCTGGATTCGATCCTTCAATACCTCTGTTACCACCCTTATTGGTGTTCTTGTGCTGGCTGTTTTCATGGGAAGTGCTCTTCGTGATTTTTCTAGCATTTTGCTTGTTGGATTAATCGCGGGAACATATTCCTCCCTATATATCGTAGTACCTCTTCTTGTTGGATGGCAAAAAGGGGACGATGACAAAGAACTGCGGCCTGTTTACTTAGAAGCATTGCAGTCAGATTCATACGATACAATAAAGACCCGAAAAGTCTCGCAAGCAACTACTAAGGTTTCTCATACAAGCCATACCGATTCAACCTCTTCCACATCCAAAAAACCTTCGAAGTCAAAGGGCAAGAATAAACGTCGAAGATAGAACATTCTCGCCTTACATTTCTTATAAAAAAAGCCGGTAGATTTTAAAATCTACCGGCTTTTTTTGGTTCGGTTTTCAATCGAATTGACTAAGAAGCGTAAATAAGTTCTTAAGATTTTGCCTTTGTAGGAGATGACTTTTTAAGTTCTTCAACAATGCGCAAGGGAGCATATTTAAAATTCAACATTCTCTCGCCAACGGTATCAAAATCAATATGAATGATATGTTCATTATCAATCTCTTTCAGGTCAAGTACAGTTCCGTGCCCCCATACTTTGTGGCAAACAATTTTACCTGCGGTTAAGTCATCTAGGCATACAGGGTTGCCCTTACTGTAATCTTTTTTGCTTCTGTTGACCGAAGAAACTTTGCGCTTTAATCCAGATTCCCCATCTCTAGAAGAAGATATTTTTAAACGTTCAATGAGATCCTCAGAAATCTCTTCTAAGAAACGAGAAGGAGTAGTTTTAGTCGTTTTACCATACAATTCTCGGTTCATAGCATACGACAAATAAAGCTCAGTTTTTGCCCTGGTAAAGCCTACGTAACACAATCGTCGTTCTTCCTCTAGGGCATTTTGTTTGCAGTTTGACAGATAGTGAGGAAACAATCCTTCTTCCATGCCTGCCATAAACACAATTGGGAATTCCAAACCCTTCACAGAATGAATTGTCATAAGAGTTACTCTGGCTTGGTTTTGATCCATATGATCTAAGTCAGTGAATAAAGATACCTGCGCTAAAAAGGCTTGTAAAACAGGCTCATTTCCATCATATTTTTCTTCAAAATCATGAATAGCAGATAACAGCTCTCGCAGATTCGCTACCTTATCTTTGGCAATATCCTCTGCATACTCTGTTTCTATCATACTGGGAATATTTGTTTTCTCGTAAACTAGTTTTGCAACATCAAGAAGAGTTCCAGTTTGCAAGAGCTTTCTACCAGCTTCGACAACATCAATAAACTCTTGCAACCCTTTTCGTCCACGGGCAACTGCTTCCTTTTTCTTTAAAAGATGGTGACAGGCCGTATAAAAAGAACACTGGTCTTCATGAGCCATCTTTTCAATTTTCCGAATAAAAACAGCTCCAATATTTCTCTTTGGGTAGTTAATGACACGGTTAATGCTTACCCTATCATCAGGGTTGTTAATAATTCGTAGATAGGCAATAAAATCTTTGACTTCTTTTCTCTGATAAAACCTATATCCCCCAACTAGTTGATATGGAATATCATCGGCCATTAATGCTTCTTCAAAATTTCTACTAGCAGCATTAATCCGGTATAGTACAACAAAATCATCATAGGATCTTTTTTGTGTTTTGATTCGCTCTTGAATTAATTGAACAGTCTTTTGAGCTTCGTCTTTTTCGTTCGAACAGACTACTAATTTTACGGGTGTTCCTTTGTCGTTGCTAGTCCATAGCTTTTTTTCTTCCCGTTTTTCATTGTTTTGAACTACACAATGAGCGGCATTGAGAATCATTTGGGAACAACGATAATTTTCTTCAAGTTTAATGACTTTTGCATCGGGGTATTCTTGTCTGAATCGCAACATATATGTTGGATCAGCACCGCGGAAAGCGTAGATAGACTGATCGTCATCACCCACTACAAAAATATTACGGTATTTATTCGCTAGCAATCGCAAAAGTTCATATTGTACAGCATTTACATCTTGATATTCATCCACAAGAATGTGTTTAAAAAGCTCTTGGTATTGATCCAGTACAGAGGGTTCCTTCTGGAATAACATAACTGTCTCGTAAATGAGATCATCAAAGTCAAGGGCATTGTTTTCTCTCAATCGCTTTTCATACAAAGCATAAACGTTGGATACAATATCTACAAAATAACCGGTGCCAGCTACATTAGGATAGTCCTGTGCACTCACTAAGGCAACTTTTGAATCAGAGATTGTTTTGGATACTGTGCGAGGATTCACTCTTTTAATGTCGATATTGCTTTCTTTCATACAGTCTTTAATGAGAGCTAAGGAATCTTCTTCATCAAAGACTGTAAAGTCAGGTTGAAGAGAAATGGCTTTCCCCGATTGTCGTAAAATCCTGAGACAAATAGAATGAAATGTTCCTATCCAAAGTTTTTTATGGTCAATTTTTACTACGCCTTGTATACGGTCTTTCATTTCATTAGCAGCCTTGTTGGTAAAGGTAACTGCCAAAATATTTGTAATCGGAATTCCTTCATCCAATAAGTTTACAATGCGATAGGTGATGACTCTTGTTTTACCGGAACCAGCTCCTGCAAAAACTGCAACAGGCCCGTCAATAGTGGTGACGGCTTCGTATTGTTGGAGATTTAAAGAATCTTTTAAAGTCTTTTTTACATTTTTTGACATAAAAGCTCTCTTTCGTAAAGGCAAAGAAAAAGAAAAAGGAGTCCCTGAGGACTCCTTTTATAGATCATTTGAATATTAGTTTGAGCCTTTTGGAACAAATACATCCACATAGCTACTAAAATCATCTGATTTTGATTGATCATGATGGTTATCTGACGTTGAAGCTTCTTCTTCGTCAGAGATTTCATCTTCAGGTGGTATGATATTTTTTCGGCTTAACTTCATTTTCTTTTGAGAGATGTCAAGCTCAACAATCTCTCCGCGAACAGTATCACCAACTTGAAAAATTTCCTCAATGGAGTTAATTCTTCGGTGGCTCATTTGGGAGATATGCATGAAGGAATTTATTCCTTCTTCTATTTCAATCAAAGCACCAAAGTTAAGATCTTTGACAACTTTTCCTTCGACAACTTGTCCCATATGGTAGTTGGCACCAGAAATTTCCCATGGATCTGGGAGTGTTCGTTTTAAGCTGAGAGAAATGCGATTGCGATCATCGGAAATACCGATTACTCGCACTTTGATTTTATCGTTCTTTTTGACAACATCAGATGGTTTCTTCGTTGCGCCCCATGCAAGTTCAGAAATGTGAACGAGTCCTTCGACGTTGAATCCAATGTCAACAAACACACCATAGTCGACAATATTGGTAACAATACCATCGAGAATAGTATTTACTTCAAGACCACCAACAAATTCGTTGCGAGAAGCCTTGTTATGTTCTTGCTCGATAATCTTATGAGATACAACTACTTTTCTTCGATCTTTTTCGAATTCAATAACTTGAACCTCAAGTGTTTGTCCAATATATTTCGAAAGGTCGTTTTGTCTTTTCACAGAAACCAAAGATCCGGGGAGAAAAGCTTGCACTCCATCGATATCAACAACCAAACCACCTTTCACTTTTTCGTGAACAATGGCTTTTACTTTTTCTTTTTCTCTGTAAGCTGTCTCAATATTATCAATGTTTAATTGATAAAGAGCTTTTTTGTGGGATAAGAAAATTCCACCTTTTGAATACTCGTCTCGAACAACCTTAACAGGTATCAAATCATCTACTTTAAATTGAGTACCTAGTTCTACATTGGGATCATGAACAATTTCTTCGATTGGTACAAATACTTCACTTTTTCTTCCAATGTCTACCAAAAGACAGTCTTTGTCAACTTTGACAATTCGAACATCGACAATGTCTCCTCGTTTGTAACTTTGGACTAGGCGATCTGTATTTGATAGAATCGCATTTTCAAATTCATCAAGATCTCTTTCTTCAGTTTGATCAACGTTTTTAAAATCATCTGACATCATTATAACACCTCATAAACAACAAAATTCCAGTGTTTATTGTACCATAAACATACGTCAAGTAAAGCACATTTGAAAAGTCATTAAAAGAAGCTACAATTAAGGAAAATGATTTAGCGAGGGTATTATGAAAAGAACGATATGGATTTTGATGGCATTGATTTTTATTGTGGCGCCTTTGGGCAGCTGTACATTTACCAGTTCTGTTGATGACGTCCGATCCCGATCTTCCAACGATTCATCATCATTGCAGGATAACTCTCCGGTATCAAAAGATCCTCTTTCGGAAAAATCTTTTTCTACAGTTTTAGAAATTCCCATACTATCTGCGCATGTATTTATAAATGGGGAAAAAACATCTCTTGATACTCCCCCGGCATTTGTAACCGACGAAGAGATAACAATGATTCCTCTTAAATTTATCTCCGATGTTTTAGGGGCAAAAGTAGAGTGGTATCCCAATACAAAAGAAATTTCGGTTCTTCAAAGAGAAGGCGAAATCCAATTGCAGATTAACAATTCTACTGCGTATGTAAATGGAACTCCTTATTCGCTATCTACTCCTCCACGTATTCATCAAGAATATTCCTTTGTTCCTCTCGCCTTTATTGCAACCCATTTAAAATTTGAAGTTGAGTGGATTCCTGAAACAAAAACAGTAATTCTTCGAAAGTAGACATTTTACAAAACTAATTTTTTGTTTCGAAAATGAACTGCTTTTGCAATTTCTTGTCCCAAATCCGGGTTTTTGATAAGAGTAGTAGCAATCTTTTTTGCTTTTTCCAGAAGAGGATAGTCTTCTTCTAATCGCACCAACTGAGAAAATATATGACCGCTTTGGAGGGTTCCAAACAATTCTCCCGGACCCCGTAACTCCAAATCTTTTTCTGCAATGGCAAATCCATTGTTTGATGTTTCTAATATAGTCATCCTCGCAGAGGAAGATGCATCAGTTACAAGAAAACAATACGATTTTTGCGACTTACGTCCAACTCTACCACGTAGCTGATGAAGCTGCGCTAAGCCAAATCGTTCCGCATTTTCGATCACCATAGCTGTAGCTTCTGCTACATCAACACCAACTTCAATTACGGTTGTAGAAACTAGAATGGATCGTTGAGTTTTTCTAAATTCACTCATGATATGATTTTTTTCTTCCATTTTCATTCTTCCGTGAAGGAGAAATACATCAATCCCTGGGAATGTGGATTTGACTTCCTCTGTTTTGTGAATCGAATTGGCAACATCCAATGAATCAGATTCCTCAATAAGTGGACAGACGTAAAATATTTTCTCGTTTCTTTCAAGAATAGAACGCAGAATCTGGTTCATGTTTTCTCGTTCAGATGATGACACAATAGTGGTTTGGATGTTTTTCTTACCCCTGGGCAGTTCCTTAATCACTGATATATCTAAATCTCCAAATTGAGTTAAAGCCATCGTTCTAGGAATTGGTGTTGCACTCATCACAAGAATATGTGGATGCAATGCTTTTCCAAAAAGACGATTTCGTTGTTCAACACCAAATCGGTGCTGTTCGTCAATAACAAAAGTAGCAGGACGATGAAACGAAATTGCATCTTCAAATAAAGCGTGTGTTCCTACCACAAAATGGGCAGTACCAGTTTGGATCGAGTCCAGGGCACGTTCCCTATCGTTCTTTCTCATGTCACCAATTAGCAATGCACCCTGGATGTTTTCATCGGGTGAAAATAGAGAGGTAAGAACCTGGTAAACTTGTCTTGCAAGGATCTCTGTTGGTGCCATGAATATAGCTTGATATTGGTTTTTTATCGTGAAATAAAGCAAAGCCGCTGCCACTAAGGTCTTGCCGGATCCAACATCTCCGTGTAGAAGTCGATGCATTGGATACCCTGATTCCAAGTCTTGTCGAAACTCATCAATTGTTTTTTGTTGATCCTTGGTTAAAGAAAATGGCAGTAAGGACCGAAAAGAAGTCACAAGAGAATCCGTAACTGACAACTGTATGCCTTCCTTTTTTTGGTGGAGCATTTTATGCTCTAAAGCAACATATTGATTCAGTAAGAATTCATCTAAAACCAATCGTTTCCTTGCTTCCTCAGCAATCTGCAAAGACATAGGAAAGTGCATATGACACAAGGCTTCTGCCCGATGCATGACGTGCTCTTCTCTGCGAATAGCAGAGGGAAGAAACTCATGAATATGAACAATGTGGTCTTCTACCGTATGACGAATCAACTGCCTGTAAACCTTCTGTGAAAGTCCTTCTGTTAATTTATAAATGGGTACTATATCGTGAAAAGATCGGGACGTTTTGGTATTCTGTTGTATTTCAAATTCAGGGTTGCTCATTTGTATTTTTCCATATTGGTAGTGGAGTTTTCCAGACAAAAAAAGGCGATGTCCTCGATGATCTTGAAACAGTTTCTTCAGATATTTTTGATTGATAAAAGAAACCAATAAAAAACCTGTTTTGTCCTTGACGACAACATTTGTTATCAAATAAGATCCTTTTTTTTGCTCCATCACGTTGTCAATATAAGCAGTTATTTGAACTGTTTCTCCCTGGTTCATGTAAGCCTCTTGGATCGCAATTGTTTTCCGGCGATCGTTCCAAGATTTGGGGAATGTATACAGAAAATCATGAATTTTATGAATTCCTAATCGTGACAATACTTGAGCTCTTTTTGGGCCAAACCCTTTGCAATATTGCAAAGGCTTTAACAAAATATCCTGCATAACTCCTGTTGGAATCAAGTTATCCCAATAATCATACAGAGTCCCTATGGAAGAAACAAGAAAGCCAAACGTTTCTTCATTAGGGTCCTTTTCGTATTCATGAAGACATCGATTAAACTGATCCCGCAGAGAACTTGGATACTCTTGAATAAACCATTGTTCAGTAGCTATATTTTGTAGAAAATGAGAGAACCCTTTTTTGATGGATGTATTGGAAAAATGTGTATCCACTTCTTTTTGTAAAGCTACATGTACTCTTTTCCATAGGGCAAAGCTACGTTGGCTCTTCAAGAGAAATTTCCTTCACAATTGGGCTAGAAATATGCAAATAGGTATCTAGATAGTGCGTAAGGATGCTTTGATCTTGACTCGTATAATATTGATCAACGATGCCTTTCGTATCACATGAACGTAAACCCAGCGTCATATAGACCTTTTTTGTCTGTCTAGCTACACCTTCGATTGGATCTACAATCTCAAAAATGCCCGGAAAGTGTGTTTGTAGATATGATTTTAGATACAAGAAATGGGTGCATCCAAGAACAACAACAGAATAACTGCTGCGCTTCAATTGTATAAAAAAAGTTTCTAGATACTGTTTTGTAGAAGCTTCCTGAAATCTATTGTATTCTACAATACTTGCTAAATTTGGCATCTCAAACGTATCCATAGTATTTCCATGTTGCCATTCTTTCAGAAGAATTCCATATTGTTCACTTTTCGCAGACAAAGGCGTGACAAGAACCGCAATCTTTCTATTCTTTCCATTGGAAGAGGCAGGTTTTACAGCGGGAACGATTCCCACGAAAGGAATAGTAAATTGTTTCCGCAACCTATGTATTGCAGTAACCGTTGCAGTATTGCAAGCAACAACAATTAGTTTGCATCCCCGCTGAAGAAGAAAAGAAGAAATTTTGGTTGCGTAGTCCATTACTTGTTCATCCGTTTTTTCCCCATAAGGAAAATGAAGATGGTCGGAATAATACAGGAAAGGGACCCCAGGGAGATATTGTTTGATTCTTTCATAGATAACTAAACCACCAACGCCTGAATCAAATATTCCAATCATTTTGACTACACTACACTTGGTTCCACGATGAGTTCTCCCCTGTCATATCGACCTAGGTCTAATTGAGTCTTCGCTTCTGGAATGGACAATTCTTCATTGGTCATCATTTGAGCAATCATTTCCGACACCATGGGTGCAACCATGAAACCATGCCCTGAAAAACCAACAGCCAGATACATGTTCGTTACTTCCTTTGGAAGGCCCAATATGGGTGCTTTGTCAGGAGATATGTTGTACAAGCCAGACCACTGACGGACTACCCTGGCCTTTCCCACTGCTGGTAGCACCGATGTAACAAGAGCTGCAACAGTATGTAGAAAATGATAGGAGTGATCCATATTGTATCCCTTGGGCTCATTGGGATCACCTACCCCCATTAAAATGGCTCCATTAGGCTCTTGTTGGGTATAAAAGCCATGAGTAAAGCTCATTACCATGGGACGAAACAAGGGTTCAATAGGTTCCGTAACAAGAATTTGGTGACGTTCGGAATACAAAGGAAGTGCTACATTCACCATTTTGGCAATTTCTTGAGCCCACCCCCCGGCAGCATTCACTACATAATCACAAGATATTTCCCCCCGGTTGGTTGTGACCGATCGTATTGTATCCTTTTCCATGGTAAAACCTAACACTTCTGTATTTTTTTCGATGCAAACTCCTTTTCTCATCGCAGCTTGTGCATAAGCTGCAGTGGTATGAAAGGGGCTTAAATATCCATCTTTTTCATAATAAGTAGCGCCCAGAAGTCCTTCTAAGGAGATAATAGGAACAATGTTTCTACATTCCTCTGGTTGTAAGAACTGAACATGTAGTCCAAATGTTCTCTGCAAGCTCACATTTTGTTCAAATTGTTGCATTTGCTTTTCAGAATATACCGGCATAAAGTATCCAGTTTGAGAAAATTCAATACCATGAGAGTAGTCCAATTCTTCAGCAAGAGTTTCATATCGTTTGACAGATCCAATAGAAAGACGCAGATTCATCTCTGTGCCCCATTGTTGCCTGACACCAGCTCCACATCTTGCAGTAGCACCAGAGAATAGTGTATTTTTCTCGACCAACACAATATCTTTCATACCTCGAAGAGCTAGTTCGTACGCAGTTGCTGCCCCGATTACACCCCCTCCGATGATAACGACTGAGGCTTTAGTCTTCATTTGTATCCTCCTTCGCTAGTAACTCAAGTGGAATGGTTACAGACGGAGGTCGCAACCGGGAAAGTTCTATATCAGTTTGGGAGATCTGAAGCTCACTGGCAATGATTTGAAGCAAAAGATTTCTACAGGTTTTTCCTTGACATTGACCCATACCAGCGCGGGTAAGTCGTTTTATCTCATCGAGTGTTGTATACCCTTTTCGAATAACGTTTTTGATCTCACCAAGAGTTACGTCGGCACATCGGCAAACAATAGTGTTATCATCTTTGAAATTCATTCTTTCACCATCCGAACATTTCGTGCTTCTTTGTACAGTTTTTTGGGGATTTCTACCCATATCACTCTACCCTTTGGATTAAAGGCATATTTCTGAACCCTTTCAACTCTTCCTCTGCCAATAACAGAACCCTCTCTAGAAAGAATATCGCAGATATCATTTTTTTCTGGTATTGGAAGCATTTCATACGGGATCTTCATCAAAGAGGTATCGGGTGTAAAGTTTTTCTCAATGACATAAATAGCCAATCCTGGACAAACAGCAATACAGTTTCCGCAACCATTGCAAAGATCAAAATTGATAACAGGAAGATCAGTAATGTTTTGGAAGGGTTGAATAGCTCCCCTTGGACAAGCTTGTTGACAGGGATTACAAGGAATGTGTTCTGGACATTCAATAATCGCAACGGATCCTTTGTTAAGCCTTTCCTCTTCTGGCATTAAAGAAGAGTATTCTTCAATGGATAGGTATCCGGTATTCTTATACATTGGATTCCTCAACTTTCTGCAAACCGCTGCATATTTTCTCTCCAATTGGACCTGATCGCATAGATTGCAGAAATTGGACAGATTTTTCGAGTAAAGCCATGTGATCTGGTGTGGCAATTTGAAGGTCTTCTGCAATTGATACACCAGCAATATATCCTTCCAACATGGCTGAACTTGCTTCTTCAATACCAGCAACATCTCCGGCTATATAAACATCCTTGTTGGTGCATTGCATTCTTCGGTTCCGTAAAGCTACAGATCCTCCCAATGCAGGAACGTATTTTGTCTCGCATTGCATGTGAGACAACAATTCTGATAGAGGTGAAAGTCCGACTGCTAAACACAGTGTATCACAGGTTTCCGTTCGTTCAGTACCGGGTATTTCTTGCCAATTCTCATCCAACGAGACAATTTCAACACCTTCCAAAGATTCTTCACCAAAAGCTTTTCGGACAGTCGTCTGGAGCAATATTGGAACTTGCAATCTTCGAATTTTGGCAGCATGGACAAAATATCCACCCACAACTGG
Organism: uncultured Caldisericota bacterium; assembly: GCA_964427915.1. Taxonomy (GTDB): domain Bacteria; phylum Caldisericota; class Caldisericia; order UBA6126; family UBA6126; genus JAGLCW01. The sequence goes on from CAYRWA010000001.1 coordinate 32,069, forward strand.
AGCAGCCTCAACAATACATTTTACGGGTATACCCGCTTGTAACAGCTGGTAGGAGACAATTAATCCAATGTTCCCAGAGCCTACCATAATGACTTCTTTGCCAGGAGCTACGCCATACATATTCATAAGAGTTTGCACTGCTCCTGCTCCAAATATTCCAGGCATATCATTGTTCTCAAAAATCAATGCCTTCTCTGAGGCACCCGTTGCAACAATTACTTTTTTAAAATAGATATGGTGCAACGTTTGGTCTTGTTCTAGAGCAAGCATAAACCCATCTTCCGGATAATACCCCGCTGCAACGGTATCTGTAAAAAAATGAATATTGGTAGATTGAAGAACAGATTCTTGTAGGATGGTACTAATTTCAAAGCCACGTGTTCCAGCATACTGCTCTTTAGATCCAAAAAACATATGTGTTTGTTTTACTAGTTGACCACCTAAAAAAGGATCCCTTTCTAGTACAATAACTTGGACATTGGTATTCACGAAGACACTTGCAGCACAAAGACCTGCTGGACCAGCCCCAACAATTAATACATCGCAGTATTGTTTCATGATTCCCTCTTCTGTGTTTCTACTTGCATTCCCTCTTTAACTTGCTTCGTACAAGTTCTCACATTCGGTATGCCATCCACTTTCATCAAACAAGAAGAGCAGTTTCCAATACAACAAAAGAGTCCTCTTGGTCTATGGTAAACAAGACTTTCGCTAATATTTTTGTACCCTTGCTCAAACAATGCAACAGCAATGGGTTCTCCTTCATATCCTTGCACGGGTTTTCCATCAAAATAAAAGGATACTTTCTTCTTCTCTTTCCATTCTAAAATCGGATGTTTTTTAATGCGCATATGATACCCTCACCATATCGATAAACTTTTTCACTCATTATATCATTTGTGATATATTTGTGAATATATTGACCTGATGAGCTTAGATCATAGAATCATTATCAATGAAGAAAAAATTTGTGATCGGAATGGTTTTTTTGCTATGTTTTTTATCGCATCCTCTTTCCACTTACGGGAAAGAGCTGGAAATTCATATGGACCGTGGTTTATACCCAACAATCCATGGGTACTATTATGCTCCTTCCATGGAATCCAATACAGTACAAGTAGCAAATTCATCAATTCAAACCAAAGAAAGAATCATTCGCTTTCCCTTCAACTCACAACCAAAAATTTATCTTTTGATTCAAAATAGCCCTTCTTATACTAATATCCGAGAAAGAGCTCACAGAGAAGTTCTTCTAATGGAGATAGAAAAGGAACGAAAAAAACAATCATTTTTTAACAATATTGTCATATTTACATTTGGATCTGCTATTCAAGAAATACCTTTTCCAACCGATAAATTGAGTACATATCCCGTAGATCCTACATCGGAAAAGGGGCAACTAGAATCCTTGCTGGAAGTTCTTCGTTCAAAAGAAATGAATACATCACAAGATGTTGTCATTATCATTATTGGGGATGGAACAGAACTCCCCAGCTTTAAGACTGCCTTTGCACCCATATTCTATTTTCAAACCAACGACTTGGAACACAATACTTCTCAAGAGTTCATCATTGAATCAACTGGAGGCATGTACGCAAATTCCTCCTCCACCTATCAAGTTTCTCAGATTGAAACCACGATTCGCTCAAGAAAACAACCTCTCCATTCCTTTGTGATCACTATTCCTTTACCAAAAATGCTGTTCCCAACCCAAATAACCATAAATTACCCCTCTAATCCATTTTCAGTAGAAGTGCAACCGGTTGTTTCGCTACACAATCTTATTGATTGGGCTCTTCTTTTTATAGCCTTCCTCATTATTCTTTTGTTCGTATGGTTTGTATTGAGGTGTATACAATCTATTGTTCACCGGCGAAAAACGAAACGGAACAAACGTGAAAGAGAAGCTGAACAGAAATATCTACGTCGTTCCCTACAGTTCTTGGTCCAAGAGCCTGGTAAAAAACCTCGGTACGTCTCTGTAAATACCTCTTCATGGATTGGTTCTAGCAAAGATTGCCAAGTATCTCTTCAAGACATTTCAGTTTCGCTAGAACATTGTTACGTTCAAAAAACCACAAATGGTTTTTTTGTTGTTGATCTCCAAAGCTGTAATGGTACAAGTGTAAATGGAAAAAGTATTCAACGAAAAAAATTATACAATAATGATGTTCTTCAAGTTGGAGAAACAACATTAACTGTAAAGGAGGAATTGTGAGTAAAAAGAGATTGCAACGCACCCCTTCTGTTAAAACTATCATTGTTTTCGTGCTCCTCACGTTTCTCGCTTGTAGTCCTTTTGTGGCATATGCGCTCGAGGACCACACGACATGGACAGAAATGAAAATCGAATCCCAATTGAGCCCTTTGTATTCATTTACGAACAAAATAACCTATTTTGAAGCATCAAAAAATGGGAAAAAAATTGTCATTCGTAGCACAGGAAATAAAAGTGGGGACACTTTTATTCATGTTGTGGAAGCAGGAGGAATCAACTTAGAGGAAGTGTTTTCACCCGGGGTTTATACTGTTGGGAAAAAGAATATCTTTTTCACAGCAGCAGACCAATACCCTTCTATTTCAGGAGATGGTCGCTTTGTGTGTATGGGAGTTCAATCCAATGAAGATATAGCTACAAAAAAAACAGACTATGTACTTGTTTTTGACACTCTTACAAAAAAGCAAGATTTTTTCCCATTACGGATCTTGATTCCTGGTACCAATCAAGTAATTTTTACCCCTCCACTCCACCATGTCCCCAATATAGACATAGATGCTTCTGGGGAATACATCGCTGCCCAAGTTGAAATTGGCTATCTGACCGACACCTCCTCTCATAAACAAACGGCAATTCTTATCATGAATCGAAATGGTTCCAACCAACGAGTTCTTGCTGGACCTAAAGAGTTTTCCCGAATTCGCCAGTCATTTATATATGATTCAACTATACATAGCCCTCATCTACCCAGGTTCTCTTCAAGCAATACAATTGTATTCTATGCCCAACTTTTTGAAAACTCCTCTCCTTATGATTTAAAAGGAGAGCTTTTTTCGCTGGACCTATCCACCGGTTTTTTAAACCAACTAACATCTTCTCGAAGATTGGATCCTAAACCTGAGGAAATGGGACCTTTTGTTTTAAATATGTATGGAACTAAAATTTTCTTTAAGATGCTTGTCAATGGGGTATCCATGCTCTCTTCTATCTCGACGAGCGGAACTGACTTAACCCACATTATCCCTCTACAACAAGAAAGTCCGTTTTGTGTTAGCGGAGATGGAACTAAAATTTTCTTTATCGATGAATCAAGCCAAGATTCGCTGGTCTATATTTTTCTTCCCACCTCTGAAAAATACTTTGTTCTTGACAAAACCGTCACAGGAGAACCTGTAAGAGGCTATATATATCATTCTTTGGACAATACCTCCCTTCCACCGGTTTCTCACACAACATTTACGGGATCTACCTTCTTTTATACAGTCTCCGCTAATACGTTTGTCCGACTAGACCTATTGCACAACGTCTCCTCATCTAGGAAGGTTGTTTCTGTCTTCGAAAAGAACCGATCTGTCATCATGATCAACGAAAAACCTGTATCCGTGTTCGCAAGTCCTTATATCAAAAACAACAGAATAATGATTCCGTTATCGATCATTACAAAATACTATGGAATGCAATACTATCCGAACCTAACTCGTGGTATTCTTCAGGTTACCTACAATGCTAATTCCTATATCTTTTATACCGGCTCTTCTACGTATGTGAAAAATGGAACAAAACATACTTTGCCCCAGCCTATTGAAATACATCGCAACGAACCCTTCTTTCCAGGTGGGGCTCTACCAAACGTCTTTTCATTTACAGTGGAGTGGGATTCCGTTTCAGAATCCTTATCGGTGTCTCGATAATATGATGTCCATTCCTGCCAATGCTCAAAAGATGCTATCAAGTTTGTCCAATCATCCCCATTATTCTGCTATCGAAGTCGGTTTTCAGATGCTGTATGCAGCCGGAAAAAATGCTCAACAAAAACACAAAGATATTGCTGTTGAGTTTAAGGGTGAAATCGATTTAGTAACCAATATTGACATTGAAACAGAAATAGCTCTCAAACAAGAGATTTTACAAAGATTTCCCCACCATTCTATCATTTCTGAAGAAAGCGCAGATGTTGAATCAAGTAGTCCTTATTGTTGGATTATTGATCCCATTGATGGAACCACAAATTTTGCTCATCAACTGCCCTTATGGGCTATTTCTATTGCATTTTACGAACATCAAAAACCAGTAGCTGGCTGGGTGTATGCTCCTGAAATGGATCAATTATTTTTTGGCCTCACTTCGTGTGGATCTTGGTTAAATTATGCTCCTATCCATGTAAGTACTACCAAGGACCTTTCAAAAGCACTTTTAGCGACAGGCTTTCCATACGACATTCGCTCAACACCTTACACCAATTTGGACCTGTATGAACATTTTTGCAAACAAGCTCAAGCGGTACGTCGTTTTGGATCAGCATCTCTGGATATTTGTTTTGTCGGGTGTGGTTTGTTGCAAGGATATTGGGAACAAATGCTCCAATTATGGGATTTTGCAGCTGCTAGAATTGTACTGCAAGAAGCAGGAGGAAGAATTACGGATCTTTACAATCGTGACCTTCCTTTTTGTGCCTCTTCGGTAATATGCTCCAATCCCATTTTACACCAGGCAATAGTACATGAAATTCACTCATGTGGTGCAAAACTGCGGAAACCTTCATGAAGAGAAAAGTTCTTCTCTGTATCATCCTGGTTAGTCTGATTGCCTCGTTGTTCCAAAACATCCAGATATCCATTGCACAACATGACAATTTCTCTATACCCCTTGCGCCTCATGATTGGAAACGATATGGAGAAAAAGGAACGCTAGTATGGAAACAAGATGGTCTCCTTTGGAGACCTGGTCAAAAAAATGCCTCCATTGTAACTAGGTCGATACCGAAAGATTGGTCTCAATTTCAAACACTTGAGATAGAGTTCTCTTCAAACCAGCAAACTGGCAATTGGATGACATTGTTAATAAGAGATCAGTCCCATCACATGCAATTCACCTATTTCACAATCGACTCTCTCCATACAACCACGGTAACCTTTGCACTTCATGATCTTTTTTCTGCTTTTGGAGGAGAACCGGTGTTTTACTGGAATCAGATTGAATCTCTAGCCATTTGCTCTCATCCCTCTGCAGATCAACAGATAGAAACGCTTGAAATCCAGTGGCACAAGCTATCTCTTCATACAGATTCTTCTCCACAAGAAGACCCCTTTCTCTTTCACCTTGCAGAACCAATTCATGCACAGCAGGGAGTTTTATTTCCAAAACAAAGCTTTCCCCTGCTTCAAAACCAAATTCATACCGATGATAGACTACAAAAGATATTGTCTTACACGGAACCAAAAAACTCCCATCCAATTTCTACAGAGTATTTACGAAATCTAGTAATGCAGTATGTTTTTTTGGATCAAGGAACTTTTGACAACATCGTTCAATATTTCCTTGAAATACAGCCTGATTATTGGGATCAAACTCAGTTTCAAAACGATATCTTTGTGCAAGAACACGCCATTCACTATATTGTTTCCTTTGAGCTTCTTCAAAATACAACCAATCTTCCTGATCCAATACAAGATATATGGCAGAGAAATATGGAACAACTATGCGAAATTCAATACCAAACTTGTCAAAAGTGGATTCAACATTACCCCTATGGAAAAGGCAATAATCATGTAACAAGAGCTGCTAGTCTTCTTGGTTTATGCTCGTTATACCTGACACATCCACAAAAACAAAAACAATTTTTACAGTATTCTCTCCAAGTCCTTCATTACTACTTTCGTTTTCAAATTTCAGAGGATGGAGTCCTAAACGAAGGCACACATTACTACACCTACTTATTAGAAATATTTACCTATTTTTCATATGGAATAAAAAACACTCTTGGATTAAATCTCTTCGAAGATTTTCCCTTTTCAGATCGTCTTGAATCTATGGTTGAATGGGCACTTTCTATTCAAAAACCAGATGGATATCTTCCTTCCATCGATGACTCATGGCAAACACGCGTTGTTTTCCCATTTCGCTTCCTCGTTCCATTTTTCCCTACGAAAGCTGGTCATTTTCTTTGGGCATCTACTTGTTACAAGAATCAAAGCCCTTTTGAAAATGAACCTTGGAATATTGTCAAAAGCTTGTACATTCCTTTCTCGCTCTTATCAGCACTGGACTGTGCTGAAGCAACACCAGATAAACCTTCTCGGAAGAGTACTATGTTCTCTTCTGATTCGGATATTCTGTTTCGATCCATGAACAAAGACATAGAAACATATTTGTTGTTTCTTGGTAAACAAAATTCCTCTCTTCATGAACAGAACGATACAGGTCAAATTCTTTTATATAAAGGGCAGCTCCCACTTTTACTTGAGAGCGGCTATGGACCAAACGGATGGACGTCTAAAAACCGGCAATACTATGTTTCCCATGAAGCACACAATGTACCTATTGTCGATGGAGTTGGTTCTGAATCTTGGTACAATGGTGGTGTTGGACCTATAGACAAATCTTGTATCCAAAACTACTACTGCGGGAACACCCTGTCGTTTGCAAGTATGGATATTCAAATGCAGATTCACCACCCCGATGTCACTTGCACAAGAACCCTATTTCACGTACCATCCTTTATGCCAATTCAAAACAAACCGGCACATAACACTCCCTCCTATACATTTATTATTGACCTGTTCCAATCAGAATCTTCTCATGTCTATAGTTCGGTTTTTCATCCCAATGGTACAATCCAAAACCAAAGTGCCTCTGGCATCCATCTCGCATTGCCATCAGAAGAACTCGAATATCTTCACATAGACACCTCTATCGATACAAAAATTCAACAGAAATCTGGGTGGTATTCTAGCTATTGGGACCATGAAATTGAAATACCGTATTATATATTTTCCAAAAAAGGGACTTCTACTGTCATTGAATCCTTGCTTTCAGTATCAGGTTCAGAAGATTCTCCTTTTTCCATGCAACGAAACCCTTCCAAAAATGGAATTGAATATTCTATCTCCCCCTCGTCCCAGCAAGAGACATCTTCTTTTCAAGATGTTTTCATGATCAATTCCAACCGAAGCATGGCAAAGGGAACGGTTGTTTCTACAAACGGTTCCTTCTGTTTTTCGCGACAGGAACAAAACACATCTTTTCCTACATCCTACTTTGTAACTCATGCGAGTTATGTAAATTGCAATCAACAAGCGCTATTTTATTCGTCATCCCGAGTGGAACAAATTTTCCATTCCATGGCAGTGTCCCCTACCAATAATAAGCAATGGAATTTTGAAATAGTAAGTCAAAAGGAAAACAGCGTTGTCCACTTCTATGTTCCTCCAGATACTACCATTCAAAAAGCCTTTCTTGATCAAGAAGAAGTTGCTTTTCAACAAAAAGACAATAAGGTTTCAATTTCACTCCCTGGAGGGAAACATTTTTTGACATTTGAATGATAAATACTACATTTGAGATAAAATCCACAAAGGAGTTTCTTTTGGAAAAACGTGTACAAGAAATTCAAGCCCTCAAAAAGGAAAAAAATGCTTGTATTTTAGCCCATAATTATCAACCTGGCATGATCCAAGATATTGCAGACTTTGTTGGTGATTCACTGGAATTAAGCAACATTGTAACGCGCTTGCAAAATCCCGTCATTGTTTTTTGTGGCGTTTCCTTTATGGCTGAAACAGCAAAACTTTTGTCACCTGAAAAAACAATACTGTTACCAGAGCCTGCCGCATTGTGCGACTTAGCAGAATCCATACAACCAGAAGACCTGTTATCACTGAAAGAAAAATATCCTCATGCAGCGGTTGTTTGCTATGTGAATTCATCTGTTGAGACAAAAGCTTTAAGCGATTATTGTTGTACATCTTCCAATGCATTAACAATCGTTGAGTCTGTTCCTCAAGAAACCATCATTTTCGTTCCTGATCAGGGCTTAGGTTCATGGATACAGGAAAAATCTCAAAAAGAAATTATTCTTTTCCCAGGAAGTTGCCCCATACATTACCTATTGGATCCAGATGAAATCTCCTATACCTGGAAACAACATCCAAAAGCTGCCTTAATGACCCACCCTGAAGCCAATAAGGCTGTACGTGATATGAGCACGTATGTGGGAGGGACCGGAGGAATGATTCAGTATGCTGGTGAAGCTTCATATGACACATTTCTAGTAGCCACTGATGTTGGTATGATCCACCGGTTATCAAAAGAATATCCTACGAAAAAGTTCATTCTTGCTGCTGCAAAGATTGAATGCAAAGACATGAAAACCATTTCTCTTCCTAAGGTACATCAATCCTTACTTCACCTGCAATTTCAAATCGACATCGATCCTCAAATAGCAGTAGCAGCAAAGAAAGCAATTCAAAATATGATGGATATACAACAAAAATGAAGGATACAGAGACTAATTTTTTCGATGTAATCATTATTGGTACTGGCATTTCAGGACTATATACCGCCTTTCATATTGACTCTTCAAAAAGTGTACTCCTTATTTCAAAAGACAATGTAGTAAACTGCAATACAAGGAAAGCCAAGGGCGGTATGGCTGCAGCTCTTTACAAACCCGACGACCCAGCCTCCCACTTAGAAGATACCCTTAAAGCTGGAGGGTATTTGAATAGCAAAAAGGCAGTGGATGTTTTAACCAAAGAAGTCATTGATCGTATCTACGAATTAGCTGACAATGGTTTTGTGTTTGATAAAAATCCTTCTTCAGGAGAGTACAATATGGGGCTGGAAGGTTGTCACAGCCACAGAAGAGTACTTCATTCTCAGGGAGATAGGATGGGGGTTGCCATTTTCAATTTTTTATATGAACAAGTTAAATCCCTTCCAAACACTACCTTTTTAGAACATACCGAGTTACTTGATATCGTTGTTACTGAAAATACTTTGCAAGGAGTCAAAGTTCATTCTGATTCTTTGGGAGAAACAACCCTGTATTGTCACTCTTTAGCCATTGCTTCTGGAGGATACTCCGGGATCTACAAGCGAAATACAAGCGATAAGAGTTTTTTTGGTAACGTTCTTACAATTGCCTATAAAGCTGGCATTGGTCTCACCGATCTAGAGTTTGTTCAATTTCATCCCACCGTTTTTGTGAAAGAAGGCTTTGAAACCCTTTTAATGTCAGAAGCAATAAGAGGAGAAGGAGCGATTCTTTTAAATCCGCAACGGAAACGATTCATGGATCGCTATCACCCAGAGGCAGAACTTGCCTCTAGAGACATTGTCAGCCAATCAATGTGGAAGGAATCCCTTCAGTGCAAATCACAAGACTTTTATTTAGATCTACGGCCGATTGGTAAAGACAAAATACTTCGGTTGTTTCCAGAAGTGTATGAGAATTGTTTGCTTCGAAACATTGACATCACCAAAGAACTAGTTCCTGTCTTTCCCGGAGCACATTACTCCATGGGAGGAATCTATGTGGACCTTTTTGGACGAACCAACATACAAGGCATTTATGCCATTGGCGAATGTAGTTGCAACGGAACTCACGGAGCAAACCGTCTTGCATCCAATTCATTGATTGACTCTTTGGTTTTTGGAAAGCGAACTGCAGACGTTATCAACGATCAGCCTCCCCTAGATCTCACCCCAGAAAAACAAACACAAGTTTCTTCTCCTTCGTCCATTCAATCGCCATTCACCATCCAACAAATCCAGCAATTGAACTGGGATTGCCTTGGCATCATGAGAAACAAAGAACAACTTGAAGAAGTCATGTCTCTTTTGCGGCCTTTTATGAAGGATCCTTATTGGCAAACTTCTTCAGAGAAAACCGCTATTGACGCCTGTCAGCTATCCTATTTGATTGCTCAAAGTGCTTTGCTCCGCAAAGAATCAAGAGGAGCTCACTATCGAACAGATTTTCCAGAAGAAAACCCGCAATACTCTCATTCCTTTTTGTTACAAAAATCTTCTGATTCCTGTGATCCCATTGTTCGAAAAATTAATTATAAAGAGGAGAAGGTATGAAGCCAACACGATTTACATCTGCCATTTCTTCCTATTTGCAAGAAGACCAACCTTATGGTGACCCTGCTTCTTCATTTATTCCCCAGGATCATCTCTCCAAAGGGTTCATCCGAGTACAACAAGAGGGGACCTTATGTGGGGAGTTTCTGATTGAACCATTTTTCCATTTCCTCGACCCCACTATTGCAATCCAAACACATGGTAAAGATGGAGACACCTTACATCCCGGAGACATTGTTGCCAGTATAGAAGGAAGGACACAATCCATTCTTCAAATGGAAAGGATTGTTCTGAATTTACTTGCATATTTGTCAGGCATCACAACGAAAACAAAACGCATTACGGCAATCACAGATGCATATGGCGTATCCTTATTAGATACCAGAAAGGTGCTTCCAGGATATCGATCTTTTGTCAAATATGCTGTTCAATGTGGTGGAGGTTGCAATCACCGCAATAGCCTGTCCGACCTTATCATGATAAAGAATAACCACATACAAGCATTGGGAGGGATCGCAAAAACTCTTCAACATGTTCGCGAAACGAATTCACACCCCATGTTAAAAATAGAAGTAGAAACAAGTTGTCTCAAGGAAGCGCTTGCTTCTCTACCTTACAATCCTGATATCATTATGCTCGATAACTATTCTGTGGAGGAAGCCCAAGAAGCACTGTTCTTCTTACGAGGTAAAGCCCAAATAGAAATATCTGGAAACATACAAGAAAACAATATTGAATCGTATGCAAAGCTCAGGCCAGATTTTATCTCTATGGGCTCTAGCTTAACTTACGACGTTTCTTCGGTGTCATTTCATCTTCGTTTGGAATAGAACTTCTCTCTATCACATACAATAGAACAATGTATGTGATAGAGAGAGCCTTTTTGAGTGCAGCTATCCGCTTCTTTTCAACTTACCATTCTTTTTGGCCCATGCTTCTGCTTTGGAAAACAAGCCAATCCCAATGGGAATAAAGATAAAGCTCATCAGAACTAAAGGCCAAATGTTTTCCATTTGCGACCAAAAAGCAGAGCCTTCAAGGATTGTATTTCGAATACCTCGCAATGCATATGTTGCCGGAGAACCTTTGGCAATAAACTGCATCCATGCAGGCAATATGCCAATATCATAATACACACCAGAAAACATAAGCAAAATGGAACTAAATATTCCTACCATCTGGGCACCTTTTTCTGGTGAAATAAGGGGTAGTACGGCAGCACAGATACCCAACCCCATAAACGAAAAGCTTGCAACAACAAGCAATAGGAATGCAGCACCATAATTAGCACCCGTTAACTGAATATCAAAGAACAATGTAAGTACCAATAAAATGAACACGGTTCGTAACAATGCATACAAAGCTGCATATCCACATACGCTTAACAAGTGAGTGACCCGTTTCACGGGAGCCATAAAAGTATACTCAATGGTATCTTCCCATCGCTCCCATGAAACTGTTTCCGAAACAACTTCAAATACAACTGATAAATACCCCCATAAAATGGAGCCTAAGAGCATGTACATCGTAATGTAATCGGTATTTATTTCAACACTGGAGAAGCTTCCAGTCCATTTCCCAATGAACCCGATACTAACTGCGTTTGCAATCGTCCATATTAGGAAGACCACTTCCCATTTCCAGTATCGCTTCGTAAGGTTAAAATTACGATTTACAAAGGAGATCCCTGCTCGTAGTTCATGCATAAATCGCTCTCTCATGCAGCAACCTCCTTTTCTGCTTCTGTAAAATCCACGCCTGTAAAGTGAAGAAAAACTTCTTCAAATGTGGGTTTTTGTTGTGTTTTGGGCAACTGCTCCATCAAGTAGTCTGGATCGCCATCCACAACAACTTTTCCATTGTGAATTATGGCTACTTTATCACACATCTTTTCAGCTTCTGTCATGTCGTGAGTTGTCAACACAATAGTGACGTCTAGGTTTTTTCTCATAACACGAATCAATTCTTGCACTTCCAGCTTTGCCCTTGGATCAAGCCCTGTCGTTGGTTCATCCAATAGAAGCACAGGTGGTTGTGTAATTAAAGCCCTTGCAATGGCAACTTTTTGTTGCATACCTCTGGAATAATCTCGAATGCGCTCATTCAGCCTTTTACGATCGAGACCAACCCGATCGGTAATGTCATAAATTCGCTGAATCGCTTTCTTTCGGGATACACCATAAAGTCCTGCCGAAAACAATAGATTTTCAAACGCTGAAAGATTTCTAAAAAAACTTGCTTCTACGGACACTCGATTGATTAACCATTTAACGTCCTTCGATTGAGTTTTTACATCATGACCCAAAATGCTAAGTTCGCCAGAGTCCGGTATCAGTAAGGTGGAGGCAATTCTGATAAAAGTTGACTTTCCAGATCCATTAGGACCTAGCAAACCATAGACAGTATTTTGGGGTATACGTAAATTAACATCTTGCAAAGCCTGTACAGGCTTTTTGTTCTTGCGCAGAAAGTTTTTGCAGATCAAATTTGCTTCTAATGCGTAAGTCATGGTATTTTCTCCTATATTCATAACGATTACATATAGATGGGATAAATGAAACTGAAGTCTACATGATACAGCATCCAGTTTTTCCAGCTAACAACGTTTTGTCGTCTCATTTTAAACATCTTTGATCCTCCTTTCTGAGCAAATTCTCTTGAAGATATAACAACGAGACTACATAATGGGCATCCGACAATGTTTCATTCGGCAACCCTCCTTTCACAAGACCATAAAAAAAAGCCGCGGTGGTCTACCGCGGCTTCTTGTAAGTATGTCTTGTTAAATTAGATCATAAAGAAATTTTGCGGTAGAAGGGTTGTTGGTGAAAGCAAACAGTATTTCTGTGCATGGAAATAGTTGCAGTTGCTACCAAGTTCATCGTTATTGTGTTCATTAAACTACCGCCTTTCTAAAAAATCTAAAAGCAATTTTACTTCGAGTTTATATTTTGTCAATCCTCTTCTTTAAAAAAAGTCGAGATTTGATATTCTGGTAGTATGAAGAAAGAATTATGGTTAACATCTTGTGGTCTAGTACCTTATGAAAAAGCTCTGGAATGGCAAAAAACAATTGTAGATCGTAAAATGAATACAGATGAGCCTGACGTTGTATTGTTTCTTGAACATCCTCCGGTTATCACCATTGGGAAAAATGGAGATCCTTCCCATGTGCTTATTGGAGCCCAGCAGTGTCGCGAGAAAGGTATTTCCGTATTCCCGATCAGTCGCGGTGGCGATGTTACATTTCATGGCCCAGGACAAATTGTTGGATATCCTTTAGTAAACTTAAAGAATTTTGACAATAGTATTCGATCCTTTGTTACGAATCTAGAAGAAGTTTTTATTTCCTTTCTAGCAAAAAATTATTGTTTACCCTCATCAAGAATACCTGGGTATACGGGTGTTTGGATTCATAACAACAAGATAACCGCCATGGGGCTTTCTGTCCATAAATATATCACAATGCACGGTTTTGCCTTCAATGTCTCCACAGATTTGACCTATTTTTCTCTTATCACGCCCTGCGGTATTACCGACAAGGGAGTAACAAACCTGTCCATCGAAACGGGAAAAAAAGTTTCGTTGGAAACTTGTATCAAGCAGATAGGCGATGAAATGGGATATTTGTTCAACAAAGAGATAGTTTGGAAAAAGTTAGAGGACGTATTGCGCACCTTTCAAATCCCTTTAGAAAAGGACTTAACATGATCAAACAGAAACCATCTTGGTTAAAAATGAAACAAAGAGAGCAACAGTTTTCTTCAACAGAAAACTGCCTATCCTCCCTCCAGCTCCATACGGTATGTCAAGAAGCACATTGTCCTAATCAAAACGAGTGTTTTAGTCACAGTACTGCTACTTTCATGATTTTAGGAAAATTTTGCACGCGGAATTGTACATTTTGTGCTGTAGAAAAGAAAAAACAACCTTTGCCCCTGGATCCGCATGAGCCTGAAAACGTTGCAAAGGCGGTGTGTATGTTAGGATTAAAACACGCCGTCATCACTTCTGTTACTCGTGACGACCTTGACGATGGTGGATCTCATCATTTTGCAGAAACGATCCAACAAATCCGTACGCTTTCTCCTGCTACTACCATAGAAGTTTTGATTCCTGATTTTTCAGGTCATCACGATGCTCTTGATGTGATCATTCAATCGAAGCCTGAAGTCATAAATCACAACATTGAAACCATTCGGGACCTGTACCCAAAAGTACGTCCTGGGGCAGATTATGATCGTTCTTTACACGTTTTATCCTATGCCAAAAAGAATGGCTGTGCATATACCAAATCTGGTTTTATGGTAGGTTTGGGAGAAACAAGGGAATCTATTCAACATCTTATGGAAGACTTGGCATCCACTGGTTGTGACATACTGACTATTGGTCAATACTTACAGCCTTCTCTTGCCCATTATACAGTGCAAGACTATGTTCCACCTATGCAATTTGAAAACTACAAAAATATGGCCCTAAAAATCGGTTTTAAGCATATAGAATCCGGACCATTGGTTCGGAGTTCTTACCATGCAAGAGAATCGTTGGATCATGTAATGGAAGGGTAATACATCAAGAAGAGCCTTTTGTTAGCATCTCTCCGGATTCCAATAAAATCAATTTGAAAACTTGAAATGGTTGGGTTTCTATCGTTAAGATACTGATACACAGTTTTTTGAATGCGAGCATATTTTTGCTTAGTGATTGATTCAATAGGAGAACCAAATGTTGAAGAGAGCCTCATTTTCACTTCAACAAAATGAAGAACCCCCTCTTTTTTAGCAACAATATCAATTTCTCCATACGGTCCATGATAATTCTGCTCCACGATTTGGAAGCCTTTTTTGAGCAACCACCTCTTTGCTAAAGATTCTCCTTGGGTACCAATAGTACGTGTTGAGAGTGGCAAAATGAATACACTACCGACTCAGTATTTTTAAGATTGATTGAATCTTTGAGTCTTCAAGAGGTTCATTTTGATACTTCTGCAAAAAGGGGATTAGTTGTTTGGTTTTTAACACAACCACTGTCTCATCTTTCATTTCTAACTCAGCATGTATATTTGTAAACACAAGAATCCCTTGAATCCAGTAAGGAAACTTATCTTTGCCACCCAATTTTTTTTCAAGATACTTTCGAAGTTCCCAGACATTTCGTTTTAGTTGCCTACTAGGATTGTTGATATGGCCACGATACACGCCGCCATTTTTGCCTGTTTTTGTATAGGTCCATGAATCTCCCACACACTCAACTTTCCCATTATAATTCTTCGTTTCGATCACGAAAATTCCTTTTGGTCCAATTAACAAATGATCAATGTCACAGTTTTTGTGGGGAATGGTGTAATTGTTAACCATATTCCATTCATCGGAGAGTAAATGAAGAACATTTTCCACATTTTCCTGACCCGTCAACCCGGCTCTCCAAATGTTGATCTCTGTATTTTTCTGATCAATCCAATAGCCTGTAATAAACATTAAAAGACACCCTGCCACAATAAGGTAGACATTAGGATTCTCGGGCAATAAACCCAGGGCAACCATGCAAAAACTAAAAAAGAAACTAAAAATCAAAAAGGAAATCTGGATAATAAGAGAGGACAGCATTGTTTTTACAAAATTATGCTTTTCGATAACCTTCATTGTAGACCCTTTAAAAATGTTCGTCTATGAAAAGACGATATGCCGCGATCATGAAGAGCCTGAAAATGACTCTTTGTTCCGTATCCTTTATGAGCGGAAAACCCATAAAAAGGAAAAATTGTATCCATTTTTACCATATAACGATCTCTTTCTACTTTGGCAACAATAGAAGCAGAGGCAATAGAAGAATAAAGTGAATCTCCTTTTACACAAAGAATTTGAATTCCTCGTTTTTCGTCTGCAATTTGTTGATTTCCATCTATTAAAAACAACAAAGAACAATGACGCAATGCTGGATTGAGTAAAATCTGATCAATACATTTTTTCATTGCCCATTTGGTTGCATTTAGTATGTTCATTTTGTCAATCATGTAAGCGGAAACAAAGCTAGTAGCTATGTATGCACCTGATTCTAGAATGGCCATGTAGGCCATTTCTCTTTTTTTGGGGGAAAGCTTCTTAGAGTCCCTTACAAAAGGTTTTTTCAGGCAATGATAATAGCATACAGCGGAAGCCGTTACGGGTCCTGCTAATGACCCTCTACCAACTTCGTCAATACCAATAACTGCGAAATTCTTGTAATCGCGAGAAAGAAGGTATTCATTGTGCCATAAATCTGAGTCTGCTGAATCAGTATTCAACATGAGCAAAAGCAATAAAATCTTTGGGGGGCCACAGTATCAAGACAGCCCTTCCTTCGATTGCTTCTATTTTTATGGGGCCAAAATCTCGACTGTCCAAGCTATTGTTTCGGTGATCACCCATGACAAAAAACTCATCCTCTTGCAATACAGCAGGACCATACAAACTAGGGGTTGCGGTGGAAACGTACACTTCGTCTAACTCTTCTCCATTTATTCGCACGATTCCATTACGTACTTCAACCGACTCGCCGGGCAATCCAATAATCCGCTTAATATAGGAGACATCTTGGTTGCTTGGTGGATGAAACACAACAATGTCCCCTCGACGAAGTTTGTCAGGGTTGGAGTATAACTTATTCACAATCACATAGTTACCCTCATGAAGGGTAGGGATCATGGAACCCATTTCAACTTTATAAGGCTGAAAAAGAAACTGCCGAACAAGAAACGCTATTAGCAGGGCAAGGGCAATGGTCCAAATCCACTCAATGATTTCTTTTTTGGCAGATAAGGAAAGTCTCATTATGCGGCTTCTTTTATGGGTCCTTTATTTTTCTTTGTCATGTTTTTACGTTTAATTTTGTTCATACGACTATTTGACTCTCTGAGATAGTATAGTTTTGCTCTTCGAACTTTTCCATACGTTACAACTTCAACTTTTGCAATAGATGGAGAATGGAAAGGAAAAACTTTTTCAACTCCTTCTCCATAGGAAATTTTTCGAACAGTAAAACTTTCTCCAATACCTCCTCCCTTTTTGCCTATAACGACGCCTTGAAACACTTGGAGTCGTTCTTTTGATCCTTCTACAATTCGCTGGTACACCTTAATAGTATCGCCAACGGAAAAGGGCACAACATCTGTTTTTAAATATTCTTTGGTTAAATCGTCTAACAACTGCATATTTATACCTCTCTAAAGTATATATCAAGCAAGATAAAAATCCTGTTTTACAAATACTGTGATTTCAATAAAATTCTATTACAAGCTAAAAAAAAATGTTATCATATAACATAACAATTACAAGCCTGCTTAAAGCATTTTCAAGGGGGACAATGTGAGAGAAGAATGGTACAATCTATCGTTCTCTATCGAAAACAACGTTGGTATCATCAATGTAAACAATAGAGCAGATAGCAATGCTATATCAACGAAGTTTTTACGAGAACTGAAAAACGGACTCAAAGTGTTTCATCATAGTAAAGACGTCAAAGTTATTATCGTGAAGGGAGAAAGCGAAACTTTCTCTACAGGCATTCGTAAAGAAGAGTTATCCGCAGGTCACGAAACTGTAACCGATTTTTGTGAATTTGGTTGGAAAGTCTTTAACAAGTTTTCAGAAATCAAAAAGCCCGTCATCGCTGAGGTTCAGGGAAACGCATTTGATGCTGGTTTTGAACTTTCTTTAATGGCTGACTTACTATTCGCATCAAACACTGCTCAGTTTGGGTTCCCCGGTATTAAAAATTCCATTGTACCAGCCTTTGGTGGACTTGCTCAACTACTACACATGACAGGCATTCGATACACTCGTGAACTTCTTTATACCGGTCGTATTGTAACCGCAAAAGAAGGAAAAGAGAGCGGTTTCGTCAACGACATTTTCCCATCCGAAACACTTCATGAAGAAGTATCAAAAATTGCACAGCAAATCATTCAAACACCCATTTCTATTTTGGGGGGATTAAAAAACTCTTCCGGAAAGATTAGCGATATCATTCGAAGACTTCAAATGCAAGATGAAATAAGTATCTTCGAATCGTGTTTTCACGACTAAACTAACTATTTTGGATTTGCTTTTCTTTTAAGGATACCGCAGTGTAATTTTCTTTTCTGTGGATTCCCATTCTACTTTAGCACCTAGTTTTTCACTTACAAAACGTAGGGGAACAAATGTTCTACTATCTCGTATAACGGGGGGAACATCCATTGTGAAAACTTTACCATTTACATACGCTCTGGTATCCCCTACTTTCATTTGAATGTACTGGGTTTTAAGACTATAGGCAATTCTTTTGTCGTCAGGAAACCATGTAATTTCAGCCCCCAGAGCATCGCCTATAGGTCGAATGGGCACCATTGTTCTGCCTTCTTCTACAAAGGGTGGAGCATCGATAGAGTAGGTAATTTGGTTATCTCGAACGTATTTTTTCCCAATCCACATTTCAAACACAACATAATTTCTTCTTTCTGTTGAATCATGCACAAAAGAGAACAATTCTCCATAGGAAGACACAGAATACATACGTTGATTTGCTAGAATCAGATATTTAGAAGTAGTGCCTACAGAAGAAAAATACAACCGATTTCCTGTTTTTCTATCAAGGCAGTACATAAGAAAATCATCTGCCCCAATCCAAATATATTCTTCTGAAACTATGGGGGCGGATTCAATAAAAAAACCAGCCTCAAATTGCCAATTCAGATTACCTGTTTTAACATCTACGCAAAACAAGAACTGATCAAATGCAACATAAATATTGTCTTCGTAGTACGAAGGAGGATTCATACTGTTATAATTGGGATAAAACTTCTTCCATACTTGTTTTCCAGTTTTTGCATCCAAACAATAAAGAGTATCATCAACGGGACATATAAGCCGATTTTCATTGATACAGATACCGTGTAGAACATTGTTGATCAACTCATATTCCCATAGTTTTTTATGATTTTGGATAGCAAAAGCATAAATCCGGTCTTCTGCGACAACATAAAATCTTTCGTTATCAAAAGCAACCGGAAGACGTATTTGTTGTCCAAAGAGAATATCCCACACTTTTTCACCTGTATCTGCTTTCAAGCAAATAAGTTGTTTACCCGATCCAAAATACACATGATTTTTATACACAATGGGGGAAGAATTCGTCACACCTTCCTCTGTATCATATTTCCAGATTTGATATCCTGTTTTTGCATCCACTGCATACATGGCATTGGTGTATCCTGCATAAACTATGCCATTGTGGTAGAAAGGACTGGAGTTATGGAAATCTTTCGTACAATATTGCCAAATAATTGTACCCCATTTTGCATTGTAACACACCAATCCCCATGTAGTTGCAATGTACAACTTGTCTTCAACTACAATAGGGCTCGAATTGGACGCTCCCACTAACTCAACCCATGCTGTTCGCAAGGGTGGTTTAAGTGTTTCCAAAGATTGACCTGAAAAAGTTGTATCAGATCGATATTGATGAATATCAGCAAAGCATTGCGATTGAAGGGATGCTCCAAAAGCTACGATAAGAAGAATGGAAATCAACCCAAGAACCAATTTACGTAGCATAACTATCCTCCCTAATGGTGTTTTCAAAAAGTGGAGAAAAATCAATGAAGGTAAAGGGCAAAGAGAAAACTTCATGAAGTTTTTTACACACATTTAGTACGCCTCCTTTTTCGGAGGCGTAGTGAGTAAGGCATAAAACATTCATATGATGATCTTGTGCAAAAATATACATTGTATGAGAAAACTCTCCCGTGATAAAAACATCTACTTTTTCCCGATATGCATCCGCAATAAAGGAAGCTCCATCCCCTGAACATATAGCTACTTTTCGAACTTGGTTGCCTCCAAAAGGCAACAGAGTTGTGGGTTCCTTCAATAGATTTTCATATTTTTTCTGGAGAATTTCGAGTGATATACCATTACAGAGACAAGCAACCATCCCCATATCGTACCCACTATATGTACAGAGAGAATGCACCGTTTCTTCTACAGGACACAAGAAACGAAGAAGTGCCATGTTGTTTCCGATCTCAGGATGGATATCCAATGGTAAGTGAGAAGCATAAAGTGCACTTCTTGATTGAATTAAATTCTGGATCTTTTGAAAATGAACTCCTTGTAGAGACGGGTTCATTCCTTTCCAAAACAGTCCATGATGAACGATAAAAAGGGATGGAGCAGAAGGATGAACTTCTTGAAAAAGTTTCTCACTAGCATCCACAGCCCCGTAAACGTGTTGAATTGGAGATTTTCCCGTAACTTGCATACCATTCCAGGATTTATCATCGGGACAATCCTGTAATATTGAAGAGAGATACGAATCAATAATCTCTAATTCAACAGACATAAAATATTACCCTCCATGAAAAAGGTTTCGATAGTTTTTCATCATTGCCTCATGTAATGTTTCTAGAGAGATATTCCGCAGGGTAGCAACTTCTGCATAGACCTCTTTAACAAAGAGTGGTCTATTAAGTACTTTCCCCCTGTATGGGACAGGAGTCAAATAAGGACAATCAGTTTCTAGTAGCAATTTATCTCCAGGAACAATTTTTACCACTTCTCGTAATTCGATACTTCTTTTATACGTAATATTGCCAGAAAATGAAAGATACAATCCAAGATTTAAAAATTTTTCTGCCATTTTTCTATCGGATGAATAACAATGCATAACTCCTTCAATTCCTGGAAACTGTTTCAACACCTCATATACTTCAAGATCGGCTTCTCGGTTATGAACAATGATGGGGTAATGGTGTTGACACGCAAAGTCAACTTGCTGTATAAAGCATGCCCTTTGTAAAGTAAGATCAGTTTGGCTTTTCACTTTATCCATACCAATCTCACCCACGGCCCGATACTCTTGATGAACAATTTGGTTTTGTAAAAAAGCAGAGATTTCGTCCTGATACGAATCCAGATAATGAGGGTGAATACCAAACGAAGCATCAATCCAATCATATTGTCTAGCTAAATCGAGAGAAGCTCTTGAAGATTCCGGGTTGTAGCCAACATTCATGATGTGATCAAAATGATTCTCCACAACTTCTTTAATGATGTCCTCAACAGGTTCTTTGCATAGTGGAATATGGGCATGAGAGTCAATATATTGAATCACTTCACGCGTGCCCCAACATACATTTCACTATCTTCAGGTGTTACAATGGACAATTGATCTTTATGCGAAGCACACAGAATCATCCCTTCAGATTGTTGACCTCGCAAAGTAACAGGCTGCAAATTGTTTACGACCACAACTTTTTTCCCTATAAGTTTTTCTGGTTCATAATACTTGGCTATACCCGCTACAATTTGTTTTTGAGTATCTCCGATTTGTACTTTTAATACAAGTAATTTGTCTGCATCAGGATGCTTCCCGGCTTCAACGATCTGGCCTACTCGAAAGTCAAATTTTACAAAATCATCAATTGAACAGTTGGTTTCTTTTTTGTCGGGTGTTTCGCTTTTTTTCTTTTCTTCTTTCTTTTGTTTTTGAACGCGCGGAAACAATACGGAAGGAAACGCAACCGTCTGTTCCGATTGTAGAACTCCAACTCCAATGCTTTGATCCTTTTGATTTTCAAAGCTCTCAGCAACCTGTTTGGAAAATACAGGCATGAAAGGTGTAAGCATAACTCCTACCAATCGGATTCCTTCCAATAAAGAATAAAGCAAATCTGACAAAGGCTGGTTCTCTTCTTTTTTGAACAGTTCCCATGGCTTGTATTCTTCAATCATTTTATTGCCTCTTCGCAACATATTCCAAACTGCCTCAATTGCTTCTTTAAAACGATTTTCATCCATGCACCGCAAATAATGAAAAACTTGATCTGCAAAAAAAGCCTCTTCG
This sequence comes from uncultured Caldisericota bacterium, assembly GCA_964427915.1. Classification (GTDB taxonomy): domain Bacteria; phylum Caldisericota; class Caldisericia; order UBA6126; family UBA6126; genus JAGLCW01. The sequence goes on from CAYRWA010000001.1 coordinate 54,015, forward strand.
CTGGAAATTACCTTACCATTGGGTACTTTGCCTTGAAAATACTGTTTTGTCATGGCAGAAACGCGGTGAATTAGATTCCCTAGGTCATTGGCCAGGTCATAATTATAGCGATCCAAAAGACGTTCCATTGAAAAAACTGAATCATCGCCAAACGTAGTTTCTCGAAACATAAACCATCGGAGAACATCCGCTGATAATGTTTTTGATATCCCTGTTCGAGATGACAAAGCATCCACGACCATGGTTGGATCTACAATGTTTCCTTTGGATTTTGACATTTTTTCGCCATCGGTTAGCCACCAGCCGTGTACAAAAACTTTTTTTGCTGGGGACAAACCAAACGCCATTAGCATGGCTGGCCAAATAACACAATGAAAACGAATGATATCTTTGCTCATAAGGTGACAATCTGCTGGCCACCACGAAGAAAACTGCTCGGGATTTGCGTTGTAACCACAAACAGTTAAATAATTCAGTAATGCATCAAACCAAACCCACAATACATGTTCTTTATCAAATGGAAATCGGATACCCCATTGTTGGGAGTGTCTTGAAATAGAAATATCTCGAAGCCCCCCCTTTATCATACTAACCACTTCATTGTACCGAGAAGCAGGTTCAATCGCGCTTGGATGGTTTTGGTAAAAAGCAAGCAGTTGATCTTGAAAAGAACTCAGTTTAAAAAAATAGTTTTCTTCTGAAACTCTTTTTATGGGACGATGACAATCCGGACAATGGCCTTCCTCCACCTCTTTGTCAGTCCAGAAAGACTCACAGTCTACGCAATACCACCCTTCGTAGTTCCCCTTATATATCCACCCTTTTTCTTTGAGTTGACCAAGATATTGTTGGACTACATCAAGATGATCTTGATCGGTCGTGCGAATGAATCGAGTATACTCGATGTGAAATTGCGAAAAATACTGTTTCCATTTATCCGCTTCTTTATCTACATATTCACGGACGGAAATTCCTTGCTTCTCAGCAGCAAGTACTACTTTTTGTGAATTTTCATCACTGCCGGTTGTAAATAGGATCTCACATCCTCTCAATTTGTGATACCGTGCCATAATATCCGCTGCTGTAGTGGTGTACAAGTGCCCTATATGTGGATCTCCACTAATATAATAAATGGGAGTGGTTACAAAATACTTTTTTTGGCTCATAAAAAACTCCTAATCGAAACGAAATACAATGGAAATCTCTCCTCGTACTTCTCGGTCTTGCCACAAGGTTAAAAGATAAGAAGGAGATCCCCGAACAATTTCTTCGTTTTTTTTGGTCATTTCTCTACATATACAAACTTGCAACGAAGGATCAAACTCGTTCATCCACGTTAATGATTTTACCATTCTATGTGGAGATTCAAAAGCGCAAACAGTATAGTCAGTCTCTTTCAATTTTTCTAGCAATTGGAAAAATTTGCTTTTTTTTCTAGGAAGAAAGTTCACATATTGGAAATTTTGAATCGAAAAACCAGAATACACTAAAGCTGTAATAACAGCACTAGCGCCAGGAAGAACAATGACAGAAATAGCTGCCTTTCGGCATTCCTGCATAAGCTCCAGTCCAGAATCTGCAACCAAAGGCATTCCAGCGTCAGACACCAAAGCCACAGAATCTCCATTGTTCAACTTTTCAATAATTTCTTTATTCTTGTATAACGTGTGCTCATGATAAGAAATAAAATGGCTTTTAATGTGGAAGGTGTTTGCTATTTTAATTGTTCTTCTTGTATCCTCACAGGCAATCCAGTTTACTGATTGAAGAACTTCTAAACTCCGCAGTGTGATATCCTTCAAGTTTCCAATAGGTGTTGGTACAATATACAAAACACCTTTTACAGGGGGATTACCCTTCATTCATTGATGCTTCCATTGTTCGTGCGATCGATAAAAATGGTTTGACATCCAATGAAGCACCTCCAACAAGAAACCCTTGTATGGTAGGGATAGAAAAAATGTCAGCTGCATTGCTTTTATTCACACTACCACCATACAAAACAGTACAAAAAGGAAAGCTTGAAGAAATGGTTTGAGAAACTGTTTGGATCCACTCCAGAGAAGGAATCACTCCGGTTCCGATTGCCCATACGGGTTCGTAGGCGATGAGAAAAGCTTCTTTTGGTGGAAACAATGACAGCTGCGTAGTGATAATCGATAATCGCTCTTCGTCTTCCATAGACATGTCATGCTCTCCAACACACACAATTGGATTGATGCTATTTTGACGAAGCTGGGTAAACTTATCAAATATCTCTTCAGACGTTTCTTTCATGTGTTGTCTTCGCTCAGAATGTCCAATGATACAATGCTTGCAACCTACTTCTAAAAGCCACGAGGCACTAATCTCTCCGGTATAGGAACCGATAGGAAAAGAAGAACAGTTTTGGGCAGCTCTCTCAATATTCTGTGGCAATTCTCCGGTATAGGGAAGTGAAACAAAAGAACTTGCAATAATGCATTGAACGCTTCCACGTAAAGGTTCTTTTTGGAGCACATGCTTCATTTCATTACAATACTCCATCGTTTCCGCAGGTCCAATATTCTGCTTCCAGTTCCCTATACAATAGTTACTCATTTTTAGCATCCTTTTCTATTCCCATAATTTCAAATTCTTCTGGTTTTGTTATTTTTACACTCACTTTTACAATTCTACGGTCTTCCATACCTCTAACAACTAGCTCCAAGTGATCTTGGACAACCTTTTCACCGATGGAAGGGATATGTCCTAATTGGGAGAGCATAAATCCTGAAATTGTGTCAATATCTTCTTCGTGTATACATGTATGGAAATTTTCATTAAAATCGTCGATGGGATAGTCTCCCAAAATCTCATATGTACCATCTTTTAGTTGCTTACTAAGTTCTTCTTCAGAGTCAAATTCATCTTGAATTTCTCCCACGATTTCTTCCAAAATATCTTCCAAAGTGGCCAGTCCTGAAATACCGCCATATTCATCTACAATCATAACAATATGAGATTTTTTTGCTCGCATTTCGTTAAACAATTGATCAATCAATTTTGATTCCGGTACAAAATCGACGGGTCGAAGATTGCTTTTGATATTAACATCATGAATTGTTTTGTGATTTGCAATCCAACGGACAACATCTTTTACAAACAACACTCCAATAATATTGTCTGGCTTCTCTTCATAAACAGGGATACGAGAAATACCTGTTTCTTTGACCAATCGCAAAAATTCTTCTATTCCATCTTCTACGTCAAGACAAACCATATCAACTCTGGGAACCATAATTTCACTAACATGTGTGTCGCTAAATTCAAACACACTCTTTAACATCTCTTGTTCATTTTGATGAATCAAGCCTTCTATTTTAGACAAATTAATAATTGTTTCCAGTTCTTTATGGTTCATTGCCAAAGAAAAATTCTCTGAATTTCCAACACGGAACAGTTTTAACAGCAACGTATTGATATTCTCAAACAACCAAATCAAAGGCCCAAAAAGAAACAAAGAAATGCGAATAGGAACATACACCAGTAAGCTTACTTTTAATGAGTTGGCATTGCTAGCTGTTTTGGGAAACATTTCTGCAAATGTCACAATAACAAGTGTTAAAAGCAACGTACTAACAATGACAGCAATATTGTTGGGCAGTAACTTGGTAGCATAACTGGTTGCCAAAGAAGTAGCTAAAATATTCACAATATTGTTCCCAATTAATATGCCTGTAATTAACCGATTTGGCTTGTCAATCATGCGTGCAATTTTCTTTGCTTGATCAGATCCTTCTTCAATCAAATTGTTTAATTTGACCCTATTAACCGTTAAAAGTGCAATTTCTGAGCCTGAAAACAAGGCAGAGATAACTATTAAAACGATAATAGAGCCTATATAGGCAATGTCGCTAGACACCATCTAGTAATCTCCTCTCTCAAAACTGTCAACATCAGCATGTTTCATTAATTCTGATTCCAGTTTCCTCATATGTAGCAATTCCTCGTCTGTTGCATGATCATATCCTAACAAATGCAAGAAACCATGGGAAAACAACCACATGTATTCTTGTTCTAAGGAAATGCCTATCTCGTGGGCATCTCTTTTTGCTTGGTCTGTGCAAATAATGATTTCACCAAGAAGTATACCGTGTTCAATAAGTTCATTGTATGCAAACGTAAGAATATCGGTGGGTTGATTTTTGCCTCTATAGGAGTTATTTAACTCTGTCATAGTGGGATCATGTACAAAAGCCACACTGACAACAGACTCCGTAGGAAACTGTGAAAAAATGGGATGCGATAATAAAATATCTACCTTAGTCGTAATGATTTCTAGAGGCAAGTCCGGTACAGCATCGTCAACACTGTATTCAATACTTGTCATAGAGAACCTCTCTTGTGGTATGGATTTTTCCTAAAAATTTTCTTGTCTTCAATCTTGGATACAGGATATGTAATACGGGAATGATACAGGGAATCCAATGTGAAGACAAACGACTCTTTTGCTTCGCGAAGGTCTGCAAAGGTCAATTGAGATTCTTCCAATTGACCATCTTGGATTTTCATATTGATAATATCGTCAACAACACCCTGAATCTTCTCGGTATCTTTATCAGACATGGATCGTACAGCAGCTTCAATAGAATCAGCAAACAGTAGGATTGTTTCTTCTTTCGATACGGGTTTGGGTCCTGGATAGCGAAATCCCTTGTCATCCTGTAAGGTAGGATCTAAAGCCTGCGCTGCTTGAAACAAAAAGCTAATACGAGTGGTACCATGATGTGTTAGGATAAATCTTCGTATCCCCGGAGGAATTCGATTTTTTTCTGCCAATTGTACACCGTTAAGAATATGCCCCTTAATGATGTCTACAGATTCATGTGGACTCAAATCATCCAATATGTTTTTCCCGCTACTGTTTTCAGTAAAATAAAAAGGAAACACAGTCTTTCCAATATCATGATAATAAGCCCCAACTCTAACAAGCATATCATCAGCTCCTATTTTTTTGGCTGCGTGAGATGCAATATTGGCTACCATAATAGAGTGTTGATAGCTACCGGGCGCGACTTCAAATAAGTATCGCAAAAGAGGTGAATTGGAATCGCCCAATTCAATCAGTCGCAAAGGAGTGATAAAAGCAAATAGTCGTTCTAATGCAAGAATGATTCCCAAGGTAAAAAGACCCGAAACAAATCCGTTGATAAACATAAGAAAGATCGGGTGGTACAAAACATATTGAAGAGAGTATCCCGGAAATATGGAGAAAATAACAAATCCCAATAGGGCAAACAAAAACCCAGCGAAAAAACACTTCAAAATATAGTCAGCATAGGTTCTAAATACAGAAAACAACTGAATTGTAAACAAAGCTGACAAAAGATATAGTGAAGTATACACAATGTCCATACCAAAAAATGGAAAGAACAAAACGGTAAGTACTGTAGTAATAAAGTAGCCAAAGGGTTTGTTAAAGAAGACAGTCATAATGATGGAAAACATAAACAAAGGAACAAGACTTAGGTCGAGTGGGATAAGGAACCGTGAAATAAAAACAACAAAAATGATGGAAGCAAATAGAAGATTAAATTTCTTTAAGTGTGTAATCCATTCTTGTTTATTGGATAAAAATAGATACAAAAACAAGAAAAAGAACAGTATAAAAGGATATACCAGTGCATGAACCCAAATCATCCATTGGGTAGTAGAATCAAAATATCCAGCTGCCTTGAGGCGTTCAATGTCTTCTTGTGTAAGAATTTCCCCTTTTTCTACCAGCAACTCATTGATCCGTATGTTCTCCTGAACAGGTGCTATGCGTGCTTTTGCTTTTTCTCTTTCTAAGTTTGTTGTTTCTTCGTCAACGGTTAAGTTTGGTCGAAGCTCTTTTTGGGCAATATATATTATTGCTTGAACAGTTTCTTCTCGCCCATCTTTGTTATACGATAGTGCGATAAGCTCAATAGTTTCATACTTTTTTGCGATATTTTCTTTTCTTACACCTGCCTCAAGAAGTTCTAGGTTAATTTCTGCAGCAGCATCAAATATATATTTGAGAGTAGTACTTTCCGTTGTAAGAAGATATGTGGCTATGGTTGTATTTTCCTCTGAAAGACCTAGCAACGAAGAAATCTCTTCAATTTTCTCGGAATCTTTTTTTAATCGATTGTTCCGTTCGTCAAGGATTTGACGATAGATATAATAAATATGGTCTTTGGTTTCTTCTGCAATTGTATGATTCTGCGTTAAGCGGATTTCTACATCGGAAGCAGCTTCATTTCGCAATTGCTCCGTTTTAACCTTGTTGAAATAAGGCATCACAGATCTTTTCGCATGCAAATCCCTAGAAGCTACATCTCCAATAGAAAAGGTGGATCGATTTTGATAATCATAGGAAAAAATGAGAGTTGCAATGCATAGGAAAGATAAGAAGACAATACTAACCCTAAAAACATTAAACAACTTTAGGAAATTGGGAAGGGCTCTGTCACCAGAGCCCAATATACTGTTCACGGCTTAACTAATTACTTTACCTTGCGACGGCGCTTCTTGGCAGAAGCAATTTGTTTACGGCGCATGACGCTAGGTGGGTAAAAATACTGATGTTTCTTAATATCAGATATAATGCCCTGTCTAGCACAATCTTGCTTAAAACGGTTCAGTAAAGAATCGAAACTTTCATTGTCTCTTCTCTGTGCTTGAGCCATCTATTAAATCATCACCCTTTCAACTTTGCATACAAACAACTTACATCAACTTTTGTAACATTTACATCGTATAAATGCCCTACTATAGCAGTACAGTCGAGATCCTGCAATCGAACCCGAATGTAATTGCGTGTGAGCCCTGTATTATTACTCTCTAAAAGAATTTTTACAGAAGCTCCTATATAGTGTTCGTGCATATTATACCGAATCGTATTTTCAATTGCAAGCAAACGATCTCTTCTCTCTTTTTTGATTGCATACGGAATTTGATTTGGATCTCTTCCAGCAGAAGTTCCCGATCGAACAGAATAAGGAAATACATGCACTTTTGAAAACTGGAGCTTTTGTACCCAAAGAAGGGTATCGGCAAACTCCTCTTCCGTTTCTCCTGGATACCCCACAATGATATCGGTGGAAACTTGAAAATTTGGAATATGGGTTCGAAGCATTTCTATTGTTTGATGAAATTCTTCTATGGTGTAGTGACGATTCATTCTTTTTAATACAGAGTTGCTGCCTGATTGAAGGGAAATATGCATATGATTGCACAAAACAGGGTACTTGTCTACCAACTCCCAAAACTTATGTGTTACAAAACGCATGCCTATAGAAGAAATACGAATTCTGTACAAATCGTTAGAAAATGTTTTGCATATATCTTCTAGTAATTCATACAACTGTATCGCCTCGTCACTTGGGTCTTGATACAACCCAACTTGAGTTCCAGTCAATACCAGCTCCTTATAGCCTGATGAAAGTAGAGATGCAATTTCCCTAAAAATATCTTTTTTTGTTCTTGAAACCATGGGTCCTCTTACATAGGGAACAATGCAGTAGGAACAGTATTGATTGCAACCAGATTGAATTTTCACAAAAGCTCTGGTTCTTTCTCCAAAATCTTGTAGCTGCCTAGCGGTTGAATTAATGATAGAAGAATATCCATGAAAAGAAGTCTGTAAAGTAGCTATTACATCCTCGAAGGGACCGTAAAAAATATCGTTCCTTACAGCGTACTTTTTGATAGAAGGTCCAACACAACCAGTAATATAAAGTTCCAAGCGGAGATTTCTATGCACTTTATGTAAAAAGGAAATACACTCTCTTTCAGCCTTTTCTGTAACAACACAGCCATTTACAATAACAATGTCCGCTTCGTCGATAGAAGATGCGATACCATACACATTGTGCAATGACTGCAAAATCATCTGTGAATTGTACTGATTCACTTTGCATCCATAAGTTTTCACAAATACATTCTTCAACATCGAAATTCCAAAATGTATCGGACCAATCCTGCCATAAAGAACCCGGCTGTTTCAGTCCGCAAAATGGTATCGCCAAGAGTAACTTGTTGGAAACCTTTCGCATCCAGAGTGTGGATTTCTTCTTCCGTGATGCCTCCTTCAGGACCGACACATAACCATATATTTGCAGGGGATGCCTCTTTTTGTAGTTTTGTAGGAAGAATATGGAACAAACTAGCTTCTTTTTCTGCTTCATAAGCAACTACCACTATGTCTCCTGCAACGTTGTTGATGGTTTGGATATACTCATGAAAAGGTTCTACATCAAAAACGTGAGGAATTCTAGTAGCACCGCATTGTTTGGTTGCTGCGCAAGCGATACGATTCCATCGCTGTGTTTTTTCTTTTAATTGCTCTTTCGAAAGAGAGGAATACGACCTTTTCATAAGCAGTGGGTGGAAAAAATGAATGCCAACTTCCGTTCCTTTTTCAACAATATCATCCATTTTTTTTATTTTTGGGAGGCCTTGTAAAAGGTGGATAGAATACGAAGGCTGATTTCTGGGAATTCTTTTTTGAATGGAAATCAAAGCTGAATCATGCAAAATTTCTTGAATACAACCCTCTGCCATTCCACTAGAGGAAACTAGCTGTATCGTATCCCCCACAGCAAAGCGAACTACATGTACCAAATGATGAAATTCTTCCCCCACTAGCTTCACAGAAGAAGACTGGGCTGGTATTGTTCGGACATAAAAACGTCGCGTCATATAGACAAAAAGTGAGGTAAATTCGAATTATCGTTCTCTGGCCCCCAGCTTGACAACGAACCAAAAATCAAACATTCGTCAGGATCCATGAGAAGTTTTCTAGTTAATTCAAAAGCAGGAGTGTCTGAAAATTGAATAGAAAGTCCTTTGATGAGAACAAAAGGTCGTCGTTCAATCGTTTCACCCATTACCAAATTAGCTGCAGAAGCTAGGTTGTCAGCTAAGTTAAGGCGTGTAACATGCATGGTTTTACCAAACAAGTCCTTGTCTCCTCTTCGATCAATGATTCCATCAAAACCTGCCACTGCTATGGCAACTCCATACGTTCCTACGCGCAGAGGGGCAATTTGGGAATCAGAAATAATGACTCCAACCGATATATTGTATGTTCGCTTTATATAATCATGAAGCCTTTGAGCTGTAGAAGAAGGATTTTTTGGCCAAAGCACAGCGTGATTTTTGGGTACATTGGATTGATCGACTCCAGCAAAGGGGGTAACAATACCATTTTTCATGGTTGTAATAACGCCCGGAACACCTCCTAGTATTTCGTCAGCTTCCTGTAAAATTGCCTGGCAGAAAAAAGGATTCATCCGAAACTCTGTTGCCAAAGCCCACGCTTCTTCTGTAATAGTCAAATCTTGTAAAAAAATAACTCGACCTTCAGAAATAGAAACCACCTTTGAAGCTATCACAATAATATCACCCTCTTCAAGGTCATTTCCTAAAACATCGTGAAGAAGTAGCTCCAATGGGAATGGCTCTGTAAAAATCTTGGTTTGGTATGGAATTACTATCAACATTTACTCCTTTAGACAAATTGTTCTTTCATTATAATAGATTTGAAACATTATAAGGAGTAACAAAACATGAAGATACTTGTTTTAGTAAAACAGATACCGGATCTAGAGAACAAAGTTAAGGTTTCGATTGACCAGAAGAATTTCAGCATGAAACGCGGAGGCATCCCATCTATTATGAATCCAGCGGATAAAAATGCCCTGGAAGCCGCTTTAAAAATCAAAGATGCTCATCCATCAACTACTGTTCATGTCATAAGTATGGGACCAAAACAAGCCACAGAAGTACTTAAAGAAGCATATTCGATGGGGGCTGACACGGGTATGCTGTTATCGGATCCTCTATATGCAGGCTCTGACACATTAGCAACTTCTTTGATTCTCACTAAGGCTATTGAGAGTATCGGAGAGTACACTCTTATTTTTTGCGGGAAACAAGCCCTTGACGGAGATACAGGGCAGGTTGGACCCGGTATTGCGTCTAGGCTTTCAATTCCGCAAATAATGGCCGCTACCGGTGTCACAATAGAAAATAATGCTTGTATTATACAGCGTGAGTTTCGAAATCATACGGAAACCATTGTGTCTCCTATGCCAGCACTAATTGCTTTCAAAGCCCATTGTAACACGCCTCGCCTCCCATCATTAAGAGGTCTGTATGCAAAAGAAAAATGGACTCCTACAATGTTGCAAAATACAGATCTTCAAATTTCTATCCAGCACCTTGGAATAGAAGGCTCTCCTACGAGAGTTGTAAAGACATTCCAGCCGGTCCTAACCAAAACAACTGAAACAGTTCATTTTGACGATGGATCTATCCCTGTAAATCACATCATGAAAACTATCCATGAGGTAAATCAATAATGAAAATTAAAGTCATATCATCCCAATGTAACGGTTGTACACTTTGTATAAAAAAATGCCCCATGCAAGCCATTCAGCTTGAGAACAAAAAAGCGGTACTTCTGGATATTTGCAATTTCTGTGGAATTTGTATTTCAATCTGCCCCCAAAAAGCCATTGTAAAATCCATAGAAGATGAAACAATCGCACCCGTTACAAATAAGTGTTGGGTCATGATGGAAACAAAGCACAACGGAGAAATAGACTCCACAAGCTACGAAATGATAGCAAAACTCCGTGAGTTAAATCCATTGGCCCATATTACGGCGGTACTCCTATGTTCAACAAATCCCTCAGTAGATACCGCACTCATAGGATCTGCTGGGGGAGACGAACTTTTTTTGATACAGAATCCTGCTTTTGAAGAGTACAATGCAGTCCTTTTTACAAAGGCAATTGTACCGTATTGCAAGCAAGAAGAACCTTCCGTTTTTTTATTTCCAGCTACTGAAATGGGTAGAGATTTAGCTCCTCGCATAGCGACCGAACTTCACACAGGCTTAACCGCAGATTGTACCGACCTTTCCATCGATCCAGACAACGGTCTTCTTGTTCAAACAAGACCAGCCTGGGATGGAAATTTAATGGCAAGCATCATTTGTCCGAATCGAAGACCGCAAATGGCCACGATTCGCCCCCATGTTTTTCCGGTGAAATCCTATCTTAATCGCCCGGTTAGAAGTCGCATAGAAGAATATTCCAACCCCATCGCCCCTGTGGAGACAATAACCAATCGATCCATCATTGAAAGTACTTTCCCGGACTTGGAAAAACAAACCATCGTTGTTGGCGTTGGTAGGGGAATTGGATCCAAAGATAATGTGGACCTAGTATGGGATTTTGCTCAAAGTATTCATGCAGGCATTGGATGTTCTAGGCCTCTTGTTGACAATGGATGGTTACCACATGAAGTGCAAGTTGGCATGTCAGGAAAAGCGATTGCCCCTAAAGTATACATTGCTCTGGGTATTTCTGGTTCCGTACAACACCTTGTTGGTATGCAATCAAGTGAATACATTATTGCTGTCAATAAAGATGAAAATGCACCGATTTTTAAACATTCGCATCTTTCTCTAGTGGGAGACATAAAAAAAATGCTCCCTCTTCTGAAAGATATAGTTGAAAAAAGAAAAAAACTTTCATAGGAAGAGAAAACACTTTCCCCTAGAAACCACTGAACAAACCCTTATAATTATTAGAAAGTACTCAAAAGGAGCTCTATGTATACGGCATTTTTAGTACTCATTATATTGTTTCTCCTTCTAGGCCTGGTGTATTTGTTCCATTTTCTGTTCATACTGAAAAACAAGCCTTCAAAAGCAAATATCAAAGCACGTTTTTTTCTGCACTCACAGTAGGTTTTGAGAAAGGATTGGTTCAAAATCTTGATACAATTTAACACCAAACGCTCAGAAGAAAAATGCAATATCGACGTTGCATCAAAACTAACTGAATTCATGCGCTTAAACGATAATCTTGCACCCTATACAGATTTACTGCTTGAAGAAAGAACCATATTTAATGACATTGCAATATTTTTAGAAAAAAAGGATTTTGATTCTGTCAAACGCAAAATTCTTGAGCTTCAGGGAACTATTAAAGTCCGTTATGACGATTTGGAGCGTATTCGCTCCATTAACAATTTGTCTGTGCCATTGGCAATTATTAGTGTTGTCCTAACGATCTTTTTTGGGATTGTTGCCTGGGACAATCCCTCTCTAAGAGAAATATTTATCAAATTTTTACCGTAATTCAAAGAAACATTTAGTATTAAAAAGGAGTGGAGTATGATGAAAATCATTACCAAATTTTGGTTTGTGCTTATCTGTATATCACTATTGGCCTCATCTACTGCATACGCAGATACGGCTCTTCATTTGCATAATCAGACAGACATGGTCACTGCATTTACTCTTGATTCTACCGTGGAAAAAGGGTTGATTTATTGCAATCCAAAGGGATTAAAAAAACAATCTGTAGTGTTCGAAGCCATGCCCACCATGGAGTGGGTTTCTCGATATGGTAGCATTACATTCAACCAATGGGGACAAGATTTACCGTATGCCGGCATGAACGAAAAAGGACTGTGCATTGTTCGAATTCCTCAGAATTCAACATCGACCTCTACTCCCGCTTCTCCCCTTACTTCTTTGAAGTGGATTCAATATCATCTTGACGTATTCGATTCGGTGGATAGAATTCTTGAGAAACCATTCATTAGGCCTTCTTTTTCTCATTTTGGTTCCACGCACTACCTACTTTCAGATCCATCCAACAACATTATTGTGGTGGAATTTACGTCCGACGATACTATCATTCACTCATCGATAAACAATACTCTTCCCTGGCCCATCTTAACCGAGGTACCCTATCTAGAAGGGGTTGAAACGATGAAAAACCCCCCCTCTATCTCCAAAGATTCGAAAGCGCCCATGGATCGTTTTGTAAAAATGGCTCTGCAGGTTGCAGAATGGGATAGTGACTCGCAAAACTCATTGTACCTTCGAGTGTTCGATATGCTATTAAATGCTGCTTCTGGTGATACCAAGTGGAATGTTTTGTTTCATCTGAATGAAAAAAGCATATACTTTCGAACCTTTTCTCATGACCGCATCAAGGTGCTCTCTTTGGAAGACATTTCCTTTTCTTGCGAGGAACCTATCCGATACTGGTCTGTAGAAACACAGGAAATAGGAGACATATCACAAGTTTCTCGAAACAAATCCGAAAAACCAGATGCATCCTGGGAATCGATTCACTTGTTTACTTTGAATTCAGCATTGGAAAATGCATTTTCTTTGCCTGATATGCAGAAAATTACACAATTTCCATACACCTATGAGTGTAGCATGGATAGTATTCAAACAGATTCCGATCGTTTGCAATCGTATGCACTTTGGTGGATTGGTATCACAGCCCTTTTGGCAGCATTTCTTTTTATTGCAAAAGGAATAAAAAATCATCAAAAATCTACTAGCAACAAAAAAACTCTAGATAGCAAACAGCAACCAAAAAAACTGTATAAAAACTTCAAAAAATCTACCAAAAAGAAACGAAAGGGAAAACGTTAATGCTAGGCCTTGTATTGGAGGGTGGAGGTGCAAAAGGTTCCTATCATGCTGGCGCGTACAAGGCTTTGGTTGAAAACGATCTGATCCCCGATGCTGTTGTGGGAACTTCTATTGGTGCATTGAATGGCGCATTAATTGCCCAAGGTGATTGGGAAACCATGGTAGAACTTTGGTCCAATATGTCAATTTCTACTATTTTAGACATTGATCAAAAACACATACAGGATTTAAAAAAGCACCATTTTAGCATGGAAGGATTTCAATATTTTGCAAAATATCTCCATCGGTCTCTTGAAGAAGAAGGTCTTGATACATCAAAAATCCGTCAACTATTAGAATCCATCATAGACGAAGATAAACTCCGAAAAAGTCCCATCAATTTTGGACTTATCACTGTTTCAATATCAGAACTCAAGCCATATGAGATGTTTAAAGAGGATATCCCCAAAGGAGAATTAATTGATTATCTAATGGCTAGTTCCAATTTTCCTATTTTTAAAAGGCAAGTCATAGATGGGAAGAAATTCATTGATGGAGGAGTTTACGACAATACTCCCATTGATTTGTTAAAAGACAAAGGGTTCGATCATATTATTATCGTTCGAACACACGGCTTTGGAATCAATCGATCTGTTGATATGCAAAACGTACGAACAACAGAGATTGACTCTAACAGGGACTTGGGAAATGTACTTGATTTTTCAAAAGAAAATTGCAAAAAAAACCTTCAATTAGGATATTACGATGCTTTAAAAGCAATCCAACATTTGCATGGTAGAGACTACTACTTTCAACCCTTGAACAATGAACCCTATATCATTAAGAAACTTTTAGAGATGCCCGAATCTATTGTTAATGAAATTGCGGTTAAAGTAGGTATTAACAAGGATTATTCTCATGCGAGAAAAATACTCGAAGGCATTATGCCCGCACTCGCAGAACTTGTAGATGCTCCAAAAAAAGCCACCTACGAAGAAATTCTGGAGTACGTATGTGAAGAGGCTGCAAAAAAAATCCCTTTGGATCGTTATAAAATCTACACGTTACTAGAAATGATTAAACAAATTCAAGCCAAGTACAAACCTGCTTCACAAAGTTTACTTCAAAAGTGGTTCTCGCTACCAATGAAAAACGATCTGTTCCGAAAAGCCTTTAAAGATCAGATTATAAGAGAGGTTGTTATGAAAGTTTTCAATATTCAGAATGAATCTGTCGAGTAGTCCATAATGCCATATGTTAACTTAAGTGGCTCGTCGGGTCCTCATTATTATGACGGTGATGTAGTGGGTTGGATGGGCGTTTTCATGCCTTCCGTCCTAATGTGCGTCCTTACGCTTGGTCTTGCATATCCCTATGCACGTTGTTTTTTTCTTTCCTGGTATATCAGTTGTCTTGTAATTGATGGAAAACGATTGTCTTTCCATGGTACTTGGCAAGAATTATACCCTGTATGGTGCAAAGGAGTTGTCCTTACCATCCTAACGCTTGGCCTATATTATCCTTGGATGTACACCAATCTACGTAAGTGGGAATACTCCCATGTCAAATCTTCCGATTAGCTACCCCGTATAACGCCTTCTCGTAAAATTTTATACTGATCAGGTTCTGTAAATGAAATTACCGCAGAAGGTTGACATGCTTCTGTTTCTTCTCTTTGAAGGTCAAGTATCAGAGCATTTGCTCCCATCTTTTGTTGTGCTTCTAGAGGGCTTGCAAAGGGTTGTTCATCACGGCTATTTGCACTCGTTGTAAGCAGTGGAAAGTCAAGGTCGCTAAGAAAATCTAGTAAATACGGATCCGAAGGTACTCGTATCCCAATCGTATCATACATTTTCTGGGGGGTTGTATAGAGGGCACATTGTTTCATTGGGAAAACACCCGTTACAGTCCCTGGCCAATTATCTTTCAGCAGTGGATGCTGAAGCAACAGGGGATTCGACACGTATTGATGGGCTTTTTTTGCATCATCAAGAAAAAGAATAAGAGGTTTGTTTTCATCTCTCATTTTTAAAGAAAAAAGGTTGCAAACAGCTTGATGAGACTCTCCATGTACTCCGATGCCCATCACTGTATCGGTAGGAAAAATAATAGGTTTGTCTTGAAGAAGCCATTTTCTACAAAACTCTTTTTCAAAATTAGAAAGATACGGAGGAGTGTCAACACGAAGAATCATCTCTATTGATTGCCAACCAAATTCTTTTTAAACATAACCTTTTCTGTTCCTGAAAAAAGACGATTAATGTTCTCTCTATGCTGCCAAATCGTCAACAAGGTGAAAAAGACAGAGAATACTAGCGTCCATACACTAGGCTGTAACAGAAGGAACCATAGAATCGTGGAGACAACAGACACAATCGAAGCCAACGAAACGTATCCCCAAATCAGAAGCACAACCACCCATACTACAACCATCAGAAGAGCTATATTGAAGTCATAAACTAGCAACAATCCAAACAAAGTAGACATTCCTTTTCCACCGGTAAACCCTAAAAAGCAAGAGTAATCATGCCCAATAATACTCAGAGAAACAACAAACAAAAGAACATCTCGGTACAATTGAGCCATACCAGGGAACAACCAAGAGGCAATGAAAAAAGGAACAATTGCTTTCGATGCATCCAAAAGAAAAGAAAGAAGTCCCCATTTCAATCCCAACACTCGTGCAATATTTGTAGCCCCAACATTGCCAGAGCCTTTCTGACGTATATCAATTTTGTGCAATAAATAGGCAATAATGTATCCAAAGGGAATACTGCCGTACAAGTACGATCCGATCGCAAGAATAACAATATGCATTGTTTCAATCATAATATCCTCCACAAATTCGATGGATACCAGCTAAATCATCCTTAATGAAGCAATGATAAAAACCATAGTATTCCATTTTTTGGTTACACTTTTCAGACAATCCATCGCACATTTCAAATAAAAGCAATCCATTTTTAGCAAGATGATTACGAGATTCTCGTATAAGCTTATCTATCAGCTGCAAACCATCGGTCCCTCCATCCAAAGCGAGTCGTGGTTCCTTTTTCACATCGTCAGGGAGTGAATCAAGCCACGAAGTTGGTATATAGGGAGGGTTTGATACAATCAGGTTGTAGGTGTCCTTTATATTGGCAAACATATCGCTATGAATAAGTCGAAGTCGGTTCTGGAGTCGATATTTTTCACAATTCCTTGTAGCAACTTGAAGAGCTTCGAGAGAAATATCAGAAGCATCAACGCGTGCAGTAGGAAACAGAACTCCAATGGCAATAGCAATAGCACCTGAACCAGTCCCTAGGTCAAGGATATGTGCGCAAGATTGTTGTTGTAGAAAAGCTACCGAAAGATCGACTAAAAGCTCTGTTTCTGGTCTTGGAATTAACACATTTTCGTTGACATCAAGAGAAAGAGTAAAGAAAGGTTTTTCTCCCGTAATATAAGCAATTGGACAACCCTGCACTCTTCTGTTTAGAAATGCTTGATACTTTGACAATTCCTTTTCACTAATGGGGTCCTGAAGATGAGCATACAAATAGGTTCGATTCATCTGTAGTGACTGCATCAAAAGAATCTCCACTTCTACTTTGGCATGATCTGGAGGGAGCTTTTGTGACCCAAATTGAAGGGCATCCGCAATGCTCATCGTATTCATATGCTACGTTTCAGAAATCTGCTCTTGGTTCCAAGCAAGCTGTAAAGCTTCCACAAATTCATCCAAATCACCATTCATGATTTGAGGTAAATTATGAGAACTATACCCTATACGGTGATCCGTTACTCGGTTTTGGGGGTAATTGTACGTTCGTATTTTTTCGCTTCGGTCTCCCCAACCCACTTGGGATTTTCGACTTTGCGACTCTTCATCCTGTATTCTTTGTTTCTCAACATCCAATAAACGGGCATGAAGAATTTTGATAGCGCGCAGCTTATTTTGTAGTTTCGATCGTTCGTCTTGGCATACAACAACTGTATTGGTTGGAAGGTGTGTTACGCGAATTGCAGTTTCGTTTTTTTGTACATTCTGCCCCCCATGGCCCGAAGCATTAAAAACATCAATACGTAAATCGGAAGGATCAATATCGATGTCTGCTTCTTCCGCTTCTGTCATGACGGCTACAGTAACGGTGGATGTATGGATGCGACCCCCCGATTCCGTTGTAGGAACCCGTTGTACTCGATGAACACCCGATTCAAATTTAAAAAACTTCCTTGCATAGGATCCAGATATTTCAAAAATAATTTCCTTGAACCCCCCGATACCAATTTCATGAGAAGACATGATATCTACAGTCAGTTGTTTGGAAATTGCATAGTTGAAATACATTCGGTATAAGTCTGCTGCAAACAAAGCGGCTTCATCACCACCAGCAGCTGCACGGATCTCGACGATAACATCTCTTTGATCCTCTGGATCTTGTGGGACAAGAAGATCTTTAATGTGAGCAATCAGTTGCTCTTTTTTTGCAAGCAACTGATCCAGCTCTAGCTCCAGCTCTTTTCTGTCGGCAGCATTGGCTTCTTCTTTCTTGAGAGTAGTAAACTCCTCAATTTCTTGCATCAAGGAATGATACTCATGATATGCTTGTGAATACACCTTCAGAGAACGTTCTCGTTTTCCCAACGCAGCTACTTTTTTTTGATCAGCTAGTACGGTTGGGTCTGACAAAGAAGCCAATATTTCTTGATATTCGTTTTCGTATTGTTTTAATTTCTCGATCATACTTTATTGTTTTTTGGCTGCTGGAGAGATATACTTTCCAGAAACTTCTCATTTGATGGACTTTCTTTCATCCATTTAATCAATCTTTCTAAAGCTTCAGAGTTATCTAAATTGGATAAGAACTTCCGAACCATCCAAATTCGTCGCAGTTCATCCCCTTCATACAAGAGCTCTTCTCTTCGTGTAGAAGATCTCGAAATATCCAAAGCAGGGAATACACGCTTTTCAGACAGTTTCCTTTCAAGAACTAGTTCCATGTTACCAGTTCCCTTAAATTCTTCATAAATGATTTCATCCATTTTGGAACCAGTCTCAATCAGGGCTGTTGCCAATATTGTTAAACTACCACCACCGTCTATATTTCGTGCAGCTCCTAAGAACTTTTTGGGACCATGGATAGCTGCTGTATCCAACCCGCCGGTAAGAGTTCTTCCTGATGGTGTACAAGAAAGATTGTAGGCTCGTGTTAATCGAGTTATTCCGTCCAATAAAATAACAACGTCTTTTTTCATTTCTACAAGTCGTTTTGCTCTGTTTAGTGCCAATTCAACAACACGGATATGGTTTTCAGGCAATTGATCAAAGGTGGAAGAAATGATGTCTCCTTTTACGGAGCGTTTCATATCTGTCACTTCTTCGGGGCGTTCGTCAATCAACAAGATCATTAAATAGGCTTCAGGATTATTCTTTGCAATGCCCTGGGCAATTCTTTTGATAACAGTTGTTTTTCCGGCTTTAGGAGGGGACACAATCAGTCCTCTTTGTCCTTTTCCCAGAGGGGATATTAATTCAATCAGCCTGTTGGTTATATTCGCAGTTTCTACCGAAGCTGAAAGTCGAAAACGTTCCAAAGGAAAGATAGGAATAAGGTCCTCAAAGCGTTGTCTATTAATGATGGAAGTTGGGTGTGCTTTATTGATAGAATCGACAGTTGTTAAAGCACTGTATTTTTCCTTTTCGTTACGAGGATTTCTCATCCGTCCTTCAATATAATCCCCTGGACGAAGCCCAAGTTTTTTAATTAAAGAGGGATGAACATAAATATCAGATGTATCTGGAATATATTTTGGAGATCGTAAAAAACCATACCCATCTACATGTACATCCAAAACTCCTTTAGCAGTAGGTTTAGAAGGTCCATGGTCATGTTTCATATGGGGAGACTGTTCTTGTTGATATCGACCCTGTTTTGGTTCTCTTTCTTGCGTTTGGGGAGGGGTCTCTCTTGGTTGTTCTTGGTTTTTAGCTTTATCTGGTGAGATATCTTTTTGTGATGATTTCGTTTCATCCTTCTTCACATCGGCTTTCTCTGTTTTCTTTTGCGGTTCTTCAGGGGAAATGTTCTCCTTTTTTTCCTCTTTTTCCTCTTTTTCCTCTTTTTCTTCTTTATCTTTTTTTGGCGTGTCCTTTTTGGAAGAGCTTTTTGAGGTGATTTTGGGAGAAGATTCTTTTGCTGGCTTTTCTTTCTTTTTTTCCGGCTCTTGTAAAGAAGTGTTTCCATCTTTTAAATCTAGAATGGCATCAATCAGTTCTTGTTTTTTGAAACGGGTATAGCGCAGAACCTTAATTTCACGAGCTATTTGATACAATTCTCTGGCTCGTAGGGATTCTAAGTATTCTCGGGTTAATTGATCTAAGTTAAACATAAACTACCTCCAAGGGCTACCTATTTGATATCGGTTGAAACTTTATCTATGATTTCATTACACAGACGATCAGCAACATGATTCTCTTTTCGGGGAATATGCGTAAACGTTACCGAATGAAAGCAACGAACGAGCTCCATGATTCGTTGATAGAGCGGAAACAAGTCGGGGCTCTTTACTTTCCATTGATGTCTACACTGATTCACAACCAAAAGGCTGTCACTAAAGATGTGGATATCGTTGTAATGATCTTTTTTGCATTTTTCAAGTGCTAGCAATACTGCCGTATACTCCGCATAATTGTTCGTTTGAATGCCAAGAAATTTCGCGTACTCACAAACAATTTTTTCATCATTTTGTATGACGTACGCGCAACTTGCTAAGCCAGGATTGCTTCTACTGGCTCCATCTGTATAGACCTTAATCATTCTTTCTCACAATGATTCGGTTGCAGTTCTCACAATAATGAATTTCGTCTGGCTTGCGGTATATAGCATCAATCAATCGCTGGGATTGGGTGGTGCCACAGCCAGAACATGCACCATTTTCAACAAACACAACAGCACTTTGCTGTCCTCTAGAGAAGGACTTGTCAAATATCTCTACCAGTTCTTGATCTAGTTTTTCTCGAGATTGTTCAATTTCTTTTTCAACTCCACTGATTTCTTTTGCAATCTCTTGGGTTCTGGCTTTCATAAAAGCTTTTTCTTGTTGGAATTCTTCTTTTAATCTACTGAATTCGATATCCAGTTCTTGGAAACTCTTCTCTTCATTCTCGATTTGATTCATGCACTCAATAACGTCCGATTCGGTAATAGCAATTCTTTCTTTCAAAAGTTGTACCTTCCTTTGTAAATCTGAAAGCTCTTTTGAATTTTTTGGTGCGGTGTTGTCATACATTGTTTTTGTATAATCCTCTGCTTGATGCTCTAAATCTTTTAGAAAAGCTTCCTTTTGTTTCAAGGACACCTGAGAATCTTGAAAAGATTTTTGCATTTTCTTCCATTGTAAAAATTTTAGTTTTGCGCTTGATTCTATAGATGAAAAACGCAGCTTGATCTTTCGATCTTCTCGTTTTAATTCATTCAAGCGATCATACTTCAATTGTAAGTGGTATAAATTAAGTAGCATATTCATCGATATTATGGATTTGGGCCCTGAAGGACTCGAACCTCCGACCCGCTGGTTATGAGCCAGCTGCTCTAACCAACTGAGCTAAGGGCCCGGTTAAACCTCCAATGAAATGATTTCATGGCGAATACAAATTTATTCTTTTTTCTTTTTTTGTCAAATTTAATCAAAAAATTGACAAAAAGGCATGATTTCATTTTAATAAGTTTTATTCTAAGCAAAAGAGGTAGTGTAAGAATATGAAAAAGTTACGTTTGTTTCGACTCATGCTGAGTTCACTGTTTTTAGTTTTGATTCCTTCTATTGCTCTCGCTGCAGAATCAACCAGCTCTTCGACAAATACTACTCAAATTTGGATTGCAATTGGGATACTAGTTGTTGCTGCCATCCTCTTCTTAACGGAAGCTATTCCGCTAGTTGCTACAGCCATGCTCGTTCCTTTTTTGCTCGTGATTTTCCAAATCGCTACATTTGGAGAAGCTTTCTCGGGTTTTTCAGATCAATGGGTTCTCCTCTTTCTATTCATGTTCATCATTGGAGATTCTTTATTTCAAGTGGGTGTTGCTGACAAAATTGGTCATTCCATCATTCGTGTAGCAAAAAACAATGAGACACGCTTAATCATCTATGTCATGCTTGTCAGTGGAATCATGTCTGCCTTTTTAAGCAACACGGGTACGGCAGCATGTCTTCTTCCTATCATGATAGCAATATCCAAAAGCAGTGGAATTTCTATCAAAAAGCTCTTAATCCCTATGGCTTTTGCAACTTCTCTTGGAGGAGCCATGACCTTGATTGGTACGCCTCCTAATGGCATTGTTCAATCGGCCTATAGTGGTGCTGGAGGTGTTTTTACCTTCTTTGATTTTGGCAAGGTTTCTATTTTCATCTTCATCATTGGGATCATTTTCATGGTGACCATTGGTAGAAAGATTCTAGCGAAAATTGATCAACAATCTTCAGCAAAAGAAAAAAAGGAGCTGGCTGATAGCAATCAGGTTACACCGGAAATTACCTACGACCGCAAAAAAGCTCCTATTGCGATTGCAACATTTGTTCTTGTTATCCTGTTCATGGTCATGTCGCCATTATGGAAAAATTTTGCACCGTCTTTGGCTCCTTTTTTCAAAAGTATCCCCTTGGTTTCCTATGCTGTTTTAGGAGCTGTTGTTATTTTAGCCACCAAAGTAGTTACTGTTAAACAAGCATTTAAAGCTGTAGACTGGACCACTATTTTCTTGTTTGCCGGTATGCTTTCTATGAAACCTGCTTTAATCAATTCAGGGGCAGCTGAATTTATTGGGAAAGGAATCATCCAGGGTACTGGAGGCATTGGGATCAATCCTAATTATGCCGTCCTGATCGCTCTTATTATTGTCAGCGTAATAGTGACTAATTTTATGTCCAACACAGCTACGGCAGCCCTTTTTGCTCCCATTGCTTTAGAGGTAGGAGTTTTACTTGGATGCAGTCCAGCACCTTTGTTAATGGGTGTAGGGCTTGCTACTTCTGCCTGCTTCTTAACTCCCGTTGCAACTCCTCCCAATACACTTGTATTAGGACCTGGACGATATACATTTATGGATTATGTAAAATCTGGATGGGCACTACAGCTTCTTGTTGTCATACTGCTTGTGGTTCTCATTCCCTTCTTTTTCCCGTTTATGCCATAAACCTTTTTGTAACAATAAAAAAAACCCATTGGAAAAACTTCCAATGGGTTTTTTTTCGCACTCTCCTCCAATCTTTGTATAATGTTGACAAATCCAATGAATAGGAAGTGCTATCTATGCCACAGTGGAATTTAAACACTCGCTACGCATCAACAGAAGATCTAGCGATATATAAGGATTTTCAAGAATCAATACAAAAGGCAAAAGAACTCCATGAAAGATATCGACCTCTTCTGAGCAACACAAATCTTCAAGCATCAACACTACAAGAATTTTTTAAAGAAACTGAGGCAACCTTAAGCCAAGCGTACCTAGCATTTCAATTTGCCAATCTATCATATGCTTCATGCACGGCAGATCAAAAAGCTCAAAAGCTTTTCTCCAAAGCCATGGATGCAATGACTGAAATTGAGTCAAGCTTGTCTTTTTGGAAACCCCTTTTATCGAAGCTCCCTATCGATCGTTTAAAAACACTTTTAAAGAGTGAATTGCTCCATGATTACGAGCATATTCTTTCCCTTCTGATCGATTCGAAAGATCATATATTAAGTGAAAGTGAAGAGCGTTTACTGTCCACATTTTCAAATTCTTCTCGCGGTGCATTCGCAAATTTATACGATGCCGTTACAAATGGGTATGAGTTCCACATATCTATCGACAACAAGCAACAAACTCTTACTGGTTCTCAAGTTCGTTCTCTAAGGCTCCATCCTGATCCGACCATTCGAGCTACATCTATGGACACTTTTTTTCATCGATATGCACAAGACAAACTCGTTCTTGAAAAATCCTACAATGCCATTGCAAAACATTACAACACAGAAGCAGCAGTGAGGCATTTTTCAGAACCCATTCATATGAGAAATCATGCCAATGAAGTTGATCATGCGATCGTAGATACTCTTATCGAAACAACATCCCGCCATACAAACGTGGTACAGAAATACTACACCTGGAAGAAAGCACAACTAGGCTTTGACCTAAGTCTAGCAGATCTGTATGCCCCTATTGGTCGTGTCAAAAAAACATTTTCCTTTGAAGAAGCCAAGCATATTGTTCTGGATGCCTATATGAAATTTGATCCAGAGATAGGGTCTATTGCCAGAACATTTTTTGAAGAAAAACGAATTGATTCTGATATTCGTAAAGGCAAGAGGGGAGGAGCTTTTTGCTCTTATGTCATACCCAATAAAAAACCTTTTGTTCTTCTGAA
Source organism: uncultured Caldisericota bacterium (assembly GCA_964427915.1). Classification (GTDB taxonomy): domain Bacteria; phylum Caldisericota; class Caldisericia; order UBA6126; family UBA6126; genus JAGLCW01. The sequence goes on from CAYRWA010000001.1 coordinate 77,848, forward strand.
CTATACAGGTACAATGCGAGATGTCATGACCCTTGCTCACGAACTAGGACATGGAATACACGGGACGTTATCTTCCGAGCAGAACTTCTGGAATTATCATACCCCCCTTACCATGGCTGAAATAGCGTCCGTATTTGGTGAAATGATTGTGATGGACTCCATTCTACCAAGTCTTGACCAGGAAGAAAAAAACGCATTTATCGCTTCCAAAATGGAAGATATGTTTGCAACAATGTTTCGACAAAACATGTTTTGTCGATTTGAGATTGCTTCTCACAAAATGATACAAGAAAATGGAAGTGCCAATTGGGATGAACTATCCGAACTCTACCACCAAGAGCTCCTAAAAGTTTTTGGTACCTCTGTCGGCATACCCCAGGAATACCACTATGAATGGGCATCAATTCCCCATATCTTCAATGTGCCTTTTTATGTATATGCCTACAATTTTGCCAATCTATTAGTCATTGCTCTTTACCAGAAATACAAAGAGGAGGGCTCCGTGTTTATTCCTCTTTACAAAGATCTGCTAAAACATGGGGGCAAACAAGATCCTACGACCCTTCTTGCGCCACTAGGCATTCAGCTTGATTCAGAATCGTTTTGGGAAAAGGGTTTTGCCTATGTGTCAAACCACCTTCTTCCATCACTTCTTTAGATTGCGTCATGAAAGATAAGATTCAGTTCTCCATCCTATCAAATGACTCTTCTTCAAGTGCAAGAATAACGCAGTTTGAAACGCATCACGGCGTTTTAGAAACTCCTGTTTTTATGCCCGTGGGTACCTGTGCAACTGTTAAGGCTTGTACGGTTGATCAACTACTTGAAATTGATATTCCTATTCTTCTATCCAATACCTATCACTTGTACTTACAACCAGGAGATGACATTATCAAGGAGGCAGGAGGTCTTCATTCTTTTATGAATTGGGACCGTATTATTCTTACCGATTCGGGTGGATTTCAAATTTTTTCGCTATCGCACATGAGTAAAATTCAATCCAATGGGGTTGAATTCAGATCTTTTAGAGATGGGTCAAAACATTTCTTTACCCCAGAAAAAACGATCTCTATCCAACAAAATCTAGGCTCTGATATCATTATGCCATTGGACATCTGTACACAATTCGGAACCTCCCAAAAGGAGACTCAAAAATCCACAGAATATACTGTTCGTTGGGCAAAGATGGCAAAAAAAGCCACCGAAAACGATAAAAACCAAATTCTTTTTGGAATCGTACAAGGTGGATTTACTACAAAAGGGCGCCAAGAATGTATGGAGCAACTAAGAGAAATTGGTTTTCCCGGGTATTCAATAGGATCCCTAAGCGTTGGAGAACCCAGAGAAGTATTTGAAGAAATCACGAATCATATTGCTCCTCAATTGCATGATGGCCCTGTCTATTTAATGGGCGTTGGAGACCCATATCGAATACTAAAAGCCATTGGTATGGGAGTCGATATGTTTGATTGTGTTTTGCCTACGAGAATTGCTCGAAACCGCACATTGTTTACCCGTAATGGAAGAATTACTTTAACCAACAAACGATTTGAAAGAGACTTTCGTCCCGTAGAAGAAACATGTCAATGCTATACATGCAAAAACTACTCCAAAGCCTATTTGCGTCACTTGTATAAAGCCGATGAAATCCTTGCATCCACACTCGGGAGTATTCACAATCTGCATTTTTTACATCACTTAATCCAAGAAGCCAAGGAAGCAATTCGAAAGAGCACGTATACCTCTTTCATGAATGCCTTCCTAGCACAATATGAAGAAGGAGAAAAACTCCGAAAAAGAGAGGACACTTAACCCATGATTACATTAAGAGATGTACAGGCAGTAAAAGATATCCAGGAACTGATACAAAAAGCAGATGAATACCTAGGAGCATTGGGTTTTACAGACCACGGTATCAATCACATTGAAATGGTTACAAGAAGAGCCCTAATGATAGCTGACAAATTGTCTTTTACAGACGATGAAAAAGAACTAGTTGGCATTTCAGCCTATATGCACGATATCGGGAATGTTACCGGACGACATAATCATTCTATGGCTGGGTCTATCATGGCGTTTCAATTGCTACGTGAATTAAACATGGACATTACACATATCAGCAAAATAATGACAGCGATAGCGAATCATGACGAAAGCAACAGTGAAATTACTGATAACATTTCTGCTGTTCTCATTATTGCAGATAAATCGGATGTACGCCAGAGCCGAGTAAGAGAAAAAAATCGAACCAAATTTGATATTCATGACCGGGTAAACTATGCTGTCCAGAACTCCTCACTCATTGTGATTAATGGGAACAAAGAAATCTGGTTAAATCTTGAAATTGACACTTCTCTTTCTCCAATGATGGACTATTTTGAAATTTTTCTAAGTCGCATGCTCCTTTCAAAAAGAGCAGCAGCAAAGTTAGGATACAATTTTCACCTGAAAATCAACAGCAGTATTCTTGCATAAGGAGATTTTTATGAAACATATCAGCTACTTATTCCCTGGCCAAGGTTCTCAATATATTGGAATGATGGATAAAGTACCCAAATCATCTATTGCACAATCCTATTTGCAAGTTTTTACCAAAGAATTTGGGAAATCCATTGAATCGTTTACAGAAGAAGAAATCAAACTCACACAATTCACTCAACCAATTCTATATACGATTAGCGCATGCTATCTTCGCTGGATACAAGAAAGGGAAAATCCACCTTCCTTTTTAGCTGGGCACAGTTTAGGAGAGATCTCTGCGTTGTTTGCTGCAGGTGTACTGTCTTTTGAAGAAGGACTGGCCCTTACAAAATATCGGGGCAAATTAATGGAAGAAGTCACACAAGATACTCCAGGAGGAATGTGTGCCGTCATAGGATTACCGATCCATGAAGTGAAGGCATTGTGTGAGAAACTACAACCTTTAGGTGTAGCAGAAGCTGTGAATATCAATGCAGAAAAACAGATTGTTATTTCTGGCTCAAAGCTGGCCATGGAAAAAGCTCCTGCACTTGCAAAAGAAATGGGTGCTCGGATGTGTATTCCTTTACAAGTATCAGCGCCTTTTCACTCATCGCTAATGAAACCCATTGAGAGAAAATTTTCTGTATTTCTTCAAGACTATTGCTTCAAAGATGCAACAATTCCTATCCTTCAAAATGTCGATGCGCAACCTCATCAATGTGCAAAAATGCTGAAATACAACCTGATTCAACAATTGTCTCATCCAGTTCTTTGGAAAAATTCTCTAGACGAAATGATAGCAAGAGGGGTCACAGAAGCATTTGAAATTGGTCCTAAAAATGTTTTATCAGGACTTTGTAGAGGAACTAAAATCAAATGCGTACCCATTGAAACACTTTAGAAAAATGAACAAACCATCTACATTTTAAGGCACTAAACTATAGACCCAAAAAGCAAAAATACCAATGATTACGATATTCACAATAGCCCCCACACGGCCTTTTAAAAGTGTTCTTACCCCATAGAGAATAAGAATGACCGCAATGAAAATGAATATTTTTATTTGTCCTAGAGTATTTCCAACATATAGCTCATAGGGCCATAGATAGTGGATTAAAAGCATGACTCCACAAAAGATTAGAAAAACGCCCCAAAAAATACCTTCTGGAAACGTATTGGTAAAAAATCGAATACACTCTGTTATGAAAAAGGTTACAATCCATAAAACAAAAATCCATATCCATATTGACACACCTAGTATTGACATGTTCACCCCCTATGAATGATCTGGTTCTTCTGTAGAAATTTCACGAGCTTTTCCTTGAATTTCATTTTCTGCATGAGAGGATCCTTTTTGTTTTGTTTGCATTGGTGGATCAATGGTAGTTGATATCGGTATGGAAACAATTCCCATTACATAAAAAAAGAAAAGGAGAAAGAACCCGGAAAATCGTAAGAAGTATCCTGATGCAATAATGATTAACACAAAAACAAAACGAAGAAGAAAAGACGGGATATGCAAATACTCAGCAAACCCACCAATAATCCCTGCGAAAACTCGATCATTTCGAGACCGATACAATGTTTTCATAAGAGGTTATTGAAAGAATGGATCATGGTCATCTTCGAAACCAATAGGTTTTTTTGGAATAATAATCCACGCCACAAGGTAGGCAACAATGAGTATCCCATTTGTAAAAAGAGCCAAGATAACCAATAAAACACGCAGCAACGATGTATCTAGGGTCCATTGAAAATACTCAGCAATGCCAGAAACCACCCCGCCAAAAACTGCATTATCTCTACATCGATATAGTTTGTTTTTCATCATTTGACTCCTTTGAATCATTTTTGGTTGTTTTGGAAAAGGTAAACATATTTTTCTTATAATCAACAAGAACCGTATCAAATGGTACAATTTCACGGGTTAATATTTGCAGAGAAAGAGGATTGGCGATTTCATTTTGAATCACTCTTTTCAAAGGTCTTGCTCCAAATACTGGATCGTATCCTTTGTCAGCAATTTGCTGAATAGCTTCCTCGCTAAAATGAATGTCAATGTTCTGGTTTGCTATTCTTTTTTGAATAATGCCAAGTTGAATTTTCACAATGTCATGGATCTGCTCTTTTTCAAGTCGGTGGAAAAGAATAATTTCATCAATACGGTTAAGAAACTCAGGTCGAAATTTCTCGCGCAACAGTTTCATGGTATTCGATTTCATTTCTTCATGAGACAATTCCACGTTTTGTAAGTATTGACTCCCTACATTCGAAGTCATAATAATGACGGTGTTTTTAAAATCAACAGTTCGACCTTGCCCATCGGTAAGTCTTCCATCATCTAAAACTTGTAGAAGTGTATTGAAAACATCCACATGAGCTTTTTCAATTTCATCAAGAAGTATGACACAATAGGGACGTCTACGGACCGTTTCGGTTAGTTGACCTCCTTCTTCATATCCAACATATCCGGGAGGTGCTCCAATTAAACGAGAGACGGAATACTTCTCCATGTACTCGCTCATATCGATTCGTATCATGGCTTGATCGTCATCAAATAAAAACAATGCCAACGATTTTGCTAGTTCTGTTTTTCCTACCCCTGTAGGACCAAGGAACATAAAAGAGCCAATGGGCTTGTTTGGGTCTGACAGTCCACTTCGAGATCTTCGCACTGCATTGGCGACTGCATGAATTGCTTGATCTTGCCCGATAACACGTTCATGCAATCTTGATTCCATTTTCACTAGTTTTTCTGTTTCAGCTTCTACCAGTTTGGAAACAGGAATGCCTGTCCAATGAGAAACAACTCCTGCAATGTCATTGTCAGTCACTTGTTCTACAACCATTCTTTTGTCATCTGGTATTTGTTCTAATTTATCGCTGTACTTTTTCAATTCTTCTTCTTTTTGCAATATCTTTCCATATTTAAGCTCCGCTGCGCGATCCCAATCTCCACTCATTTCAGCTTGTTTTTCTTCATTTTTCATTCGATCAATGTCGCCCTTGCACTCTCGTATATGGTTCAGAATTTCTTTTTCTGATTCCCAGCGTACACGTAATGCATCCGCTTTCTGTTTTAATTCCCGATAGTGTTCTTCAATGACTGCAATCCGCTTTTTCGATTCTCTATCTTTGTCTTTTGCCAAAGCTTTTTTCTCAATTTCACATTGTCGAATTTTTCGATCAATTTCATCCAATTCAATAGGAGAACTATCAATTTCCATGCGAAGTCTTGATGCGGCCTCATCAATTAAATCAATGGCCTTGTCGGGCAAAAATCGATCTGTTATATACCGGTCTGATAATTCTGCTGCAGCAATAATGGCAGAATCTCGAATTTTTACTCCATGATGGACTTCATAGCGTTCCTTAAGTCCTCGTAAAATGGCAATTGTGTCTTTGACACTTGGCTCACCGACATAAACAGGCTGAAAACGTCTTTCGAGAGCGGCATCTTTTTCAATTTTCTTTCGATATTCATGTAAAGTGGTTGCTCCAATTGCTCGTAATTCTCCTCTTGCCAGAGAAGGCTTCAACAAATTGGCAGCATCCATGGATCCCTCAGCATTGCCAGCTCCAACAAGAGTGTGAAGTTCGTCAATAAACAAGATAACTTGCCCCTGAGAAGAAACAACTTCTTTCAAAACGGCTTTCAATCGTTCTTCGAATTCACCTCTATATTTCGCACCAGCTACCAATAAACCTAAGTCCAGAGAAACAACTTTTTTATTCTTTAATCCTTCAGGAACATCACCATCGGATATTCTACTGGCCAAGCCCTCTACAATAGCTGTTTTGCCAACACCGGGCTCTCCAATCAAAACAGGATTGTTTTTTGTTCTTCGGGACAGAACTTGAATCGTACGGCGGATTTCTTCATCTCGTCCGATAACAGGATCTAGTTTTCCAGTACGGGCCAATTCTGTTAGGTCTTTACCATATCTCTGAAGAGATTGGTATTGATTCTCGGGGGACTGATTTGTCACTCGATGGGAACCCCGCAATTCTTTTACAATAGATAAAACCTGTGATTTATCTATACCTTGGGAGCGGAAATACTCCCCAATGGGTAGGTTGGATAAAGATAACAAAGACAAAAGAACATGTTCTGTTGAAACATATTCGTCATGCAAAGATCGACTCTCTGTTTGAGCTTGTTCTAAAACTTGTTTCGTAGCATCCGATATATAAACTTGGGTGCTACTAGAAACAGTAGGAAAGGACTGAATCGTTTTTTCTAAAGTCTCCGATAAGGATGCCAGAGACAATCCAAGTTTGGATAAAATGGCAGGAACCAGAGAATCGCTTTGTTGTATCAAAGCAAGTAAAAGGTGTTCTGGCTCAATTTGCTGATTTGTATGGGAAACAGCTTTATTTTGTGCAGCCACAATGGCTTGCTGAAGTTTTATTGTGAAAGCATCCATAGAAAACATTTATAAGTTCCTCCTTCATCATTCTTTTCAAAGTATACTAGTAAAAGAAAAGAATGTAGTAACTACTATAAATATTCCCTATTGGACGCTTTATTTGCTTGCTTTTTTGAATTTTTCCCAATCCTGATCAAATGTTTGAATTCCTTTTTCTGTTAAAGGATGATGTATCATTTTTTCAATCACAGATAGGGGTATCGTTGCAATATGTGCTCCCGCTTGGGCAGCTTGCGTCACGTGAAGAGGATGCCGAATACTAGCAGCAATGACTTCCGTATCGTATTCATAATAGTCGAGACAATCTACTAAATCCTCTACAAGCTGCATACCATCATGTCCTGTATCGTCAATGCGTCCAATAAAGGGAGAGACATACTGTGCTCCAACTTTTGCTGCTAAAAGACCCTGGTTCACAGAAAAAATGAGGGTGCAATTGCAGGGGATACCCTCTTCAGACAAAATCCTCATAGCCTTCAGGCCTTCGTGGCACATAGGAATCTTGATGACGATATAGTCTGGGTTCATAGCAAACCATTTGCGAGCTTCTTTGGACATTTCTTCTGCTGTTTTCCCGACAACTTCGACGCTAACAGGACCTTGAACAAGATCAACAATAGACATAACAATGTCTTGCGAAGATTTGCCCATTTCTTTGCTCATCAAGGTAGGATTTGTTGTAACTCCATCTACAATACCCAATTCATAAGCTTTTCGGATATCGTCAATGTTGGCAGTGTCGACAAATATTTTCATTCTTTCCTCCATTAACCAGTATAATTGCTAAAATTCCTTGCATATGTAGTATAGTAAATTTTTTTCCGATTGGAATATTGCTAAGTCCGCGACTCGTATTCTGAAACAATGATTCTCCCCGAAGAGGATATAGCAATTGTTCTGTCGTAACTCCTTCTACACTTTCCGTCAACGGATAAAGGGTAACGCTTTTGTAGGATTGATTCTGAATTTCAATGGGCTTGGACCCATTGGATATGATAATTGTTTCCGTATCCCCCACAAAGGTAACAAAAAACCCCTCAATAGATAGCTGTTTAGCTACAGAAAGGTTGGTTAAAAAATGATCGGTTCTCCCCCCTATCATATTTATTAAAACAACTGGGATGGTCGAATCAAAGTGAGAAGTAATATACCGAGAACCGAGTTCAAAATCAGACTCATCTTTTTCTGGTGGATAGACTAATTTTGGGATATTGGATGTTTCTAACCATTGTCGATGGATAGAAGACAGTGAATCACAATCACCTATAAAAATGTCAGGATACATACGATTGGGGATTGCCCAGTTCAATCCTCCATCCAAAGCAATTACAAAGTCTTTCTCAAGATCCAGTTGGAGTTGGGATCGTAGATAGCTCTCTGGACCAGCCCCAATACAGAGTATCCTTTGAGGATTCATGAGAGTTCAGATAAACGTTGAAAAACCTCGGAAGGATGTGGATGATGCACCAAATAACTACCCATTACAATCATATCTACATTCAGCTTTTGTAGCTGTTTTGCCTCTTCGAGCTGAATACCCCCATCGACTTGGATACGAAATGAACAACTCATGCGAGCTCGCAAGTTTTGCAATGCCTCAATCTTGGAATACGTTTCTTTTCGAAATTGTTGGCCTCCAAAACCGGGTTCAACACTCATCAATAAAACAAACGACAAAGACGAAAGATAAGGTTTGAGTGTATCAATGCTAGTTTCTGGAGAAATTGCTAAACCAGGTTGAATACCCTTTTTTTTACAAGATTGTATCCAAGAATCCACCAAAGAAATAGATTCATTATGAAACGAAAACCACAAAGGAGATGTATCTAAAAACGAGCTAGCTACATTTTGTAGAGCTTTTTCGGTTGTCATGAAATGAACATCCAGAGGAATAGAAGGGTATTCCTCTTTGATGGATTGTACCCACATTGCATTGAGGGCGAGATTGGGAACAAAGTTTCCATCCATCACATCAATGTGCCAGTAATCAATACCAGCCTTAGAAAGTGATTGTAGAACATTGTTTGCCCTAAACAAAGGCAACGATAGAAGTGATGCTCCTACCAACATAGTACTTACTCCGATCCTACCGATTTTTGAATAAGTTCTTCATTCACCACAACATTGATAGAGGAGTTTTTTTCTGCAGGCGAGCCAGGTATTGGTTCTTGAATATATACTACTCCTCGCGAAAATGCAGTACTAGGTTTAAATGTAATGGTACCAATTGTATACCCGCTGTGGGCTATAATATACTTCGCATCCTCCAGATGGGAGTCAAGTAGATTGGGAACACGAGGCAATGAAGGAAGATAGACAGTAAGAGTTATTCCTTGTCCAGGTTTCATTTCAGTTCCAGGTGATGGAGTCTGGGACAAAATGTGCCCCAACGAAACAGTTGGGGCCATATTGCTGAGAAGCGCAGAGACACTTTCAGTATCATCAGCACTCTCGGTATTTTCATTTTGTTCATCGGTTTGGTCAGAAGCATGAAAAGATTCTACTTCATGAATCTCACGAACAAAAAGGTTTTCATTGTGAACCATCTCCATCGCTTCCCCGTAGGTTTTTCCAACAAAATCAGGACACAGGATAACCGGGCTCCCTCTGCTAATTTTTACAGAAACAGATCGCCCGTATTTCACTTCAGTAGAAGGAAAGGGAACTTGAGTTAGAATGATATCTTGTGGTACCGACGAGGAGTAGGTGGAGTCTTTCACTTTCAAAACCAGGCCCAACTCTTCAATGATCTCTTCTGCTTTATGGAGTTCAATTCCGCGAAGATCGGGCACTTTAACAAGCTGGTTTGAGCTACAGCCTGAGAATCCAGCTAACAAAACGCATATAAAAACAGCAATAAAGCAGTGTTTCCAGTTACCCATTCTGCTTTTGATACTCTTTTAACACAGACAAAACGGTATCAATGTCGGATGCAGTATGCTCACCCGATATTTGGAAACGAATTTCTTCATCTCCTTTGGGTACTACAGGATAGTTTAATCCGGTAGCCAAAATACCATTTTTCTCCAAAAAAGCGACAATTTCAGAAGTCTTTTTCGTATCTCGCACCATTAAAGGTACTACTGGGTGTTCTCCTGGAAGAGTTTCATATCCAATATCAACAATCCCTTGTTTGAACTTTTTAGTCATAGTACGAAGATGGGCTAATATACCCTTTCCTTCTTCGCTTTTCAAAATCTCCAAGGCTTTAAGAGCAGCTGCCGCTTCCCCAGGTGATATAGGATTGGAATAAATATACGTAGGAGCTTTTTGGTGAAGATATTCAACAACCGTACTTGAGGTAACGGTATATCCACCATTCACGCCAAATGCTTTCCCAAGGGTTCCAATTAAAACATCTACGCCCGTGGCATTTGTATATTCAATTGTTCCTTTGCCGTTTTGGCCAAAAGCACCTACACCATGAGAGTCATCTACTACAAGAACAACACCATCTTTAAAATGAGAATCAAATTGGTCACAAATGGTAGAGATTTCATCCAAGGGAGCATGGTCGCCGCGCATAGAAAAAATTCCGTCTGTAACGACAATGACTCGATCGCATTGCCCTTTAGATTTTTCAAGGCAATTCTTTAAATCTTCCATATCCAAATGCTTATAGATATGCTTTGCCTTTGGTCTTGCCATTCGCATCGCATTAATGATACAGTTATGGTTTAACTCATCGCTAACCACAATGGTGTCTGAAGAAATGATCGAAGCCATCACGCCTAAGGTTGTCATATAGGCAGAGCTAAAAAGCATTCCTGCTTCCATTCCGTGGAATCCAGCTAAACCTTTTTCTAGTTCTAAATGGATGTCATAGGATCCAGAAATAAACCTAACAGCTCCAGGTCCAAGGCCATATTTTGCAGTGGCTTCTTCTTCGACCTTTTTTAAGTCATCTCTTTGGGATAAACCCAAATAGGAATTGGAGTTCATTTTAATAAACTCTTGATCATACCCTTTCACTTTAAATCTGGGGCCACGGTCTCCTGTAGCTTTAATGACATCATAAATCACCATTTCTGGTTTTTTAGCTGTCCCCATTTTTTTCAGTTCTTCAATCTCGTTTCCGAGTGTCTGATTTAACCTTTTGATAGACATATGTTCCTCCTACGCTAGTTTTTTTCGAAGATTATCTAACATGTCTTGTGTCATCATGTCCATTGTGAACTCTGGCTTCCAGTCCCATTCTTTTTGGGCAGCACTGTCGTCTAAACTATTGGGCCATGAATCAGCAATGCTCTGACGGACAGGATCAATTTCATAATTCATAACAAACTCGGGGACATGCTTTTTAATATTATCCGCTAATTTTGCTGGGGTCATTGACATAGCTGTCACATTAAAAGCATTTCTATGAATCAGCCGTGAAGGATCTGCTTCCATTAGTTTAATGGATGCGCTTACGGCATCTGGCATATACATCATATCCAATGAGGTATCTTCCTTCAAAAAACAGGTATACTCTTTTTTTAGAATCGCTTGATAATAGATATCTACGGCATAATCAGTCGTTCCGCCCCCAGGAAGGGTTTTCCAAGAAATAATTCCAGGATAGCGCAATCCCCTACTATCAAGACCATACTTAAGATAATAGTAATCACAAAGAATCTCTCCAGCTACCTTTGTTACACCATACATCGAGGTAGGTCTTTGGATAGTATCCTGTGGAGTATTGTCTTTTGGAGAACTTGGTCCAAATGCAGCAATAGAACTAGGCACAAAAACAGAACAATTGAAGTCCCTAGCCGTTTCAAGAATCTGATACAAACCATTCATATTCACATCCCATGCTAACTGAGGATTGCTTTCCCCTTTTGCAGAAAGAATGGAAGCCATATGATAGATTTGATTGATATTGTATTTCTTCACTACTTCTCTAAGTCTGCTTGCATCTGTTGTATCAATAATTTCATGAGGACCTTCTTCGAGTATTTCATTCGCTCTTTCGCGAATATACGATACCACAACAGAATCTGTTCCATACACATTTCGTAATTCCAAAGAAAGTTCAGTTCCAATTTGTCCCAAAGCACCAGTAACAAGAATTCTTTTCATGAAAACCTCCGGTCATAACTAATTTTTCATACAATACGGATTCAAAAATCCAACAAACAATATAGTATGATTTTTAAAAAAAAACACATCGAAATACGGTGGCTTATTGTAAGGTTTTTAAAAACCTCCCTGCTGATTTGGTAAAATCCATTGATCCAAGTATATATCACATTTCTCAGAAAAAAATTCATTGGTAGAAAAGGCTGAGTATACATTAATATTTGACCCCACCTGATCAATACGACTAACAAGGCGATTGCCTCGAATAGCTTGCATTTGAATGACAGAATATGGCTCCATTTGTTCTTCAATCCTGCGTTGCACAGAAGGATTCCATTTTGTAATCAACGTATTGTCATAAAAACCCAAAATAGGATATACAGGTTGAGGTTTTCTAAGATGGATCCCTCTTCGAATTAAAGAGCTTTCGCGATCGGATGTTCCAAACAAGTAGTTGTAAAACATGTCTATATAGTTATTCACCGTTTCAAAATTGTTTCGTTTGTGTGAATCAATACTATACGATTGAACACCAACGGGATGTTTTTGCGTTAACAACAGACAATTGTCATAATACAATTCCCGGGAAGGATCTCTTTCATCAAGACTCCAGTCTAATATACTTTCGGTATGTTTCTTCAGTAGAAAACGATTGTTTTCTAGAGATCCTGTAAAAAGATATCGTACTCTCTCAATAACTCCCTCACCAACAAGGTATGGTGTTTTATTCTTCCACGTCAATGACAGGGGAACAAAGTGAGAGACAGAAGAATTTTTTTCCTCAAAAGAAAGAGGCACAACCGAAGTTTTTTTATTGCGAAGCCACATCTCGACAAAATATTCATCAGAAACAACCGATCGATCGAGCAAATAATACAAATCCGACGAAGGATCATCGAGAATTTGAGCTTCCTCTGGGAAATTAGCCTGAAACTCAATGATTTCAAAAAAGGGATTGGTCGTTTGAACGTATAAATTACCACCTTTGTTTTTGGAAGTAACAAATATTCGTCGATGTCCCTGCCATCGCACAATGCAGTCTCCTTCAATATAGCCAATCGATGAATTATCACGGGTAAGATTGTTTAGATCAAGGTCCCAAACTCCCAATGAAAGCACTTTTCTAGTTTCATGCAGAGGGTCCTGCTCTTTGATTAAAAAAGGAATACGATTCTGGGTTAGTTCCAGACTATAGGACACACTTTTTGGTAAAAACGTAGTGTGGGCTACGAAAAGAAGAAGAAATGTATAAAGAATCATGACACCTAAGGCAACAAATAAAACAGGGGGGTATCGGTGCGGTGGTTCAGTAGAAAATGAGGGGTTCTTCATCATACACTAGTAAGGATAATAAGGCTCTAAAGTATTAACTAACTCATGGACGTGTTCTTCATCAGAAAAAATAACCAAAACAGAACATGTCTTGCCATTGTAATACGAAGGATTTGATAATTGTGTAACATAGCACACGGGATGATCCTCTCCAATAGTCAGTGATTCGTCAGGGTAAATATAATAACCAATTCTGGATTGAACAATACATTTTTCTTTTTTTGGTTGCTCTCCAAACAGTAGACAGTTATCGGACAGGACACACTCAACAGTTGAAGATAAGTCTTCGTGCAAAGGCAATGCATTGATAACAAAAAAGCCACTTTTTCCTTTGTATTGAGTAGGATAGCCTTGAATATGCCCGGAAGGTTGTGCAGTCCATTCAGATGGGTACTCAAATTGGATTCGCAAAATAGGGTTTTGATACAGAGTGCTTCCTTCCGCTTTTTTTGCAAAGTGAAGAGAATAAAACCAATAAAATACAATAGCAACAAGAAGCAAAACAACGAGTAGAAGAAACAACCACTTTTTTGTTTTCATATATGTACCACCCAAAATTCTTGCATCTAGAACCCAGCATTAATTAGCTACATCATATTTATACATGTTTTTTCATCAATTAGAAGCTCAAAATAATTTTTGCTTGCATTTCACAATTTTTTACATATATTCAAAAGGGCAATTGTTCGGGCCTCTAGCTCAGTTGGTTAGAGCGCATCCCTGATAAGGATGAGGTCCCTGGTTCGAATCCAGGGAGGCCCACCATAACTGCTTTTTTTATAATGGGGGTGTAGTTCAGCTGGGAGAACGCCTCGCTTGCACCGAGGAGGTCAGCGGTTCGAATCCGCTCATCTCCATTCCTCTGGAGGATTTAATGAGAAAAATAGTATCAGCTACATTAGTATTGTTTTTGTGCTTCTCAGTTATGTCATCTTTTTCTAATGTCACTGCTGCATCCAAAGCGTCTATTCGGCTTACAACAGATGCAGACAATATTTACATTGGTACAGAATTCACTATTCAATATACAATTGAAGATGCTGATGATGTATGGGCTATCGGATTTGATGCCTTGTATGAAAAAGATAAATTTGAACTGGTCAGTGTAAAAGAAGGCGATTTCTTAGAACAAGGCAAGACAACAACCCTTCCTGTCTATAACGATAGAAAAGAAGAAGGGGTGATCATTTTTGGTATTACTCGCACCGGAGAATCTGAAGGAGTTGATGGTGAGGGCACCATTATTCAGTTTGTTTTCAAAGCTCTTGAAATGGGAACTTACAAATTCAATATCAAAAACGTCTACGTCAAAGATCCTGCCGGCGCTGACATTAAAACAGACATTCACCCACTTGAAGTAGAAGTAACTGAAGAAGACACAGAACCTCCTTTCCTAGAAGTAACCGAAATTGGTATTGTTGCCGATGAAATCATCAATATTGAAGGTAAAACAGAACCAGAAGCTTCTGTCACTATTAACGAGGAAGAAGTAACCGTTGAAGAAGATGGTTCCTTCATCCATGAAGTTTCTCTTGTTGTGGGCGAAAATGACTTTGTCATTATCGCCAAAGACCTTGCTGGAAACGAAACCAAAGAGACGCTTACTGTAACCTATATTGAAAGAGTTGTTTTAAAGCTTCAAATTGGGAATAAAACAGTTATTGTTAACGACAAGCCAGTTGAAATTGAAGCAGCTCCTTTTGTTGACAAAAACTCCGGTCGTACATTAGTTCCTATCCGTATTGTAGCAGAATCTGTTGGAGCCGAAATTGGATGGGAAGGAACAGAAAGAAAAATTACTCTAATCCAGGGAGATACTATTATCGAGCTTTGGATTGGCAAACCTATTGCGGAAGTAAACGATGTTCCTACCCCCATTGATGTAAATGCTCCCAATCTCTCCCCTACGGTAGTAAATGGAAGAACCGTTCTTCCTTTACGTTTTGTAGCTGAAAATTTAGGGTGTGCAATTGGATGGGATGGTACTACTCAAACCATCACATTAACGTATCCAGACCCTGAAATCATGTAAAGATACTATACCACTAATGAAAAGCCCGGGATTTTCCCCGGGCTTTTTTCATATCGGCGTATATGTCAAAAAAATACTACTATCAAGCCATTGTAAAAAACTTTCCCTCCTTCTCTGGCCAATGCTTTACATACACTTCTCATGAAACCCTACCATTTGGCTCTCGCGTTCTTGTTCCGTTTGGTTCTATCCAACAAATACGCCAAGGCATTGTACTTGGTGAAACATCTTCTTTTGAACAAGATTCTTTATCTAGCTCAACGGACATACCAAAAGATATTCACTGCGTTTTAACAAAAGAACCTCAAATCACACATCACCATTTTTCTTTTTTCCATTTGGTATCCATGTACAACCTTATACCAATCCACTCCCTTTTTCTTCGAGCAGGCTTGTTTGCTGCTCAGTGGAATCCGCAAACATTGTACCAAATTCATTTCGATCAACTCGACAAGTTGCAGTATTTCAAACAAGAAAAAGCATTGCGAAGTTTCCTCCAAAAGCACCCACAAGGTTTCACTCCTTCTGCAATTCAAAAAGCATTACAAATACGAAAAAATTCCACGGTTCTAAAAAAAATGGAAACCGTGGGGATTGTAGATAAAATTTTTCAACCTCCCCAAACCACTCTTTCCGAAACATCTTCATCGGTAGATGCCATCGAAACAAATCCCACAGTATGCCTGCTTAACGGGCTTTCTCCTTTTCTTCGAATGAGCTTCTATAAACAGTACATCCACCAACATTTTCATGAAAAAGATGTTCTCATTATCGTCCCCAATGCAACATCAAAAAAAGCCTACAATACATTTTTTAAAAAGCAGCCCTATGTGGAGATAGGAACGCGAGATCGAATTTTTGAACCAAAACAAAGATATTCGCTCATTGTTATCGAGGATTCAACATCACCAGAATACCACCTGGAAGTACCCTTCTATATCCATATTGAAAAAACCACTTTGATGAGACATCAAGAGCTATCAGAACAGATTGTTTTTGGCAGTTATCTACCCTCGGTCTTCACATATTCTGAACTGCGAAGACGCAATTTTCAACATATCTCTCTCCCCCGTCAAAAAGATCCTGAAAATCTTATTGCACCAACAATTCAATTTCTCGATATGAAAAAGGAAATTGTAGACCATGGGTACTCCTTACTTCCTTTTTCTATACAAAAAAAGATTCAACACACCCTTGCATCTGGAGAAAAAGTTCTCCTCTACATGCACCGAAAGGGATATTACAATCTATCAATATGTACGCATTGTGGGTACGTTATGAAGTGTCCGTTATGTGGTGTTCCCTTATCTTACCAACCCTTAACCAACAAACTAACATGTCGATACTGCGGTCAAGCAAACCCAAGAAAAAATGCATGCCCAGAATGCCACCACAACACGATTGCCTTGCGAAGCCCGGGAACAAGCAAAATAGAAGAGTTCGCTAAAACACATTTTCCCGCTGCACGAATTCTTCGGATTGATCGTTCACTTCCTACACATTCACCCGAAGAGGTTGCTTCCTCAACATTGTATATTGGAACCCAAAAAGTGTTCCAAGAGGTCGATCTGAAAACCGTTCATCTGGTTGTATTTGTGGAAATTGATTCTTTGCTGAACACTCCCTCTTTTTCATCCCAAGAAAAAGTATTGCAGTCGATCTCACACATGTATGAACATGGTTTCAATAAGCACCACTCTCAGCATATTGTAATCCCAACTTTCGCACCGAAAAGCGAGTTGTTTCGGTGTATACATAAAAAGACCCTACAAGACTATTATGAAACCGAGCTGCAAACAAGAAACCAATTTGGCTACCCACCTTTTGTTGATATGATGGAAATTTCAATACATCATAAAAGCCAAGAGATCGTAATCCAAAAAACACAGGAGTTACGGGAACAAATTCGTGCTATAGATGGTATAATTATAGTGAGTGACAAAGTACTAGTAGGAAAAAGTCCCCACGGGATTTTTCAATCGAGTATAATATATCGAAGTGAAAATGTGATAGAGTTTCACCAAAAGATTGCCCCTCTATTGGATGCCCTCAACAAAGAAAGCGGCATCCGTATTTATAGTAGAAATTTGGAGTAATGGAATGTTGCAAGTTATTACATATGGTCATCCATTGTTACGAAAAAAAGCGAAGTCCGTCACAAAAATAGATGCGAAAATTCAGAAAATCGTAGAAGATATGGTCTACACAATGAGAAACAACCGAATCAAAGGATGTGGCTTAGCAGCCCCTCAAGTAGGCATTTCTTTACGTATTGCCGTTGTAGAACCTGTTGAAAATCACCTTTTTTATCTGATCAATCCAGAAATTGTATCAAAAAAAGGATCGCATTTTGATACGGAAGGTTGTTTGAGTGTTCCCGGAACCTACGGTTCCGTTGAACGTTCTACAGGAATTATATATACTTCCTTGGATTTTCAGACAGGTAAAAAAAAGATGTTTCGAGCAGATGATTTTACTGCTCGAGTCATTCAACACGAAATAGATCATTTAAATGGAATCTTCTTTACAGACTATATTCAAGCGCTGGATCAATTAGAATTTATCAAAGGAGAGAAAATTCCTTCTCAGCTTTTACAGAAGTACAAAGAACAAATGCAATGACAATATCAACGGTTTTCTTTGGCTCCAGTTCCTTTTCGCTACCATTTTTAGAATGGACCTACCGTAACACCGAACTAAAAGGTGTCGTTACCCTCCCCGATACAACTCAAAAAAGAGGCTTAAAAAAACAACCCAGTCCAGTAAAACAATTTGCTTCGTCTCTGTCAATGCCCGTTATTACACCAATCAATCTGCAAGATACATCGTTTTTAACCCGTCTTCAAGATTGCAACGCTGCCCTTTTTATAACAGCCTCCTATGGCAAAATTCTTCCTGCAAAAGTACTCACGATTCCTTCCTTATTCTCTATCAACATTCACCCCTCTCTTCTACCCGAGTATAGGGGTGCTGATCCATTGTTTTGGCAAATAGCGCACCGGGTTCAAAAAACCGGAGTTACTCTATTTCAAATGCTGCCCTCCCTTGACAATGGTCCTATTTTGAAACAAGAGTCTTTTCCTCTAGAAGAAAACGACACCTATGAATCTCTAGAAAAAAAGGCAATTCAATGTGGCATCACACTTCTTGAACAACTCCTAGAAGACATTCAAAACAACCGCCCATTACATCCGGTAAAGCAACCTCTCCAATGCTCCTTTTATGCTCGCAAACGTACGTCTGCTGATGAGCAAATCAAATGGGACTCCTCAGCCAAAGAAATTGACGCATTCATCCGTGCATTTCCCCCAGATGTTGCTGCCTATACATGGTTTAAAGAAAAAAGAGTAAAGATATTGCAAGCAACAATAGGATCAATCCCTCCCATCAACGATACTAAACCAGGTCACATCGTGCTCCATGAAAAAAAAGTATATGTAGTTTGCCAAGATGGATTTATTCAGCTGCTCAGGGTAAAAATAGAAGGCAAGTCTGCAATGAGCGCAAAAGACTTTGTAAACGGCTATCTTCGTAATTCTGCTGTTCATTTTTTTTCTTTTCATGAGTAAAATCCAAATCATCTGCATAGGCAAGATAAAGAACTCCCTTTGGGAGGCTTCTGTCAATGAATATTCGAAAAGAATCTCTCGGTTTTGCTCCTTAGAAATAGTGGAATTGAAAGAAATTCCCTTACCAGACCACCCAACTCCAAGAATGATTGAAAAAACTCTGCACAAAGAAGGTCTTGAGATCGAAGAAAAAAAGAACAAAGAGGCCGCTGGATTTGCTTTGGATATGAAAGGGTCGTCTTTTCATTCCATCGAGTTCTCTCGCTTGTTAAATCAACACTTGTTTGTACAAGGTCAATCTATTGCATTTATGATTGGTAGCTCGCATGGTTTAAGTTCCACTATAAAAAAGAAATACCCGTGTATTTCTTTTTCCTCTTTAACATTTCCACACCAACTATGCAGAGTTCTTTTATTGGAACAGATTTTTAGGGG
Source organism: uncultured Caldisericota bacterium (assembly GCA_964427915.1). Taxonomy (GTDB): domain Bacteria; phylum Caldisericota; class Caldisericia; order UBA6126; family UBA6126; genus JAGLCW01. The sequence goes on from CAYRWA010000001.1 coordinate 97,173, forward strand.
TTTCAAGATTCAAGCTAGAGAAGTGTACCACAAATAAGTTCCGGGGTACTCTTCTCATGCCATCCAATACGTCCTTTTTAAACAGATATAATAGCTAACCATACAAAGAAAACAATCCATCCAATCCCTGTAGAAAGATAGTAAACACATGCTAAGGGAACGCGATCAAAAGAACGATTTATGGAAAGGCTAACCATTTTTTGAATCCACTTGTTGTCAAACCGCGGTGGGAGTTGTCGCAAGAAAAATCGTACGGTAAACCGTGATAACCACCGACTATATTCCACCTGCAGACATATCTTTTGATGAGCAGTTCTGTATTGCCTAAAAAAGACAAACCTCCCCGCAGGCTTCCCTGTCACTATTGCACGTGTTTGTTTTAGGGCAGTTTCCAAAGCATCTATAAATTCTTCTTTTTCAAAATAAAAAAACGAAACGATTCGAAATTTTTGGTTCGAGTGCCACACCAAGAACGACACAAAGCCTATAAAAATCAGTACAGACCAAATCCAATGAAAACTATCCTCAAAAAAAAGAGAGGATCCCGCGAAAAAACTAACCGGGAGAACCCCACAAGCAATGACTATATATAACCTTTGATACTTGCGTGCATCAAGAATAACAGGATTGCGCTTCCACAAAGCGATACCAATAAACAATCCTGGCAAACCAAACAAGGCCCACATTAAAAATATCCAAAAGTCCATCTCATCTCCTTTGCAGAGAATGTTTCACAACAATCAAAATGAAAATAGTCTTGATAGCAGTATAACAGTGAAATCAATAGTTTTAGAATACAATTTTTGATGTAAACTTAAACCATGAATATACGCATCTTGTTCAAACAACCTCATTGGTTGTATCTTTTTTCTTTAGTAGGGTTGCTTGTTTGGGGTTCAATAGCAATTTTTAGTGCTACACAATCCCTGTACCAAAATACCAATTTCTTCCAACAACACTTGCTGTACCTTTTTATAGGACTACTAGCTTTTTCCACTGTATCAACTGGTAGTAGCGATCTAGTAAAAGTAAGTGCATGGTTTTTTTATGCATTCTGTCTTCTTCTGCTCTTAGTGTTGTTTATTCAAAACCAGATACGTCCCTCAGAAGTACCCTTACGATGGATATTTATCGGACGTTTTTCGATACAACCTTCGGAACTCATGAAAGTGGGACTTATTTTGGTCCTTGCGCGGTTGTTCTCGGAATCCTCTTCTCCTCCTTTTGTATTGTTTCTACAAAGTCTATTTGTTACACTTCTTCCCGTAGGCCTTATCGCTATTCAGCCGGACTTAGGAACAGCCATTTCTTTGTTTGCCATTTTTTTTATCATGACTTTCTTCTCTCGCATTAACATCCTGTATTTAATCACCTTACTGATAAGTTCTCTTGGAATAATATGGGTATTTCGAAAACAAGTATTTCAAGCCTATCAGTGGAATCGTATTCTATCCTTTTTAAACCCACAGCAAGATCCCACAGGAGAGAGCTGGAGCGTTCGTCAAGCTTTAATTGCTATTGGATCTGGTGGAATAAAGGGAAAGGGATACTTGCAGGGGACGCAATCCAAAATGGGGTTTTTGCCAGATACGAAGTATTCCGATTTCATTTTTGCTGTAATTGGGGAGGAGTTTGGTTTTTTTGGTTGCTTTTTTATCATCAGTTTTTTTGGATTGTTGGTAGGCTCTTCTATGTCTATTGCATTTCAAACAAAAGATCTATTTCAGAAATTCGTAGTAGTAGGAGTGGTAGGGCTATGGTTTGTACAAATTGTCATTAACATTGGTATGAATATTGGCTTGTTGCCGGTTACTGGATTGCCCTTACCGTTTGTTAGTTATGGCGGTAGCGCTTTGTTTACAAACCTTCTTTGCGCTGGTTTGATCTATCATGTTCACCTTCACAGAGGACAAATTCATTATATCCCTTAAATGATGTGAACAATTCTTCTGCTCTTTCGAATTTACTATAGGGGGTATACTAGTACTATGAAAAAAATACTGATTTTTATCGTAACAGTTTTTATATGCACATCGCTTTTGTCTATACAAACTCCTGTGAAAGGAGTTGAAGATATTTCCGTGGAAGTTCAGCCCCGGAGAATATCGACAAGGGCTGGGTACAAAATTAATTTGAAACTGGAAAAACCTTTGCAAGTGCACGATTGGATTAAAATAATCTGGCCCAAAGGAACAGTCCTTCCTTCCTTGCCAGAAAACAAATCAGAAAGAACAGCTGAGTTAACAAGAATTGTTGAATCTATCTATATTGGCACCTCCCCTTGTTCAGCATGTCAAGGCTTGCCTGTTATTGATTATAGGGAAAACTCTATTCGGTTTAATATTCACCTAGAGCTAGATCCCAAAAACCCTGGGTATGAATATGTTTATATACATGTTACCGACAGAGTTGGTATCAAAAACCCTGACACACCAGGGACGTATGAATTGAAAATTCAAACGCAATCAGAAAGTGGCACTTTTGATTCACACAGCTACGAAATTGTTGATAGCAAAATTGGCGAACCCACAGGTAAACCTACTGTTGAAGTAGAGCCCAGCGGTATAAACCACCAAGCTTCTTACCAAGTCGCCTTCACCACGGGAAGAGGGGGTGAGTTATTTATGAATCGCAGCCGCATTCGCGTTCAATTCCCCCCTGAAACAACGCTGCTGAAAAAAAATCAAGAAATACCTCTTACTAGTATTCGCGTAAATGGTAAACCCTTAGGTCAAATGCCAATGATTCTGGATACAACGGTAACTGTCCTTTCACCACTGTATATAGGAAATAGTGAATCGGTGGAAGTTCATTTTGACAAAGAAGCAGGCATTCTAAACCCCTCGTCACCAGGCTCTTATAGAGTTCTGGTTAGCACATCAGAAGATAGTGACGAAGTTCCCTCGGGGCAGTATGATATAATAAAGCAAAAGCCTACCCTTGAAGTCATTCCTGCTGTCATCAATAAAAAAGCTTCCTACCATTTTACCTTTGTAGCTGATCAAGACATTATTGCAGATTATCCAATGTACGTGCAATTCCCTGCTAACGTTAAACTTCCGCGGTATATCGATCCATCTACTACTTTTGTAAACCAGTCCACTGCTTCTTCTGTATCAGTGAGAAATTCATTGTTTATGATCAGCTCTCAACAGACTATTGTAGCTGGAACCGTGATTGATATTCTAATAAAAGAGAGTGCTGGCATCCAAAATCCACCTACACCAGGTCCGATTACGTTGCAGTTTAAATGGTTTGATCAGCAACAGTGGGAAGAAACGCAGCCCGTAGACATAGTCAACCCTACGGTGGAATTTACCAAGTTAGAAATAAATCCAAACAATGCAAATGAAATATCGACTTATACATGCACGATCCAAAACGGAGCAGAAGCAATACGGGCAAATGAATCCATTCAATTCCTCTTCTCAGAGGTATTTCAAATTCCTTCCCATATAGATCCGAAGACTATCACAATAGCAGGTGTAGAAGCAGTGGAAGCGACCCCTTCCAAAGACTCTGTTGGGATTACGCTGCCCCGGGAAATTGATCCCGAAGAAGTGTTTACAGTTGTTTTTCATCGCAGTGCAATGATTAAGAATCCCCCCTCAGGTGATCAATGGATCCATCTCTATGTTTCAACCCCATACACAGAAGAGCCAAAACAATCTCCAACTTTGTATCTATACCCCCCCATACCCTACGCTTCAGTGGAATTGTTAGAAGGAGACAAAGGAAAGAAAAATTGGTATACATCCCCTCCACTTCTATCCTTTACGGCAAACCAAAAAGACCTTGAAATCCATTTCTGGTTTGATGATGAGACAGAAACACAGCTCTACCATAAACCACTGACCCTTGAGGTTGGACAATATACCACAACCCTCTACTACTATGCTCAGAATTCCTATGAAAAAGGTCCCTTGCAAGAAGAACTTATCAAAATAGACACTATTCAGCCAGAACTAACCATCACGCAACCCATACAGCCTATTACCTATACATCTTCAACACAGTTTGTAATGAAAGGTAGAATTCTTACACAAGGTCTTCAGACACCCCAAAGCAGTTCTTACAACATGGACATAGATAGTCTTGAAATCAACAATGAAAAAGTTGAGTTCCATCAAGACGAAGAAACCATGCAGTATTATTTCTCGTTCTCCATTTCTTTGGACGAGGGAGAAAACAACATTGTGGTTGCAGCGTATGATGAAGCAGGAAATGTTTCTGAAAAACAATTTCAAATCATTTGTGATACCATTGCTCCCGACATACTAATTTCCTTTCCTACTGCCGATTCTCCAACCTTCCAGAAAAGTTTTGAAGTGCTAGGAAAAACAGAACCATTCACTGAGTTGTATATAAACAATGAACTCATTTTTGTAGACAGAGAGGGCAACTTTGCCCATCCAATGCGCGTCGATTCTGTTGGCAAATCCACCCTACAGGTAGAAGCAATTGATAAAAGTGGCAATCGCTCAGAGCGATCCATTGATATATGGGCAGGAATTACCTTGCAGCTAACCATTGGATCGCAAAAAACTTTTTCTAACGGCGCCTCTCTACGTATTGACACAGCACCATTTATTACAAATGGCCGTACGATGATTCCATTTCGATATATTGGAGAATCTCTTCAAGCCACTATTGATTTTAGAAATGATTCGGTTACAAAAAGAGTTGTAGAAGTACGATATGAAAAAGAAAACACTCTCATTGTTTTAGTTATTGGAAACAGAAAAGCCACTGTAAATGGCCGAGAAGTTGAGCTAGATGCACCTCCATCTATCATCAATGGGAGAACCATGGTGCCATTGCGTTTTGTGGCCGAAGAACTTGGTTGCACATTGCAGTGGGATGGAGATTTGCAAAGAATAACTATTACATACCCTGCGTGGTAAAGGAGGAAGAATGAACCGACCTATGAGATTTGCTGGACCTCACATGTTTTATCCTAACGATCCTATTGAAATCATCCAATGGAAAGAAAAAATCCTTTCCCAATGGGAACCATCCTTTCCTTCTTTTCAATCTGCTTACGCAGCTATTGTACCTCATGCTGGTTTCATATATTCTGGATCGGTTGCATTAAAAACACTATCTTCTATACCCTTACCCGAAACAGTTGTCATCATTGGGGTCAATCATACTGGTATCGGAAGACCTTTGTCTGTATGGCCTACGGGGAAGTGGGAAACACCCTTTGGTTGGATACCCGTAGATGAAGAATTGGCAAGTGATATGATTAAACAAGACCCTCACTTTGAATCCGATTGCAAAGCACACCTAGAAGAACATTCTATTGAAGTAATCTTATCTCTCTTGGCTTCTTTCACTACCAATATCAAAGTGCTTCCTATCACGATGGGGTATCAGGATGTGAAAACTACAGAAGAACTGGGAAACATTTTAGTTGCATTGTCAAACAATCGTCACATTTTTGTTATTGCCTCTTGCGATATGTCTCACTATGTATCCAAAGAAAAGGCTTTATCTGATGATCAAAAAGTTCTAGATCATTGGTATGCACTTCGTTGGAAAGAAGCAATTGAAACTGTTGAACGCAACAATTTCTCCGTTTGTGGAGTAGGTCCTGGTTCAGCCGCTAGCCTCTTTGCAGCCAAAAAAGGGGCACAGAGAGGTTTGTTACTAGACCATACCCATTCCGGGGAAGTCACTGGTGATACTGATGCAGTTGTGTCCTATGCGGGAGTTTTGTTCGTTTCATGAAACGACTGCTCCAGGGTATCGTTTTTGTTTTTGTTATAGGCTTGTTTGCTCTGCTTTCTATCAAGCATCTGTCCATAGCTACCTGTGATCGATTGTTCCTATTTACCCTCGAAAATGAATTTCAAGAGTCTCTTTCCTTACAATGTTTATGCTCAGATTCCTTGGAAGGGAAAGGATGGCTTATTTTTGAAAGCCCTTCGTATACCCCCCCTGTGCCAATCTCATATTTTGCCAACAATACGAATGTAACTACAGATCTATCCAATTTTCCTGTTGGGGACTACCGCGTGCAGTTAATGACGTATACTGATCGCAAAGCTGTCGTTTCAAATTGGATCCACTTTTCTGTAACGTCTGAAGCACCCCACCTATGGCTTTCAGATGATATGTCAACACCTCTTTATCACAAAGAAACGACTTGTACCTTTACGTGTATCAGTTCACAGCCACTCAGAGAAGCCTATTTTACGCTCCACAATCAACGCTACTCTCTGCATCCCAATTCATCACAAGAATGGACTTTTCATGGTGATTTACCCTTGCAAAATGGTCGTAATACCCTTTTAATACATGGCACAAACCACCATCATGTAGCCAACCAACTACCTATTGATATTGTATACAAAAAACCAACAACAGCTCAACAGGTAGTGGTCCTAGGGTATCACAATATCGGCACTTACAAACAAGAATGGGTGGTTTTCCCGGAAACATTCGAACATCATATTCAGTACTTGCATGACAATGGCTATTATTTTTGTACTCCGAGTGAAGTGTTACTTTTTAACAAACACAAAATTTCCTTGCCTGAAAAGTCTGTATTGATTACATTTGACGATGGATGTAGCGGAGTTTTTACGCACGCACTTGCGATACTACAAAAATACAATGCTAAAGCCACGCTCTTTGTCATTAATTCAGTAATCGGGACACCTGGATACCTTACATGGGAAGAGCTAGATTCTATTATGGAATCTGGTTTGTTCACGCTGGGATCTCATTCGTACAATCTCCATGGGTGGGTTGACTATACAATGCTACCCGATGGTGGTTATATTTCAAAGCTCCATCACCTGCGGGAAGAAACTTGGGATGAATATCTAAACCGTGTTCGTCAAGATCTACAACAATCTCGCAATGAACTCTATGAAAGATACCAACAACCTATTTTGTTTTTTGCCTACCCTTTTGGGGAATACCCTGCTCAATCTATCAAACGGGTACAAGAATGTGGTTTTCTTGGTGCTTTCACTTTCAATAAATCTGAGTGTTATGTCACTCATTCTACCCATCCCTATGCAATGGATCGACTGCCTGTGTTTGAAAATTCCAATCTTCAAGATCTATTGTTGGACACAGGATAAGAAAAATAGAGCATTACAACCTACACGATTGTTTAGTAAAAAAGTAACACTTCACTACTTTTCCTTCCTATATATCTTAGTATAATGATGAATCTACTCAAAAAGAAGCAACCTTGTGAAAGCAAAACCTAAGGATGCTGATCATAAAGAACACCCCCCTTTTTCGTCCATAACATTATTATTGGAGGTAGTATGCGAATTGTAATAGCTATTGGTGGTAATTCTCTTATTCGAAGTAAAAAAGAAAATAGTATCTTTGATCAACTACAACAGGTAAAACAGACGGTCCAAAGCATAAAGGATCTGTTGCTTGGAGATTACGAAGTTGTAATTACACATGGCAATGGACCCCAAGTAGGTTTTTTGCTTCAGATGCAAGAAAAAATGTCTGACAATATTCCCACTATGCCAATCGATTACTGCGTTGCTAATACACAAGGTAGTATCGGGTACCAGATTCAATGTGCCATACAAAATCAGCTTCTCGAGGGATCTTCATCAAAAAGAGTTGTCTCTATTGTAACCCAATGCGAGGTAGAAGAGGACGATACCGCTTTTGATAATCCAAGCAAACCCATCGGTTCCTTCTATTCCCTCGACGAAATAACAAAACGGGCAAAAGAATTTGGTTGGCAATTTGTCGAAGATTCTGGAAGAGGGTATCGACGAGTGGTTGCTTCCCCAAAACCTACATTGATTCTGGAAAAGGATAGCATACAAACCCTCTTACAAAACAACACAATTGTTATTGCAGCTGGTGGCGGGGGTATCCCTGTCATACGACATGGTCGTGGTTATCAGGGAATAGAGGCCGTGATTGACAAAGACTATGCATCGTCTCTTTTGGCTCAAGAAATTGATGCCGACCTCCTCGTCATATCGACAGGGGTCCCGTATGTGTCTCTTGATTTTGGTACTCCTCAAGAAAAACCACTTCGAGAAGTATCTGCTCGCATGATGAAAGAATATCTTTCCCAGAATCATTTTGGAAAAGGTAGTATGGAGCCAAAAATAATAGCAGGTCTTCAGTTTACAGAATGTACAAAAAAGCCTACAATAATTACCAGTCCTGAAAACATTGAAAAAGCACTAGAAGGTAAAACGGGAACAAAAATCACTCCCAATTTGTAACTTTTCTCCAAGTAGAAGGTATATAGTAAAGGTATCATTTCCGACAAATTTGGTTTCGGACAGAGGTGGAACATTTATGAAAATAACGTTTCGATTTTTGTTGTCTTTCTTTCTTGTATTTAACTTATTGTTTGCTTATTCTGGACCATCATCTTCACAAAACCAATTTGAGAACCAATCATTTCTAATTCATACTTCGCAAATCTCTTTTCAACAAATGCAACCTTCCCTGAAAATTGCCATGAAGGAAGGTTGGATATCGGATTGGAAATGGTTTCCAAAAAATACAATCCTAGAAGTCACAGGAGATGAGTTACAAATAAAGGACTTATTCCAATCCATCCCCTCTCAAATTGTCCCCAATTTTACGATTCAATCTGATCCAATCATTAAGCACACCACATCAGATTCTCTTCCTCCTAAAAATTGGAATTTGGAAGACCTACACATTCAATCCATTTGGGAGCAAGGCTACACTGGTAAGGATGTTAAAATATGTATTTTAGATACTGGCTGCGATGGATCCCATCCGAAACTGAAAGGAAAAATCAAAGACTTTGCGTTTGTCGATCGCAATGGAGTCGCCACTCTTTCTAGTACTCCCTACGATACAGATACTCATGGGACTCACGTAGCTGGCATAGCTGCCGGTGGTAGTAAGAGTACACCCCTTGGTATCGCTCCCGATAGCGATTTATCCATTGGAGTTGTGATTCCAGGTGGAAGCGGTTCTTTTTCTCAAATTATTGGCGGCATTGAATGGGCAATGGATCCAGATGGCGACCCCGAAACAGATGATGCTCCAATTGCCATCAATTTATCACTTGGAATGCCAGGATTTGTTGATTTTTGGACGCCTGTTTTTATCAATGCGTTAAACCGTAATATCTTAATCGTTAGTTCATCTGGAAACGAAGGCAACGGAATCACAAACAGTCCAGGAAATCATCCTTACGTAGTTGGCGTTGGTTCCTACGGGTATCATCGAAAGTCTTCATCATTTTCTGCAGGAGACAGCAACATACAGTGGAACAGCACGTCCATTGCAACCGACCCTTACATCAAGCCAGATATTACAGCACCAGGTTCCATGGTGTACTCCAGTGTGCCTGGCAATTCGTATGCATACTATAGTGGCACTTCCATGTCAGCCCCTCATATTACCGGGGCTGTTGCCATATTAAAACAAGCTTTTCCCAATGCTACTGCATGGGATCTTCGAAACTTTCTTTTATGGGGTGGAGATGATCTAGGAAAAGAAGGATGGGACACTCGATACGGAAAAGGGGTCCTAAATATTGAAAAATCTCTTCAGGCAGGAGAACAATCTCACTATATCCATGGTACCATTAAGCATTACTCAGATGAATACAGTCTTTGGATTCAAGAATTGCAAAGTGGTATTTTCATTAACGCAGAAGGATCCTTTTCTTGTCACCTACTTCCAGGGCAGTATACACTACAATTACGCCATGGAAGCGATATTGTTCAAAGCCAGACCATAACAGTCACTGGGCAAAAAGAAATCCAATCCTTTGCCCTGCCCAATCCAGCAGAAATGGTTCTGGAAGGGGTTGTATTAGATCCCAATGGAAATTCTATTTCTTCCGCCAAAATTATCCACGGTAACACAGTACTGTACACAGATCAAGAAGGTCATTTTTCCGTTTCTTTACACCAAGGAGACAACATCATTGTTCGTAAAAGTGGCTATATTGAAAAGCGCTTGCAAGCGACAAATAGAAACACATGGATAAACATCCGTTTGAAAAAAACATCCCTTCTCTTAATAGAAGGAAGCTCCCCCTATAGCACAACCATAAACCCTCCTCAACAAGCTCTTCCTATCTATGAGAACACCTTGCATAGCTTGGACCAATCGTATGCACTGCTTCGCTGCTCAGAAGAATCCTTCACGATTGAGGACTTACAAGGCTTTTCAAGAGTTCTTTTGTTTTACGCCAGTGGTGGCATGCAAAGCAATGAAATTCAAGCCTGTAGTACCTATTTAGACAATGGAGGAAGTCTCATTGTTAGTGGCAGAATGATTATGCTGCTTGAACAATTCTACCGAACCAATTTCCTTCTCAAATATGCAGGAGTTTACTCTAAGAAAATGATTGCATTCCCTTCTGTGGAAGGCATTTATTCGTCCTACGAGGACATGCTGTTTCCCTTGTCAGGCCCAGGTGGTGCCAACAATCAAGAAATATGCGATGTACTCATCAAAGATGTAAACGCTGAATGCATTCCATTCCTTCGTTATTCCTCGACGTCAGAAAAAGAGTATGCTGCCGTTATGAGCAATACCAGTGAATACAAATTTGCTTTTTTAGGATTTGGATTGGAAGGCATTGGCATTGAGTCTTCTAGAAAACAACTTCTCAAGCGCCTCCTTGATTGGACAGATGAGGGGGGAGAGATTACACTCAATCTACCACCAGGAAAAACCTATATCACCATGAGGCGAAATCATGAGATCCTTGAAAAAGTAACTGAAGAAACATCTCTCACGTTGGAAAATCTATTCCTAGATACCTACGTATTTGAACTTGAACGATATGGAAAGAAGAAAATTCGATTTGAATGTGACTTTACAAAAGGAAACTCCTATATCGCCAATGCCTATTTTTCTGACTCAAGTGTCCAACAAGTCGACATTTTACCTCAAAACTGCACAGCTCCCGATGCCTACCTAATGGTATATTACAAGGATACGTTACTGCATAGTGCAAAAGTTGATCCCTCCGAAACAATCACAGAATATCTACCACAAGGTGATTATCTTTTCTGTTTATCTGCCAAAGGGTACAAAAATCAATACTACAAAATTTCTATACAAGCACCCCAAGAAGAACCCAGAATAGCAGAAATGAACATGCAAAAGTCATCCATTCCCATTATAGTAATCGACGATTCCCCAACAGGTTGGTCTCTTTTAGATCATTACCTTCGCATTGGCGAATATGCAACCCGTTGGATTGAAACGTCTGGTATTTCTTTCCAACATTGGTCTGTTGAAGAAAAGGGATTCCCGTCTTTTCACGACCTGTATCCCTATGAAATAGTCATTCACATTGCCGGAAGAAATCCCTATGCTCTGTATACAGAAGATCGTCAGAAGAGCATCGGAGAATTCCTAGATAAACAAGGTAAGTACCTTATTTTATCCAATAGTGCCCACACAGTTCTTGATGAATCTGTATGGTTCTCAAAATACTTTGGTATTCAAACAAAATATGTTAACGTTCGGGAAAAAACTGTAGTTGGCATCCCTGGTACTGTTACTGAATCAATGTATTTCGACCTTTACAACTCCTTAGAACAAGATGGTTTGTATATTACATTTCCTGAATTTGAACCAACTAGTCCTTATGCAAAACCTCTTTTCCAATACGCCAGTCAGAAATTCTGTTCTAGCTACTTTGATAATGGTACATACCGAGCAATCTATCTCCCCTTTGGTCTTGATAATCTTACCAACTCAGATATACGCATAAAACTGATTCAAATGACAAAAAAACTAGTAGAAACTGGAGAGTATTCGGAATAAATGAATGAAAAACGTCCTGAACCCGAAGATGCACTAGTTGAAAACAACCAAACCGAAGATCCGTTTATTGTCTATGCTCAACTGGCAATAAAAAAACTCCCTAAGGATCTGCGAGACAAAATGGTTAATGTGTCGATTCTGGTTCAGGATGAACCTGATGCGTATCAGCAAAAAAACCACGATGCAGAACATGGGCTCATTCTTGGTCTATACGAGGGGATCCCTAACCCAGGGAAAGCATTCTTTTACAACTTCTGCCTTCCTGACAAGATAACACTTTTTCGTAACAATATTTTAAAAATTGCTGCTTGGAAACAGAAAAATTTGAGTGACCTTATTGCAGAAGTAGTCTACCACGAAATTGGACATCATTTCGGATTCAACGAAGAAGACTTAGAATCCTTCAAAACAGTATAGGAATATTCCTCGTTGGCATGATCAACAACAAGAGTATTCCCCTTGCTCAAATGGTTCTGTACATAATACAAGGATACAACATCCGCTACTCTTTTTTGCAACACTCTTTTTAAAGGTCTCGCACCAAACTCCTTGCTATATCCTTCTTCCACAATATGTTTTTTTGCTTCCGCCGTGAGTTCCAATTGGATTTGAATCTGTTGCAAATCTTCTTGCATCCTATACAGAAGAATGTCGACAATGGCTAGTAGCTGGTCTTGCGATAACGTATTAAAAACAATCACTTCATCTAATCTATTAAGCAATTCAGGTCGAAAATAATTCTTCAGCTTTTCGAACAAAGATGAGGACAATTGTTCTCCCAGGAAAATATCGTGCTCGTTGGTAGCTTTATCCTCATCCGTAAAACCAAGCTGTAGAATCCCTTCAGCAGAATGATGAACAATATTGGAAGTCAAGACCACAATACAGTTGGATGCATCAACGGTTGTCCCCTTTGCATCCGTGAGTCTACCTTCGTCAAACAGCTGTAGCCAGATATTAAAAATATCAGGATGAGCCTTTTCTATTTCATCGAACAAAAGGATGGAATATGGCTTCTTTTTTACCATTTCTGTTAGCTGCCCTCCCTCTTCGTATCCAATATACCCAGGAGGGGCTCCAATTAAGCGAGAAACCGTATGTTTCTCCATGTATTCACTCATATCAAAACGTATCATGTGTTTGCGAGATCCAAAGAGATATTCTGCCAAAACTCTAGCAGTTTCAGTTTTCCCTACACCTGTTGGACCCAAAAAAAGGAAAACCCCCATTGGTTTATGAGAATCTTTGATCCCGATTCGTGATCGGCGCAAAGCATTGGCTAAAGTATGAACAGCCAACTTCTGACCCACAATCTTTTTCTCTAAATCTTGCTCAATATGGATGAGTTTTTCTTTTTCAGACTCTACTAGCTGTCCCAGCGGTATTCCTGTCCACTGCGATACAACATGCGCTACATCGTCTTTAGACACAGTGTATTTTTTGGCATCCTTTTTCCAATCCTTCATTTCCTTCTCAAAAGCTTCATGCGCCACAAGGTATTCTTCTTGGTATTCTTTGGGAATAACTTTTTTTTCAGATCTCACCGACCTTACCTTAATTTGTATTTTTGCACACTGATTCTTGGCTTCCATTAACGAATCTGGAGGAATCTGATGAATGTAACAATAATAAGCACAAGCTTCATCTAACAAATCAATCGCCTGATCTGGTTGGTATCTTCCCGATATATACTTCGTAGATAAAGCCACAGCAGATTGAATCGCTTCGTCAGAAATATGTACAAAATGATGCTTTTCAAAGGAAGGGCGAACCCCTTGTAAAATTCTAAATGTTTCATCTGGTGATGGTTCTTCGATGTAGACTGGTTGAAATCTTCGCAAAAAGGAATGCTCAGATTCAACTCGTTTCTGATACGATTGTGTATCACAAGTACCAATAATACGAATCCTTTGGTTTTGAAAGTGTGATTGCAAATAGCCCATCAACGAAGTTCCATTGTCTGACTTGGTTTGACGGGTTAAAAATTGTATTTCATCAATGAACAAAATGACATTCCCCTGTTTTTCCAAGTAGGTAAAGAGAGCTTGTACCTTATGCTCCATATCACCTCGGTATTTCGTACCAGACATAAAAGAACAAACATCAAGTTTCACAATGCGTTGGTTACGAAAGGCACCGGGTACTTTTTGATGCACAATTCGCTGGGCCAAAGACTCGACGATAACTGTTTTCCCAACACCTGGATCACCAATAATTAAGGGGTTGTTTTTTTTCTTACGGGAAAGAATCTGTAATATTCGATCAATCTCATTTTCACGGCCAATCACAATCTCTAATTCCCCTTTTTCAGCCTGCCTAGTAATATCAACTAGTGAGTAATCGGGGGAAGAAGAGGGTTGGGAACCTTCCTCTGAAGACTCGGAAAGCGAATTCGGAAAAGATAAAAAAATGGAATCTAAGGAAGGATCTTTAGATAATGATTGGGTCGAAGGCAAACTCTTTCGAAAATGAATGTTTCGCAAAAGTTGATCGGGCTGCACGCCACATTCTCGCACAATAGTACGTACAGAGGTATCCGCCTTCATCAAACATGCAAGGAGCACTTCTGTGTCAATTTGTCCTCGAAATTCCTCTTGACTCTTGCGAGCTGCATTTTCTAAGATATCCTTCACTTCCGTAGAAAGACCAATTTCAGAATCGTTTTTTGTTGAAGAAGAACCAGATTCTCGTTGATCCTTTTCTTGAATCATTTGAAGCAAAATATCCAAGAACTTATCAATTTCTACAGAAGCAGCAATGAACTCATTAGAAATATCTTCATCAGATCGAATCAATCCAACACATAAATGCTCTGGATACAAAAAGCGACTGCTCCCGCTTCTTGCTTCTCTTCTGGCAATAGATATAGATCGTTTAGCCCGTCGGGAAAGAATATCCCAGTTCATTATCCGTTCTTTCTGACTTCCTCTAGAACAGCATTTACGCGTTGTGTCATGTCTTCCTTATACCCACTTTGATAATATACAGCTTCCCCAGTAGGTGACACTAGAAGATAGAAGGGAATTCCCCGTACTCCAAACATTTGATTAATCTGCCCGTCTTTATCCAGCACCAATGGATATTCAGGACCATTTGGGTAATGGGCTCGTATCTCCTGTTCGGTTTCTTGAACATCAATGGCAAGTACCGTGAAGTCGGTTTTGTTTTGGTCCATTAATTCTAATATTTGTGGTTTCTGGGTTTCGCACCACCTGCACCAAGTAGCGGTAAAGTCTAGTAGCACAAATTTTCCCTTAAAATCAGACAGAGAAACGCTATTTTGATCCAAATCTGGAAGAGTGAAGTCGGGTACTTCTTGTCGATTTTCTTTGGGAATAAATTCTACAGGTAGATTGGCAGCAACTTTGGAGTCTACAAAACGATCTGGTTGTGAAGGCTGATTCACAGGACTGTTAGTTGTTGTATCAGGCGTAGTAGGAGATCCTGTATCAATAGAGCTGTTTGAAAACTGCACTATAAGGAAAATCGCTACGGCAAATAGTAAAATTAATAGCACTACCCATAGAAGAGTAAAACTTTTGTTATCTTTCTTCATGTCACACCTTTCGGGTTACAGGATAAACATTACATTGCAACACAATGGAACAAATTTTCCATCTCGTACCTTATTTTTGTATAATATTGTAACGATTTTCCTACTCTACAAAAGAGGTATTTATGAAAATGATTTGGGCCACCTGGCGTAAAAACTACATACAGAAAAAAACAATACTTGAGTCTGAATGTGTGTTTTGCTCGATCGCCAAAGAAGCCAACAAGGATGCTGAAAACCTGGTTCTTTATCGAGGCTTATACAACTTTGTTTTAATGAATCTTTACCCGTATACGTCTGGCCATATTCTTATTGTACCATTCCGACATGTTGCAGACTATCGGGACTTGGATGAAAATGAATTAACAGAAATGTGTTTGTTGGAACAAAAAATTATTACA
Source organism: uncultured Caldisericota bacterium (assembly GCA_964427915.1). Taxonomy (GTDB): domain Bacteria; phylum Caldisericota; class Caldisericia; order UBA6126; family UBA6126; genus JAGLCW01. Next base: position 112,908 of record CAYRWA010000001.1, read on the forward strand.
TGGCTGGAAAAAGCATTCCACCCACAAGGGTACAATTTGGGTGTGAACTTATGCCGCGTTGCCGGTGCTGGAATCGATTCACATCTTCACCGCCATGTAGTCCCTCGATGGAAAGGGGATTCCAATTTTATGACAACCATTGGTGAGGTTAGGGTCATGTCAATATCACTCCAAGATGCCTACCAACAACTCTTAAAGCAAATTCAGGAGGAACCGTATGAAAAAACAGACTAGCCTTCTGCTTATCTCTTTTCTACTTTTTTCACTTTCCTTTTCTTCGTGTACAAAACAAGAACCATCGTCATGGAAAACGTACACCAATCCATATTTCTCTTTTCAGTATCCCCCCGATTGGACCCTAGAAAAAGAAGAAACCAACCTTACCATTATTGGACCTGAAGTCCATGGATACTTCGTAAACCTAAAAGTAGACTACAATGAAGCTGTTGCTCTTTCTTTAGAAGACTTTACCTCGACGGTGGAATCACAAAACCAAGTTGAACTTCTCCCCGATTATATCGATGGTGGCGTAAAAAACATCGTCGTTAACAACAAGGAAGGAATCCAACGATCTCTGCAAACATCTGTGACAACAGATAACAAAAAACAGACTTTGTTTGTAACCCTCACGTATTTTGTCATTGAGCCTTCCACAGGAATTGTTATTACAACGGAGTGTCCAGTAGAATCCTATACATCGTACAAAAAAACATTTGATACCATACAGAATTCATTCCAGTTTGGAGACAAATCATGAAAAAAATCCTTATCTTCTTTGTATTCTTTTTCTTACTCATTCAGTGCGTTCCACTTTTTGCATCCCAACAAATTGGTTCCAATGAAAGAAACTACGTCTATGTTAAAAATCCTTCTGGCAAAAAAATACGAATCTTTGAAAGTGGAGGTAACTACTTTCAAGACTTCCCTCTTCCATCTGGTATTGCTGTAACCAAAATGGGTGTTTGTCCTTGTGGAGGTTTTATCCTTGCTTGGGATGAAGCAAAGCAAAAATTACATCATATTGATGATGAGACAGGCTCTATTGAATGGACCATACCCGTCCAATTCAAAATTGGGGCGATCACTATTTCCAAGCACAAGACACGCTATGCTGGAATTGTCAATGCCTCCGATCAGTCCATTTCGCTCTACTCGGAAAAAGGAAATTTCATTCGAACAATTCCAAGCGATGGCCGATGGAAAGAAGCAACTGATATTTATCTAGACGACTGGAATCATCTATGGGTCCTTGATAAAGTAGGGAAAAAGGTCTATCTTCTTAGAGAAAAAGGCAATGTTATAAAAGAAACTTCTGCATCCTCCTCTCTTGCCCTTCACAACATGGTATCTTTAAGTTCAGACCGAGCTGGCTATATGTATATTTTAAATACAAACAATACCATTCACATTTTTGATCGAACTGGAGTGTATCAACAGACTTTTTCTGTTAAAAACCCTCCTGACAGCTCTGCTGCCATTACCCTAGACCCATCTCTAAACTACATCTATCTGCTCCATACTGGTGGTTCGTTTAGTCGAATCGACAAAAAGGGCATCATTCAATACACTGTTCATCATCCATTTCAAGTAGACAAAAAGGACATCATTCAGTTGCAGATAGGAAGCCGGTTGCTTATTCACTACGGATCCATGCCCAAAGTTTTAGATTTTGCTCCCTTTATTGACAGCACCACAGGAAGAACATACGTACCAATTCGTGCCATAACGGAATCGTTTGGTGCAAATGTTACGTGGAATAGTAAAACACAAGCGGTTATTATTGAGCTCGATAGCACAAAGATTGAGCTTCAAATTGGAAGCAACACAGCTAAGGTGAACGGGAAAAACCTTTCTTTAGAAGCCCCACCTACAATTGTAGAAAACAGAACATTTGTACCCCTTCGTTTTATATCTGAATCTCTTGGAGCAGCTGTGCAGTGGTTCCCAGAAGACAGGATGATCAAAATCGTCCGATCCTGAGATAGCTCAAGCCTTTCCGTTACTTTGTGATGACGGGAGGAAAAATGGACTCAATTTCGTTGTACGATTCTATGTGAATAATAACATATTGATACTGGCTTTTTTGAGGATGATACGAGATGAGCTTCTTTATATTCCCCCGGAAAGGGCCTTCTTCGATAATATACGCTGTCATATTCCTGGTAAAACCTGATTCTTCTTCTTTGTATTCTATTTCAAACACGCGGGTTTTGATGTCATCTATAACTACCGTTTCTTCTAGATCGGTATAGGCAATACTCAAATCTTTATAAAACGTATCGATAATCATCATCTCGTCTTGGAAGGCTAAGTCAAACCGTATCAAAGAATCCCCTGGATCAATGGTCTCGTTCCAGTTGCCATAAGAATCTAACGACCATCCTGTCATGCCAATTTGAACAATTTCTATGGGAGATTTTTTTTGATCTAGGCCTATCTCATATCCCTTAATGTGTACAGATAGTTCCATAGGTATTGATTCCACCACAGCAGACTGCAGAATCTCCTCTTCAGAATTTCCAATTTCAATTCGATACACCAGCGAATAAGGCTCTTCGATCTCGCTTTCCAAAAACCCTAAAGGGTGTATGGATTCAAGGAAAAAATCTCGATGATTCATGCCTTTGTCTAGCAAAACATCATCTTGAAAAAAATTCCATCTCTTTCCTCCCTCAATTTCTACATGAACCGGGCTGGTATTGATACCATCAACAGAGTAAGCTCCTTTTTGATTGGTGGTAGTTTGTATAGAAGAATTGAAGACAATGGGGATATTGGGTAAGGGCTCTCCAGAATAATTTTCATATACATATCCTTGTATTTGATACGAAGAAGAGCACCCCATACAAACAGAAAAAAACAATAGCAAAAGTAGCAACGTAGAAAAAACTTTCTTGCCCAAAGTATTACCTCGTTTTTATTCCATTGTATACGAGCGATCCCAGATGTCAATATACTATATGGGCTATAGGTTTTGGTGCTTTACTTCGGTTCCTTGGTGAATAAAAATGGCAGATTCAGAAATATTGGTAGCATGATCACCAATTCTCTCCAGATATCGACTAATCAATAAATAGTGAACACATATGGAAGCTCTATCTGGTTCTTTTGTAATCTGCTCAACAGAATCTCGAAATACTTTCCCGTTCAAATCATCTACTACTTGATCCTGGCGAAGTACATAGTAGGCAAGTTCAATATTTCCTTGAAGGAAGCTTTCGGCTGCACTTGCTAGCATGTTTTTTACTCGGTGAAAAAGAGTATCGATCCCAAAAAGATCGCAGCAATGTGGTTCTATTCCCGAGGTTGTTCGAACAATATTACAGCACAAATCACCAATTCTCTCCAAATCATTTACTGCCCGTAGGATTCCAATAACTTTCCGTAAATCGTTTGCTTCAGGTGCGTGAAGAGCTAATAGTTCCAAACCCTGTTTTTCAATCTTAAGTTCATAAGCATTCATTGTAGCATCCGCTCTCAAAATGTTTTCCATTATTTCTGGATGAAAATTCATAAAATAATCCTCAGATTCTTTCAGAAGATCCAAGGACAAATGAATCATTTTCGAGATATCTTCTTGAATACTCAATAGATATTGATCTTTTGTCATCGTTTTCATAGGTACGCTCCAAGATGATTGTATAATAGCAGTAGTATAGGAAAAGTTTATTAAGAAACCATAAAGACCATATTAAGGCTTCGTTAAATTTGTTATAGGCACATGTATGATGAATTTCGATCCCGTACCCATTGAGCTTTCAACTTGGATAGACCCTTGGTGTAAAAGAATGATATGCTTTACAATGGACAAGCCAAGGCCAGACCCAGTTGTAAATTCTCCAGAATGAGATTTATCCACTCGATAAAATCGCTCAAATATCCTCTCTTTTTCCTGCTCGGGGATACCAAATCCTTGATCTTGTACAACAATGCAAACAGAATTGTCTTCTTCATAAGCAGTGACATGTATGGTGGTATTGTTTGGCGAATAGCGTATTGCATTTTCAATTAGATTACGAAACACTTGTAGTAGCAAGGATTCGTTTCCTTCTATTTCCAGTGTAGTGGGTTCTATGCAAAGCATTACACTTTGGTCTTTTTGTTGTGCCTCTTTCTGACAACTATTCCTTGCCTCTTCTAATACTCGGCGTAAAGGAAAAATCGTTTTCGTCATTTGGTTGGCGTTTTCCAGTCGAGACAGTATCAATAAATCATGGATAATGGTTGCCATTTTTTGAGCATTTTTCTCAATAATATGCAAGTATTTTTGTTGTCGTTTTAAAGGTAGCGTTTCCGACACCAATGTCTCCGAAAAACCAACAATAGCAGCAAGTGGACTTTTTAACTCATGGGAAACATTGGATACAAATTCAGTACGCACCTTCTCTAGTTTCCTCAAATGTGTTAAGTCTTGTAGTATAAGCAGATACTCTTCTTTGTCTTGGCGAACAATGAAGGTAGACAAAGGTAAAATCCGATAATACAAGTACCGCTTTCTTTCATGGTTTAAAACAAACTCCCCTTCGGCGGATATTTTTGTATCAATCACTTGATCAATTTGACCATGCAATGTATAACTTGCCAGCACTTCCCACGTATGTTTTTTCGACACTAGCAGCGGATAGTTCAACATCTCTTCAATAGCCTCATTTGTGAATAAGATCGTACGCTCTTGATTAAAAATCAAGACTCCTTCTGTTAACTGGTTCATTAAGGATAAAGTAAACTGATTGGTAGACTCCAGTTGATGCGTCTTCTGCTTGTAAAAATCTATGATTTTTTGCCAACTGGAAAGCAAATCAATCTCATCAATACTAACAATCTCTTGCACATGTTTGGAAAAAAAAAGTTCTACTTTTTGCCAATACGATAAAGCAAACAGAATAGAAACAACAACAGAGATAATAAACCCAGGGAGGATGATCGGGAAAAAAATTGTCCTATAGGATGCATCGGGATAACTTGCGAGAAGCAAAAGGGTGACTGCCAAAAGAGTGGCGAAGGAAGATAAAAGAGTAGTAAATAGTAATTTATGTCTCATGAACAGGTGGTTCAATCTTGTAACCAACACCGCGAACAGTTTGAACTAACGTAGAGGCAGACTGTAGCTTCTTGCGCAGAGAGGTTACGTGCACATCTATCACGCGCTGAATTACATACACTTCATTTTTCCATACACCATCCAGGATTTGTTCTCTTGATAAAACATTTCCAGCATGACTCGCTAAAAATACCAGAATGTCAAATTCCAACTGTGTTAAATCGAGGGGAGATTTATGTAGTAGTGCTTCTCTTCGATCTATATTCACATACAAATCTTCGTTGGGCCAATAAAAATCAGATTTTTGTTGCGACCGGGATAGGATTTTTTGCACCCTGGCAAGAAGAACTTTTGGACTGAAGGGTTTCGTGATATAGTCTTCTGCTCCTAACTCAAGGCCTTTGACAATATCAAGATCTTCACTTTTTGCTGATTCGATAAACACTGGAATATGCTTAAACTGGCGTTCTTTTTTCATGAAGGTTAGTATTTCGAGGCCAGAAATTTCAGGTAACATCAGATCTAGAATCACAAGATCTATAGGGTGTGTTCTTAATAGTCGTATAGCCTCTGTACCAGTTTTTGCTAGTAAAACCTGATACCCTTCTTTCTCTAAATGAAACTGAATAAGTTCAAGTAAATCTTCGTTATCCTCCGTTAATAGAATAGTGCTCATATAAAAGCTCCTTGCAAGTAACTCCTAGAGGTAGTATAACATGACAAAATGTTTCGACAGGAAATCCAACTACATTCCAAATGCTGCCTTCCACAGAAGAAATAAAAGAAGAGGGTACTTCTTGAATACCATAAGCACCAGCTTTATCAAAAGGTTTGCTCGTGGCAATATACGATCGAATTTCTGATTCCTGAAGTGGTGAAAACGTCACTTTTGTTCTTTCTGAAAACCCGATTCGTCTTACAACCACATGGGATACAATCCGAAGAATGATCACCGAACTCACTACGGTATGAGAAGTACCCGATAAGCTTTTTAACATAGAAAAAGCAGAAGCCTCATTGCGTGGTTTGCCTACAATATTTTCCGAAGTGGCAATAGCCGTATCGCAGGCAATGATCATGGCATCTTCCTCAAAGTCTGTTTGGAAAACGCAATTGGCCTTTATTTGTGCATTTTGGTGAGTAAAAAAATCAATTTCATCGGGACGGTACTTCTTCGAATCTAGTTCTTCACAAGTTGGCCTTACAGAGCGATACAAAGGAAAGAGGAAGCGAAAAATCTCTTTTCTTCTGGCTGAATTGGAAGCAAGAATGAGGTCCATTAATCCGAGGGTGTGTGCAAGAAGGACTCCGCCATCACCCGTACAATAGGTACGGTAGAATGTGCAGCAAGTACAATATAGGGTTGACCTGTTTCTTTCATATCTTGTAAGCAAGTAAAAACTTTTTGAAGCAATTGAGAAGAACTATGAACAGTAGTGTTTTGCAGATAATCAAAGAGAATTTTTGCAGCCCTATCACTACCGACCAATCGAAGCCCTTCTAAGCATTGGGTAAGAACTATGGTAGTGTTGCCTTCTTGTAGCAGTCTTTTGCAAATAGAATCCTCAATAGCAGGCACATGTAAATTGGATAAAACTTGAACCCCAAGAATCACAAACTCGTCGTGCTGTGAAAAAAGTAGTTTTCGGAAATAATCGAAACGGTCTGGTGGAATTTTTTGAATATCTAGTGACCCCATTGGATACGCAGATAAAAAACCTTTCAAATAAGAGGCATAGGCATTTTCAAAGGAAGAAAACTCCAGTGCTTGAAAGGGTACAGAAAAAGCATTTACCCAGGCTGCTTCAACATCCACTGAAAAAAGAGATTGTATCAACTCCATTCGTTCCATAGTGGGGATCTCATTTTGATCTAACTCTGACTGCAAAAAAGAAAGAGATCGCGAATCTCGCAGTTCTCGAATCAAATAATGAAACATAGCCGGAATTGTAGCATCGTTCGATAGGACTATATTCGACGCAGAGTGGTCATAAGAAGGAAGACGCACAATGTCTTGGTGATACAAGTCTGTAAGATGTTCAAAAATGGAAGGTTCAAAAAGGATATCGGAAAAACGACGAAACGTATCCGAATTCCGGTGAATGGTTGAAAGTTTTTTAGTAAGCAATTGAAACAAAAAAGTAGGATCCGTCTTTAAAAAGGAAGCGACAATACTTTCTTTTTGAATTGTGCCACTGCGCAAGTAAGAAACGAACTTGTTTTCAATCTTACTTTCTTTTCTGGGCTTTCGAAACCATAGTAACTGAAGGATGATTGCAAAGATCATTAAAAAAATACTTACAACAAGAGGCAAATATTCCATTAGAAAAGCAAACTGTGTAGTCAAGCCTTATTCTCCAATAGTTAATCTAAAAATAACTTCATGAATGCTTCTGCTGAAAGATTCTTTCGACTTTGCTTTGGATAAACAAGTATTTTTAGGTCTGCCTTATCTCGATTGTTTTGTTTGAATAACTGAATTAGATTTTTACAATACTTTTCCAGTTCAGGATTGGTTGTAAACAATACAAAGTGATCACCGTTTTCAGTGTTGGAAGTAAAAATGAAGTGGCCGTTATCTCTTTCGCGAAGACTCAGGGTAACTGCTAACAAAAAATCCTCTTGAATGGACTGCGCAGCAGAATCATCATCATTGACAATCTGTATTTTCAAGACATGAAACTCAATATCTTTTTGAATCCAGTCTGCCAATTTGAGGGTCGCTGCCTTACGGGGATATCTTAAAATAAGAGTACTTTGTGGAACTTCATCCTTTTTTTTGATCAAACGATGAATTCGAATTTCAAGCTCTTCAAAATCAAAAGGCTTTACAAGATAATCATCTGCTCCAACCTTAAATCCTCTTATTTTATCTTCGGTTTGTGTTCGGGCTGTTAAGAAGATAATTGGAATGTTTTTCGTATCCTCGTTTTCTTTTAGCTTAGCTGCCACCTGAAAGCCATCCATTTCTGGCATCATAACGTCAAGCAAAATTAAATCAGGCTTTTTTGTATTGGCGATTTCTAAAGCTTTTATGGGACTAGATGTTTGTTCCACCTGGTAGTGCTTCATTTTTAAATGCAAGGTAAGCAGGGAAAGGATATCTGGTTCATCATCTACAATCAGGATTTTGGTGATATTAGACATTGGATTGTTTCAAGCCTCTACTTCCAAATTTCAATACAGGTATCGGGGCAAATAAGGGCACAAGACGTGCATGCAGTGCACTTGCTCATATCTTCTTCTTTGATAGTTGCAGGATGATAGCCAGATTGGTTGATGTCATTTTTCAAGGCAATAATCTTCACCGGACAAACTTCAACACACAAAGAACAACCTTTGCATAAATCTTCATTAAATACAACTTTGGGCATAACTCCTCCTTATTTCGATAATTCTCGAACTAATTCTTGGGCTACTACAATTCGTTGGATTTGGTTTGTACCTTCATAAATCTGAGTAATTTTTGCATCTCGGCACATTTTCTCTACGGGATAATCTTTCATATATCCATATCCACCCATCACTTGTATGGCATCCAAGGTAACTTTTACAGCAACGTCTGAAGCAAAATATTTCGCCATAGCAGAACACTTGCCAATTTTCTTTTCGCCAGCATCAACGGTAGCTGCAGAATTGTACACGAGAGATCGTGCGGCTTCAATTTGTGTTGCCATATCAGCTAGCATAAATTTGACTGCTTGTTGTGCTACAATCGGTTGACCAAATTGTATTCTTTTTGTTGCGTAATGCAATGATTCTTCAAAGGCTCCTTGTGCAATACCCAAAGCCTGTGCCCCAACACCCGTTCGGGAATGATCAAAGTTATCCATGGCAATTAAAAAACCACGTCCAGGAGCTCCTAATTTGTTTTCTTCAGGGATAAAAACATCGTCAAATAAAAGGTCGCAGGTGTGGGTCGCACGGATGCCCATTTTTTTTTCTTTGTCACCAAAATGAAACCCTTTCCATCCCTTTTCAACAATAAAAGCTGTTATGCCTCGAATCCCCTTTTTTGGGTTTATGGTTGCCAAAACTACATAAACATCTGCTATCGATCCATTGGTGATGAAAATTTTTGTTCCATTTAATCGGTATCCACCGTCGCAGGGAGTTGCCGTAGTTTTGATGGCGGATGCATCAGATCCTGCTTCTGCTTCAGTAAGGGCAAAAGCAGCAAGGTATTCACCGGTTGCTATTTTTGGTAAATACTTCTTTTTTTGATCCTCTGTACCCCACTTCACAATAGGATAAGAACCAAGTGCATTTACGGAATAGGCACAGCTAACTCCGCCGCATACTCTAGAAAATTCTTCTTGGACGAGGCAAAGCTCCGTTACACCCATCTCCATACCATCGTATTCTTTCGGAATGAAGATACGCATAAAATCCAATCGACCCATTTCTTTAATTAAGTCAACAGGACATTCATCTTTCTCGTCCAATTCAGCTCGAAGAGGTTTAATTCTTTCTTCTGCAAATCGCCGGGCAGCATTACGCAATACTTCTTGTTCATGACTCCAAAAATATTTCATACTCATGATTGTACGAATTCTCGAAACGGTTTCAATATGGGAACGTATTTGATAATTTGTACAAATCAATTCATGTTATATACTTGTTAGAGACAATGAAGGAGTTGTATATGCAACATATAGCAAAAACAAGAATCAAAGTGAAAATGTACCGATTCTTATGCCCTGAACATATCAAGATAAAATCAGGCGATAAAGTAAAGGTACAATTTGCAGATAAAGAGATAGACTATGGTGAAGTTATTAACTTATGCCCATACCATGAAAAAATTCATACCGATGGAGCTATCCTTGAAACATCCACCAATATCTCAGCCCAATCCAAAAACGATTTGGTTTTAAAGGACAAAGAAGTACTTCGCTACTGCCAAGACAAATCGCAGGAACTCAAGCTGAATATGATCTTGGTAAAAGCAGAACATGTTTTAGACGGTTCCAAGATTATTATCTATTTCACATCAGAAAAGCGAATAGATTTTCGTGAATTGGTAAAAGGTTTGAACAATTTCTTAAACCACAAAACAAGAGTAGAACTTTGGCAAATTAGCTCTAGAGAAAAAGCTATTCTTATTGGTGGAATTGGAGTTTGTGGTCGAGAAGTCTGCTGCCGTTGTATTGGTAAGATTCCGGATACAGTGGGTATTCGCACAGTTAAAGAACAGTGTTTAGAAATTAATCCCATTAAAATTACTGGAATTTGCGGCAAACTAATGTGCTGTTTAACCTACGAACATGATCAGTACAAACAAATGCAAAAAGAATTCCCCGCGATCAACAGCACCGTTACAATAGGAGATAAAAAAGGAATCATTCACAACATTAACTACATTAGTCAAAAAATGAAAATTCGCTTTGAAGATGGTATCACGAGAGAAATTACATTGAACGAGTACCTAGGAAAAGAGCCTTCCCCCTTAACGGACGTTGAATCAAAAGAGGAATCAAAAATTCACATCGTCAAACCTCGAACCATAAAGGATCGCGTAAAAAAAGTCTTTAAAAGCCGGTCCAATCGAACAGAAGATAATCAAGTAGAACCCCCAGCAAAAGAGAATCAACCTCCTTCAAAAAAATCCAGTAAACCTTCTTCTGAACAAACAGAAAACAAACCTCAAAACAAACCATCCAAAAACAAACCGCCAGGATTTTCAAAACCCTGGCGGAAAAGAAGGTTTCCTCGAAAAACAAAAAACGAAGACTCCTCCAGTGGAGAAAAGAAAAAACCGTAAAGTATTATTCTACCATTTTGAAAGCTAAGGCCTTTGCTCCACAAATGGGACAAACTGCTGGTTTTTCGTCTAAATGAATGTATCCACACACATTGCATAGATAGACATTTCGATCTTTGTTATCTTGAAGTGTTTCTAAAGCTTCTCTGTATCTTTGTTCGTGTACCTTCTCTGCTTCCATTGCTAAAGTAAAGCCACGCTTTGCAGTCTCTTGGGATTCCTCCTGTGCTTCTTTGATCATTCGTGGATACATCGATTCATGTTCATGGTTTTCACCTTCCATTGCATCGCGAAGGTTTTCTTCTGTGCTTTTCACTCCACACATGTTTTTAAAATGATTCATGGCATGTAAAGTTTCTGCTTCTGCAGTCGCACGAAACAGTTTAGCGGCAAAAGAATATCCCTCTAAATCGGCCTTATCAGCATACGCTAGGTATTTCCGATTTGCTTGGGACTCTCCAGCAAATGCTTCCTTTAAATTCTGTAAAGTTTTGTCCATACAAGCCTCCTTGTTAAAATGTAAAAATTGCATATCTATTTTATCATTTTTGCTAAGTAAAAATTCGATTTTTTCTGGATCGAATCCGAAGAAAACATTTTGGATGCAAAATCATTCTCTGTATCAAAAATGGGGGTTGAAAGCCTACTTTTTCCAGTAGTCCAATGACTTCTCCCATTTCAGCCTTATGTAAAAGACGGTATACAAATTGATCAAACTGGTGCGATTCTTCGTAATACAAGGAAAAAATTCCTGGCTCGGTAAGCAGACGAAAAATGGCAGATAAGGTTGTAATGGGGAATTCTATCAAAGCCTGTACGTCAAAACAATCAAAGGAAAAAAACTGCTCTGGTTTCAATCTTTTCCATTCTTCAAATGGTAGATATCGCGCATGAAAAACAGAAGAAAAGCCAAATTCGGCAAAGTATTCCTTCCAGTGCTTTTCCATTGTTTTTTTTGCTGTAAATACCATCACTCGAATGGATTGCCTTTTGCATCGCTCAAACAAGGAAGGAACAATACTTTGATCAGACAAACCATAAAGGGCAATTTGCTTTCCTTCTACGGGTTGAAAAGATCGCTCAAACATTGTTTCTACATTGCAATGTTTGAGCGGTACAGACTTATCTTTTTTTGGATTTCGAATATCGATCTTCATTGGAAAAAATGCACCCGCAATACGATTGTTGATAATATCCTCGGTCTCTTGCCTCTTGCATTCCTTTCCGATACATCGTGCTCCAATCACGCACAACAAACTGAGAGGAAGAAAAAAATCTCTCGGCTTGCTCTTGAATTGTATGATGGTTTTGATAGGGACTAAAAAACAACGTGGAACTACAGAACTGAAAATGCCCTTCCAAAAACCTTTCATACGTTTCTTTCATCCGAATAAAGTAACAAATTGAACACCGATCGCAGGAAGAAGAAACAGGCAACGTTTCCTGCAAAAAATCCCGATACGGATAATTTCCGTACAGCATAGGAATATGAAAGTCTTCCATTAGTTGAAATGTTGCTTCTTTTCGTAACAAGTATTCCTTCAATGGATGAATATTGGGATTGTAAAAAAAACCAACAACAGAAAAATCATTCTGTAAGTCTTGCAGAGGAATAACTGCACAAGGGGCACAACAAATGTGCATGAGCAAAGAAGGCTTCACGAAAACAAACCCTCCTCTACTTCGTACGATGTTACATATCCATTTCTTGTAAGATATTGAATTCCAGTTTTTGTCAAAACTCTTCCTCGTGGAGTTTTCTCAATATAGTTTAAAAGCAGAAGGTAGGGTTCTGTAATCTCCTCTAACGTCATACGATCTTCGCTTAAAATAGCACATATGGTGTTTAGGCCCATCGGCCTTCCATGTTTCTGGTACAACAAAAGAAGCAGTTTTCGATCCTGATCGGACAAACCATGTTCATCCAGCCTCATTATGGAAAAAGCCTGATCAAGTATTCCCATACCAATGTTCTTCTCAGATTTTACTGTCGCCACATCTCGAACTCGTTTTACCAAATGAATAGCTATTCTCGGGGTTCCCCTTGAACGTTTTGCTATTTCTGTAGCCTCTTGCTGCGGAATATCAATTTTTAATTGATGGGCTACATTTTGAATCACATCAACAAGCTCTTCGATCGAATAGAATTGAAAATGATATGTTAATCCAAACCGGTCGCGAAGAGGTTTCGAAAGAAGACCAGCTCGAGTAGTAGCCCCTATCAAGGTAAAAGGATTGCAAGGAATAGAAGCAGCCTTGATGTTTCTTCCTCCCCCTCGCACGATTTGAATCTCAAAATCTTCCATAACACTATAAAAAGATTCTTCTATACGCTTATCCAATCGATGAATCTCATCAATGAATAAAATATCTCCTGGGTTGAGAGTCATGACTAAAGACATTAAATCAATAATCCGCTTAATAGAGGTAGCTGTTGTTTTTACCAAGCGTCTTTCCATTTCATTGGACAAAACCATAGCCAATGATGTTTTCCCCAAACCTGGTGGCCCGTTTAGCAATATGTGTTCTAGACATTCATTTCGATCTTGTGCTGCTTGCATAGCAATTTTCAAACTTTGCTTAATACCAGTTTGCCCAATATACTCTTTCAAAAGAGAAGGTCGCAGAAGATATTCTTCGCTTTTTAGTGTATTTTGTTTTTGGTTCATCGTTTATCGTCCTTTGTTAAAAGAGGCGATAAATCTGGGGGGGAGCCCGAAAACCTGCGAGAATGAACAATCTTCTTCTGTACCAAAAATTCCTCTTTCCAGCTGCCTAAGTTTTGAACAAAGGGAGGTTCTTCCTCCAGATGCTGAGATGTATAGGAACGAAATCGAATAAAATCGTGGTAGGTTAAGGTAAGGTAATCTTGCAAACCAAATTCTCCCGATGGCAGGCGAGCATAATGCAAATCACCTGTTTCTTCGTTTTTCCACTGGTCATTGGTTGCATGAATACTGTTAATAATTCTCATTGCTGCATTCGTATAGGTTTCTTCTCCAGTAACATCGCCTAAAAGGATCAAAAAGGAAGATTCGTTCAATAAATGATTGAGGGAAGCATGTACTCTGAGATCAGGATTGTCATACACAAAATAGTCTTGGAGCATAAAGCCATAATTAGGTGTTTCATAGCAGAATCCTTTTCGAATACCATCGACCAATATATCTCCTATTTTGCTAGCTCCTTCTATTGCATCCTCCACTCCAAGCTTTTGGTAAAGTCGCAACATAAACAACGCTGCATCTGTGCAAAATCGGGTATCGAAATAGCGATCCAGAATACCATATTCCTCTCGCAGCCATTTTGAGACAGTCCCATTCGTCCAATACCCTTCCCTGTTCTGATTTTCATGCAATGCAATAAAAGAATTCATACAAATAGCATATAAAAATCGTTGATCCTCTTCATAATAATATTCCAAGATACTTCTTGGAGCATACATCGAGTAATCCCAATAGAATCCTTGAGGAGTTTCATTCTCATACCCAGACAAATACGTGGAATAATAAAAACCATCTTGGAAATATCCCTTTTTCAATCCGAAATCCGTGATAAACATCACCTTCTTTGTGATTGCAGACTCTATATCCAAAAGAGGTGCTGCAGAAAAAACAAACCAATCTCGAAAAGAAGAATCTTTCATTAAAGTGGTATGAGTTGAAAGAACACATTCTCCGCGGTCGTTCCTTTCTGAATAGGTACTCGTTTCCACGTCATCAATATGCTGGTAAATACCATAATCGAGGATTTGATAAGGAAACACTCGACCCGTATAAAAAGAAGAGGTGGCTTCATGATGATTCATGAATTGGCCAAACATTGCCTCTCCCATGGAAGTGCCATCTTCTGATGGAAGCAAGGACAGGGTTGTCGACTCTTCCCAGTAGGATTCATGAGAATACCGAAATACATGCACATCAGGACTCGCATCATTTTCCATCATATTCAAGTTTTCATCCATATAGCGAACACTATAGTGCAAAGGAAAATTTCTCTCCATCTCATTTGTATATTCTATGAATACCATAACATCTGTGTTCTGAAAAATGCGGAACCACAAATGGCAGTTTATTTCGTTTCGAGCAGGATCAACTAGTTGTACAGATGCACGAATCATACCCACCATATAGGGCGGGAATTGTGTCGAAAATTCAAGATTTTTAATGCGAAATGGAGCATGAATTGCTGTCACCACGGAGCGTTCTTTAGTCCCATCGACAGAATATTGAAGAGTGATCTCATGAGAAGTCCATTGCAAAAAAGACTTTTGAAACACCACTAACTGAGGGTTTTTATGATGGGGGGCATGAGCAATGTCGATTGGCAGAACACATAAAAAAAGCAAACCAAGCAATACAGCAACGGGAATTCGATACAATCGTCTTTTTTTTGGGATCAATCTATTGTCGGGTCTTTCTATTTGTTCTGTTTTCATCATAATAGTTCATTAATGCTTTTTATTAACATTATACCTAGGATATGAATTTTCAACAGAAAGTAAAAAATATGGAACAAGATACTGGCAATGTAATCTACAAAAATGAGTTACGGCCAATCATTGAAAAATACATGAATCAAAAAGATTTGGCCAGAATTGAAGAAGCCTACTTTTTTGCTAGACGATTCCATGAAGGTCAAAAACGAAAATCAGGCGACCCCTATATCGTCCATCCCTTAAAAGTAGCTATTATTCTAGCCAATCACAATGTTGATGCAAGTATGATTATTACAGGACTGTTGCATGATTCTATTGAAGATACCGAGGCCCAAAAAGAGACTATACAAGAGCTATTTAACGAAGATATTGCTGGGTTGGTCGACCAATTAACAAAACTCCAAAATATTGAGTTTAAAACCAAAGAAGAAGGGCAATCAGAAAATTTACGAAAACTTCTTTTGGCAATGGCTCAAGATACTCGCGTTGTGATGGTAAAAATTGCAGACCGGCTGCACAATATGCGTACCCTAGATCATCTCGCACCTCATCGTCAAGAAAGCATTGCCAAAGAAACCATGGACATCTATGTTCCCCTGGTTCATCGACTAGGCATGTATGCATTTAAGTGGGAGTTGGAAGACTTATCCTTTAAATACATGTATCCTGAAGAGTATTCAAAGCTAAAAGCAATGGTTTCTCGTAAAAGAACCGAACGAGAAAAATATGTAGAAACTACCATGAAGATGATTTCTCATGAACTCACCAAAAACCAAGTAGAACATACAATGGAGGGAAGACCAAAAAACCTGTATTCCACCTTTAAAAAAATGAAAGACAAGCAAAAATCGCTCACGGAAGTGTACGACCTGTTTGCAACCCGAGTGCTGGTGCCAACCATTTCCG
The DNA here is from genome assembly GCA_964427915.1 of uncultured Caldisericota bacterium. Lineage (GTDB taxonomy): Bacteria > Caldisericota > Caldisericia > UBA6126 > UBA6126 > JAGLCW01. The sequence goes on from CAYRWA010000001.1 coordinate 129,057, forward strand.
ATTGCTATGCTGCATTGGGCGTGATACATAGTATATGGAGACCCGTACCAGGACGATTTAAAGACTATATTGCCAATCCCAAAGCAAATGGATATCAATCTCTCCATACAACAGTTTTTGGTCTTGACGATCAGTTGTTAGAAATCCAAATACGAACCTTTCAAATGCATTCCCTCAATGAAATTGGCATTGCAAACCATTGGTCTTACAAAGAAGGGGAGACTAAAAAAACACGTGATTTTGATGAAAAAGTCCAATGGTTAAAACGCCTTCTTGATATGCAACAGGAGGCAAAGAATGCAGATGAGTTCATTAAAAACGTCAAGTTTGACTTGTTCAAAGAAGAAGTGTTTGTCTTTACTCCCAAGGGAAGAGTCATTGATCTTCCTGCTGGGTCAACCCCTATTGATTTTGCCTATCGCGTACATACCGATGTGGGAAACCATTGTGTGGGCGCAAAAGTAAATGGTCGCATCGTACCCCTAACATACAGTCTCCAAACAGGAGATATCGTAAAAATTCTCACAACCAAATCCGCAAAAGGTCCAGGAAAAGAATGGTTGAAAATTGCCCGATCACCAAGTACTCGTTCCAAAATTCGGAACTGGCTCCGTAAACACCAGCAAGAAGAAAAAATAGAAAAACCTGAAAGAAAGGAAGAAGACTCTCTTCCTCAAGAAGATACCCCTGAAATCCCTCTGGTTCACTCTTCGTTATCTTCCAAAAAACCTTCCAATTCAGTCATTGTAGATGACAAGAAAAATCTACTTGTTACTTTTCCCAGATGCTGCAATCCAGTTCCTTATGACGAAATTGTAGGCTACATCTCCAGAGGACGAGGCATTGTCATTCATCGAAAAACCTGTCCCAATCTTCGCACGCTTTTGTCAGAAGAAGGTCGTATGATCCCCGCTAGGTGGAATCGAGAAGAAGAGCCTTCCTATTTCGAAACAGCCCTTGTTTTATGGGTAGATGATACCCCTGGCACGTTGACAAAAATTTCTGAGCTTCTTACCCGGGAACATCTTCGAGTATTGGAGATGAAAGCTAGCATCACGGGGAAAGACTTGGAAAAAATCACCCTTCGATTAGAGATAAAAGACAATTTCGAACTCTACCATATCGTAGATACCCTTAGTAAACTACCTGTTGTAAAAAGAGTCAAACGAGTATGATTTTTGTCATCCAACGAGTCCAAAAAGCATCTATAGAAGTAGGGAATATAGAAATTGCTTCCATTCAGAAGGGTCTTCTTGCCTATGTAGGAATTGAAAAGGGCGATGAAGAAAAAGATCTCCAATTGGGTGCTAAAAAGCTACATGGTCTTCGTATATTTGAAGACCCAAATGGAAAAATGAAATATGAAGCATCTGAGCAAGACGAATTCTTGTTAATCTCCCAATTTACCTTATGTGGTTCTATTCAAAAAGGGTTCCGCCCTGATTTTGGCCAAGCAGAAACACCTCTCCTGGCCAAACAGAAATTTGACCAACTATGTACCATTCTTTCCACAAAGTATCATCGGAAAATACAAACCGGCAGGTTTGGAGAAGATATGCACGTATTTGCTCAAGTCGATGGACCTGTTACAATCTATTATCGCACAAGGAGGACTCATGAATAGTATTGTAGAAGTTACCCCCCCTATGGCAAACACAACCATCTATCTGTATGAAGAAAACGATTGTGTAATTATTGATCCTTCTAGTCCTGATGCGTGCATAAAAATGGTGACAAAGAATGGATGGAAACCTTTTGGAATTCTTCTTACTCACTC
>CAYRWA010000002.1:0-4916 GCA_964427915.1 uncultured Caldisericota bacterium
GCATCGAACCCTATTGTGTAATGTCTCGTATACCAATGAAATATCTCAACGGGAGTACAAAGCTTTTCCTCTGTTTCTTGCTTCCAATCTTATAAAGGACTATCAATGCCTTATTGTTACTCGAGATGTGTACAAAAAAGTGATGCATGAGGGGGTTGAAATACAGTTGATTCCCATGTGGCTTTTTTTGTTACATGTTCCACAATGGCTCAAAGAGTAAAACAATCGTACAACTTTCATTGTAGATAGATTTGCAAAGTTGACAATATTGTAATCTTTGGAAATTGATCTTTTCTATGCCATACCTATAATTAGAGAAAAGGTCGTTTTGACCTGAAAGGGGTATTCATATGTGGAAGAAGACGACAATTTTGTTTATCATTTTTGCTCTTCTACTGATGGGAGCATCTGTTCCGAAGGCAAATGCAGTGAAAAAGATGTATATGGAAATGTCACCCAATTTCACTGGAACAAATGCAGAGTATAGGTTTTGTTTCACCATCCAGAAGAAGCTTGAGTATGGACAGTGGATTCAGTTAAAATTTCCCAAAGAAATTGTGTTTCCCTCTGAAAAGCCTGATATACCAAGGCCTAATCCACATTGTCCAGACCCATATGCTGATGCACTATGGGATATGGAAAACAAAACCATTCGACTTGCAATCAACATGGAATTAAATCCCGCAATCGAGGGGTATCAAGATATCCAAGTCACTATTCCTACTAGCTTCCATATATGCAATCCCGAAAAATCAGGATCGTATGTCTTTGCCGTACGAACAGAAGCAGAACCCGATTGGGTGAATTCAGAACCGTTCGAAATTGTAGAAGGAGTTCCCTCTGCAAAAATGGTGAGTTGTTTATTCAAAGATGGACTTGATACTGTAAGAATAGAAGAAGAAACATATGCATGGTCGAGAAAGATTACCCTTCAGACTGCTCTTCTTCCTTCGTCTTTAACCCCCGAAGATACTTTCTACATTCACATAAATGATTTGAAGGCCGATATTTTTGATTTTTCATTCCGTCAATGGAGTTCTGATAGTACAGAGAATTTTGAATTCAAAAATCATGCCAATCATCGACTTCAATTTTCTTTGAATAGTCTGGATGATAAAAAGATATTTTCTAACCCCATTTTTGATGGTGAAGAAAAAAAATGGAATCATCCACCAGTTTTGAATGAAAATGAAATATATATTGACATTTATGAATTGGCATTTTTCTTCGGATACAAAATGCAAAAGGAAGAAAACCAACCGGTCGTAATTAAAAATACGAAAGGACGGTCTTTTACAATATATCCTTCCACTCGTCAAATACACATAAAGCAAGCAACCATGTATGCGTATCACTATCAATTGGGACATCCAACTACATATATAAATACGAAGTTTCGAGTGGATCTGAATTTTGTGATATACAAATATTTAGAAACGGTAACATGGGAAAAGAATGAGTTTGAACCTCATCAGTGGCAAATCAAATGTACAGGGCTTGATCGATATCAAAAGACATGGGAGTTTACTTTTTATCGTGACACCACACCGGGAAAAGAACACTACAAAGATGTAGTCCTGCTAAACATTCATGGGAAACAGGTCGTATGGAATATTATTGTCTTAGACCCATCTGAAGAGATATCTCCACATGTTGTTAATGCTCAATTTTTAGTTCCCATTGTAGACTTTTTTAAGGCAGTACCCCTGCATATTGAAGAACACGAAGACGATAAGGAAGTTCTTGTACATTTTTAATGAAAATTTGATGAACACAATGTCTTAGCACGATACTACAAAGATAGGAATGAACCCATGTCCGTTATGAGTTATTAACAGACATAGAATTTTCTCCAAAATTCCAAGGTGCTACATGCTCCTATATCGGATTTGGTATGTGCAACAAGCTCATTACTTCCTTTTGAGTTTCTACTACGCGTCTCGTGATAAATGCAATAAAGCCTTCTGGACTTGAATGGGATTCTTCCAGTAGTTCTATATATTCTTGACGCAATATGGGTGGTATAATGGCGATCATGTATCGATCTTGCAATAAGGATGTGTTCATCAGCAATCTTGCAATTCGACCATTACCATCTACAAAAGGATGAATCGTTACAAATCGCAAATGAAGTTGAGCAGCAAATTCTACAGGATGATACTGACTTCTTTTTGTTTGAATCCAGTGAAACATATGGTCCATTTTGGATTGTATTTCACTTGGAGGGCAAACCGGATACTTTGAACCCGTTATAATCACTTTTGATGTTCGATAGACTCCTGCAGATTCTGCATCAATTTGTTCATAGAAAAGCTTGTGCATTGTAAGGACATCATTTTCGGTAATAGAGTGATTTTGGATGATTGCAAACATGTAATCATAGGATTTGGCGTGACCCAACGCCTCATAGGTGTCTCGCAAAGGTTTACCACCAATTGTTAAACCATCCTCTAAAAGAATTTTCGTTTCACTTTCAGATAGTGTATTTCCCTCTATGGCATTACTAGACCAAGTAAGTCCAATGCGGTAGTAATTCCGTAATTCTTTCAGCGATTTTCCTTGGAAAAGCCCTTCTTTATTGATTGCATTTTGGTAAAGATCAATTGTTTCCAAAACCGTCATATTATGGCTCCTATACAAAGTGTAGCCCTACATTCAAGTACATTTCCAAACATAGCATCACGTCACTATATTGTACTTCAATCCTTACCACAACGATACATGAAGAAAAGAAAAACATAAAATAACACTAGCAATTTGAACTGTTCCAAAATAGTAGACACTCTGTAAGAAATATACTATAGTACAAACAAGGAGTTTTTTATTGTGAGACGAAGACGGTATTTCAATGAATTCAAGAAGAAGTGATTTGTTAGGTTCAATAACAAGATTATTTTTATGAATAACAAAAGAAGAAATAGTCTACGATCATTTTTTTCCAGAAGTACATTTGGATGGATGGTTGGATTTTTCATATTCATGTTTTTGTGTCTTTTCATCGTCACAATTCTTTGGGTTTTGTGGATGATTCTGTAACAGTCCATAAGGAGAAAATTAGAAATGAAGAAGTTAATTTCGGTTGTGTGCATAATAAGTTGTTTTTTCAGTTTATCATGTGGGATTATCTCATGTAGTTTATTGGAAAAAAATACAGAAATTGAGATGGAAGAGGTATTGTTCAACGAAATTGATTCTACTGAGTCAGGATGGTATCATGCCGTAGGATACGATAATGATTATTTGATAAAAAAAACAGTCTACCATTCTGATGGAAAAACTTCAGTAATTCCTTCCTTTGATGCGAAAATAGAATACTACCAATACAGCGAAGGTTCTTTGTCTCAAGTGGAAGATGCAATGTTACCGGAAGATAAAGAGCACTTTTATCCTTACTACACCAACCCTTCTCATGAACTCTACTACTGGAGTGGTCTCGGTTCTTTATTGAAGGGTAACGCAGATCACTCCTTCACAGACTTTTATGATATTTTCGGTCCAATGATCGTAAAAGGGTCGAGTCAGCCATGGGTTTTGTTTGATCATACCCAAGTGGTTCCCGATGAATATATTCTGTACAATTTGGATGATCATACCCATCACATCATTAATTTTGAGTCCCAAATTCAACAATGCTATTTTTATCCTGAAGTTTTAATTCTTGCTTATGAGCTAGAAAACGATCCATGGAATATACACTACAATGCCTATTTTGGTGAGACATCCAATGCACAGGAAAATGAAAAAACAACAATCGAATCAGAGCTAGAAGGAACTTCCTGGTTAGATATGTTTGAACACTCTTTTCTTCACCTTCCATCCAATACTGAATTTCAATCGTACAACCCAGATACTCTTGAGCTTTTATGGATGACACCAGAAAAAAATCAGATCAACATCACCGATATATCAACAGGAAACCTGAAAGAAACATTACTTGACAAGGAAATCTTCTCTCAAATGTTGCCTTTTCAGACAGAGCAAGGCAATGGAGTGTGGGCTATTCCAGCACTTACTTCCGTCGGAATGTCTAATCATATATACTGCATTGGATGGAAAGAAAATAGCATTTCTGTTCAAACTTGTTTAATAGGTACCTTCTCGTTTGACCAAAATGCTTTTGTAGATAAGGAAACAGGACAATTATACATCATTGTCACAGATGCAACCTCTACTAGTACACTTAGTTATCATCTTCTTGGTGTAGAACCCTGGGACACAGAAAAAGTAACGCAGTATCCCATCACTTTTACGGGTACTTTTTTCGAGAAAAGAGAAGGCAGTTATCAGTTTAAAAAACTTACTTCTTTACCTGGACAATTGTTATTGCAGGCAAAGTATAATGCCTATTCTCCTTATCAAGGAGCAGCCATTTTTTTGGTTCACCTTAAGCAGAACTAAAGAATAAATAGTTTCCTTTGAGTAGTGATAATAGTTTTCTTTCGTGTTTTTGTGTCTTTTCATCGTAACAATTCTTTGGGTTTTGTGGATGATTCTGTAACAGTTCAAAGTATATTGTGCAGGAGGAATAAAAGTACCACTATCCTTTCATAAACCAATTCCCAACTGCTTTAGTATTTCCCACTACCATACTTTTAAAATGAATGAGAATAAAATTGTTTGAAGACATTGCCTTTTTATTTCTTTTGTGATATACAAATAGAAAGTTTTCTTGAAAGGGACTTTGCAAAATGATTGGTACCGTTTTAATAAAGTGGGTCTTATTATTATTTAATTTAGAGGAGTGAAAAATGAAAGATTTGTTTGCTTTTTTTCTATCTCGTTTTCGTTTCCACCGTGTATCCCTGATCGTTGTTATCATTTTTTCCATGGTGTCTACCCTCTTGCCTTCATCCTTTGCCCGTGCCATGACTTCAGAAACATACTGGAGGGGGGGGGCTGTATCCCCAATCTTTAAT
>CAYRWA010000003.1:0-14638 GCA_964427915.1 uncultured Caldisericota bacterium
AGAAGGAGATGTGTTGCCATAAATAGCGGTTTGGTGTTGGTTGCCAAAGAGGAAAACGCGACCATCTTCGTGCATAGGAAGATCACGAGGATCAGCGGGACGTACTTGAACAATCATGTTGTTCTCGATGGCATAGGTTAAATCGTAATTGGCAGCGTTCAACAGATCTTGTCCTAGTTCAATGCGAGTTTCTGCAGAAAGAACTGACAAGCGGGGAGGAGCAATGTGTACTTCATGACTTGGGAAGGCTTCCCAGTCGAGGAAGAATGTATTGTCATTGGTTCTTCCCGGATCAAATCTTGAAATGACATGTGCTGGATCGGTTTTATATTTGGGAGGATAGCCGCAAAGGTCAGCTTGTGCGGGATTGTTGGTGTAAACGTTGTCTCCCACAAGTCCTCCAATATAACAAACGTCTTCGGCAAAGACATAGAATGTAGTTTGTGCATTAACATCAAGACCAAGAGAATCATGAAAGTCCAGTTTCTGGTTAGGATCGATATCGGCAAAGAGATATCCACCTTTGTGTGGACTGTTATAAATAGCACCCAAGCCCCAGCCAACAGTAGGTGGGGTTAGATTGGGATTTGGAGTTACATCCCAACCTCCATGAATACTTTCTTCGTCATATCGAACCAATGTTGTGTTGTAATAGACTTTGCCGATTTCTTGTTGATCAGCGCCAGGTTTTGGTGATTGATAAAAGGTGCCCGGTAAACACAATTCGGAATTTCTTGTGTCAACTTTTTTGTTATCGTTAAAATCAAATCCAAAGTGGATAGTATACGAATACAAATCTTGCATGAAGTGTTCTGCAAAAAGATTACGATCTCGTTCGTTGAAATCGTACGATTCCGGTCTTGTGGAATAAGGAGTGAAGCGAGCGGTGTTCTTAATACCTCCACCGCAGGTGCTAACGCCCTTACTAACACCTTTTAACAGAAGTCCTTGTGCATTTTTGGCTGTAATCGTAACTTTGTAGATTCGATTGTCAGCAGCTGTTAGTACAAAATCTGGATTTCCTGGAACAGAGTATGATGTGCCAGCGGGATCATCTATATTGGATACTTCATATTCCACTGTGGGTAAAACAACCTTTACATTCACCTTGGCAGCATGTTTTCTGTCAGGAGTATAGATAATAACATCAAAAGAGCCTTCGTCATTCGCGCAAAAACCTCGGAAGGAATACTTACCATCTGTTTTTAAATTGAAATCAATATCAATCGGACTAAAGGGTGCAGAGGAAGAAACAGAATAAAGTTGGTGGTTGTTCACGCGAGTGCCATCATTGTTGTGCAAATCGGTTCTTAGCCAATAATAATCAGGCAATGGATCGGGGTGAATATCACGGAACAAAAAGTTCCATATATCGTTATCATCGATTTCGTATTTGCCATCTCTATCTGGAATTCCTAAAGACAAATCAACAGGAGTTCCTTCATCGTCTGTTAAAACAAAAGATAACGGAGAAACAGGATCTACTAGTTCAGGTGTCACACCTGCAGTTAAAGGATTTGGTTGAACAGAAGCAGTTAGATCCATGATGGGTTCTACAGGTAAAAATTTCTGACCTGCAATGTAGACTTCATGAGAAAACTGTGGAGTAGTACCGCCATAGTTATATAGTGGTTCAAAGGATCTGTCCGTATTGTCGTCACCATACTTATAGGCAGTTACCATAACAGGTAATTTCTCATAATCAGAAATGAGGTGATCTGGTTCATTGTTTAATCCACCAAAATCTATGCCAACGGTATCAATTTGGCATCCATTTTCCTGGGACATAGTAAATGTATAAACTCCATCCCCTCGTTGGAAAGTTCGGCCATCAATTAATCCGCCATTCCATGTGTTGGTAGCTAAGTCGTAGGATCCAATAATTTCTGTTTCGTAATCTTTAAAGGATATTTTACCATCTTTGTTGTAGTCCTCATCTTCAAGATACTGAGGAGCTAATTCGGTATATTTACTAGAATGAGGAGGATTGCCTAACCAACCATCTCCAGCTCCTTCATATATACCTGCAACGTCGCCTACCACGCCGCGATCTTGCCATATGTAAACCAGGGCGTCATTCACAAGGCTTTCTTCTTGAAAAGCAGTGTGTTCGGTGACTGTAACTTGAATTTTGTTGTCTTGATCGGCATATAATTCATTTACATCAGATTCAACAGTTAAAGCATGTACTTCGATTCCATCGGTTGGAGGCTCCGCACAGCAATCTTGATACACTTTGATCGTACCATCATATAGGGTTACTTTAATCTGTATTAAACCATTGGAAATGGGAATAAATTCATCCAGGCGGAAAACATTGTTAAGACCTCTAAAGTCGAGTTGTCCTCCTCCTAAGAGAAGAGGATTTTCATATTGATAGAGCTTTCCATCTGACTTTGTTCTCGTCCAATCAAATACTTCTCGATTTGAGTAAGTACCATTGGCAGCTAGAGGATAATCTTCTTTTCTGCCGTAATACTTATTATCCCATGACATTTCATACTCTTCAAAGTTAGAGCTATCGATAACAATGCTGCTTTCCCAATCATAGACAATGGGAACGTGGCGAAGGTTGTTGTATCGATACTCTGATTCAATCGTTTGTTTAACTGGATCAAATATCTTAGGTCTTGCAATAGGACCGGATAATTCTATTTTTCGAATTCTATAGTCTGGCTGTGTATCCTTGCTGAAACTAAGATGATTCCCATCAATATCTTTCAAAATAAAGAATGTACCATAATCGGTTAGAGGGAAGAATTCGGTACCGAGTTTGTTAAAATCAACAAATTTGTTATAGTCAATACCTTCGTCGTACCAGTACCACCACCAGATAGCAGGATATGCATTCCAACCACTGTGATAATCATCGGAACGATAATATCCTCCGTTTTTAACGGCTCCAGCAACTCTACCGGTATGGGTTTGACCCCCGGGGTAGGCACGCAAATCCTTTGCAACATCAACAATCATAGGGTTATATGGTGCTTGTATTTGGGGGGTTGGTACGGGAAGGGGTGATAGCGGATTTTGTCCTGCGGTATAATCAACCTGTGAGTTTTGTAATGCGTGGTCAATGGTATTAAATTCAACAAAGTTAACATATGGATCAGGAGCTAATACCTTGAAGTAATGAACTCCACAATAATCAGTTCCGAAACGACTAAATCTTTGCAATCCCGAACCGGGTCTTTGCCAATCTAGATATACTTCATCGTCAAAGCCTCCAATGGAATGATCTTTATTGGTTTCAATAAAATATGGAGGATGTTTGATTGAGGAGTTGTAGTCAAAAATAACATTGTAGGTCTCAACTTTTAGTGCTAGTTTCGTTAAGGCATTTCTTGGAAGCACTGTAACAGGTATCTCACCGCCTTCGTTTGTAGAAGGATATGGGTCTTGTCCATAATTTCTTAAAAGAGAAGGAACCCCGTATGTTGCTACGGTGATATATGGTGGCATACCTGGTTCGAGTGGACCAAATGTATCGCCATACGTAACTGTACCAAGGTCATCAAACAATCCATCGCCACAGGAGATACAATTGTCTTTTCCTTGGGAACAATCGGTGTCGGTAAATTTAATTCTTTCATTACTATTAATGCTTACTTTTAAATATCCAGGTAATATGGTAGGACCGGTGGAAGGATCATCTGGGTCATAGAAGGGATTTGGTGCCCACAAGAAGTCACCTTCGTCTAGAATGCCAGGGTTTGGACCACAGTCATTCCACATCCATATAAGAAGGGTTTCGTCGTCATTGTATTGTCCAATAATCAATTGGTTTTCTTCAATGTCATATTCCGTTGCACCGATAGAGTGGAGCCCGTATACCTTTCCAGCCAGGCTTGCACTAATGCGGCCTGTAAACATAAACTGGATACCGGCACCAGAAGCGTTATAAAAAGCAACAATCTCGTGTCCACTTGGTACCGATATTGTTTGACCGCTAGGGTCATTTACATCGTTTGGATTGTCAGCATCACGCAACTTGACGCTTAGATTGGGGAACTTTTGGTCCAAAATACTTAAGCATTTTTTTGAAGGGAGAAGGTTAATGTCTTCGGGAAGAACCTGTTTAGAAACTTCAGTATAGGTGTCAAATCGTCCCTTAAGTTCTGCAGGAAGAGGTGGTACGGGGAATGCGGTAGGCCCCCAAATTTTACTACCATCTGTTTTTCCTGCGTATCGTAGTGTATTGTCGTGCATTTTCCAGAATGGATCATAAATTTTGTAGTGACCTGGGGTGGGATCTGTTACTCCACCGCAGTCTTTTACTGCAATAATTTTTACATTGTTATCGAATGTAGCTAACTCATAACGGAACTTTTCACTGTTCCATACTTTCTGCCAGCCTTTATAAAAACCGGTAGGTGTACAAGAACCCTGGTAAGGAGTAAACTCAAAAACAGCTTCGGGGTTGTCAGAGGTGATGACTCGATAATCTTCATTGAAGTCAATCCCTAGAAATTCTTGGTTGTTTACTATGTAGACATATATTTTTTCTGCAGGGTGATATACGCCGTTTTCCCAATACTCAGGCCTGGGGGAGGGATCAATAGTGACGCGAATTTGCGTTGTTTGCTCCACTTTAATCTCGGGTTCAATGGACAACTCCATACCCAAGCGATTCGATGGGAACACTTCCCAATCAATAAAGCGGAAGTCGCAGTTTTTCCCTACTGACAAACCGTGAACAACGTTCTCGTTGATCCAGTAGTTTTTGTTTCCACCGACAAGAGAACCACATTCGTATAGGGAACTATCAAGAATAATGGTTGTTAAACGAGTAGTATGAAACTGATCAATTACTAGGGGAGTTAGTCGAATAGAGCTAAAAGGAAGGATATCTTGTATAGAAAGAAGAAGTTGGTTTTGTTGAATATAGCCGTACCAAATAACATCTTCAATGGTTAGGGGAAGCTCATTCAATGGATCATCGGAGTTATCTCGGTCACCCAATTCAACAACAGTATATGGTTGGTATCCAAAGATGGGATACAAACGAATATCGCCTGTGCTTACTGTTCCTGAATTGTCAACATCTACATACCCACCAACATGAGAAGATGGGAAAACTGGGTCTTGGTATGCGCGGATATGGGCAGGAGTAGAATCCATGTCGTAGTACAAGTCCATATCGATTAACATGTTTGCGCTTACAATAGAACCTGGATCAAACTGTCCAGAGAGGTCAAGGACGCGAATATCGCCAGGTGTAATTGTGTGAACAGGATTTACAACGGGATCCCAGTCGTGATCAAAATAGAGAATACTTTCAAATGGAGCTTCACCCCAAAAGAAGTAATTATCAATGTCTGCAGATGATATTGTAGTAAAGAGAGGGGCATCACGAGGAACCTTTGATTCCGTTAAATAAATTCCTTCTCCGTTGTCGTAGGTATAATTTTTTTCTATGTCTTTTTCTAGCCATTCTTGGTCAAAGAACATTTCGTTGTAGTTAAAGTTGAAAAGAGTAAGTCCCACATCAGAATCACCATCAACTACGGTGGTGTTTGCGGGATAGGTGATAACGTTTTCGCCAACAGTCACGGTTACTTCTGTGATTCTTTCGTCGCCTGGATCGACTACTTGAAGAGCTCCAGGTTGAATCACTTTATTTTTATAAATAGCTTCACCACAACCATATGAATATGGATTGTTAATTGGGTCGGATGCGTCTAGTGCTGTAGTGTCATGATACATAATGTCAAAAGGAAATGGAGATAGAATTCTTCCATAATCTTTATCCGCCACCACGTCATTGGAACACCCTAAAAATTCTTCGCCTGTACGTCCGGGGCGATAATCGTCAGAAAGATTATAGGGAAATAAAGTGTCTATGGGGGGCGGGGGATTGTCCACAAAGTTCTCACCTAAGTTGTTATCAATGCCATCATCTTTCCACACTTCCACACCTATATATTCACGAAACTTCACGTCAATATCTTGGAATGTGGTAGCAGAAATGTCAAAAGTTCTTCCATCATCATCAAGAACTGTATTACGTTGCATAGATTGAGCGGTTGATAAAAAGCTTCCGCTTTGAGAACGAAGAGAGGCTGCTGTGAAATCCGGAATTTCTCCTTGCCAAATATCACTTTCAATAGAAAGATTGTACAAAGAGTCATTACCGCCACCAAAAATAACTTCTGCAAGCAGAAGTGCATCGCCACGAACACGGGGTACATAAGGGTTGGAAGTTTCTTTTAGCGCTTTGCTTACGATAAGTTGTACGTCCGAGCTTAGAAGACCTCTGTTGCGGTCTTTTTTCAAACCACTAAAAACAGGTCCGTTTACATTCGTAAGACGGTAGTCTCCTACAGTAACTCGACCATAGGTTTGTGGATCTGTTCCACGGTCTCTGTATATCCATTCTTGGTACTCATAGGAATACCATTCCTCGTGCCATTTTGAATCCGCAGGGGTTTTTTTGTTGTCCACGTGAAGTTCGTCGTCTTCTTTACGAACTCTCTCTCCACCATTAGTACCTTCCTCTGCGTTATATTCTGCGAAGTTTGTACGGAAACGGAATAAAGATTTATATCGCCCGGGCACGCCTTGGTTAACGGGGTTTCCAAGTTGATCGTAAGCACAATCCCAGTCACCAGATAGCACTTTACTGTTGGGAGGGTAGTTTCTGGTTTCCCCATTAAAGTAAACAGAAACAGGTGTTAACCGGTAATCCCCTTCTTGCACAAAAAACGAAAGGTTGGGCCAAAGAGTAGCGCTTGTCCCTTTTCGATAAATATGTTCACCAGGATCAAAATCGGATATTTGAGTATAAAACCTGTGTAGCTGTGGAGGATCTGAATAAGGAGGGTAATTTACGGTTATAGAAGCAGTTTTGTTTTGTGCTTCGTCGGAAACGTTGTCAGTATGGAGTTCATCACCACAGAGTACGCGTTTGGATTGTAGGTTGTCTATGTCGCTGTTATAGTACCAGCGGAAAGATTTGTTAGGTTCTAGTGTGTAGTCAGATTGGGTGATGGGGGTATCATCAAATTCGTATCCCGCATCTCCTGGTAATCCCCAATATCTGAACTCTAATAGATCGTATGCCTGTTGGGCATCCCAATCGTAGGTTCCGTTGTATTGATCCGATACAAAGGTTTCCCCTTGGACTACGGAAGGTCGAATAGGTGGTACAGATCCTTCTCCTCTTTCTAGAGGAAAATCAATCATATCGATCCAGCCCATTCTAAAAAATCTCTTTGTGTTGTTTCGATCCCAAAAATAAATACAGGTGTTACCGTCTTTGTCAATAAACGTAGGTCCATGGAACATATCAAATCGTGGATTGTCAGGATCTAGTATGTAGGGTCCCTGTGTGTTGTTCCCTGTAGATGGATCTACGAAAGCATTTGGGTTATTGGTGCAAAGGTTGGTTTGATATTTTCCGTTTAGGTTTGCTGGGTCGGCAGGTTCAAAATATCGACAATCGTTGAAATAGCCATCAGGGTCCAACCATATTTGACCACAACTGTCATACACTGCATACCAGGGATTTTTAAATCGAGATTTACCACCATCGGAAATAACTTCGAGATAAAACTTCGCCCAAAAAAGAGGTTCTGCTTGCGTATTTGGCAATAATGCGGGTATATTGTTTTCATTCTCTATTGCTAATAAAGAATTTGGCATACCATAGCCTTCTCGCCCCCAAACTGTTTCTCCCGACCTTTGCCAAGGGAATAGTTTGCCTTCAAGTTTTTGACCGTCTCTATCGTAACGGACGGGTACAAAGCGAACAGCAATCATCACGGCTTTGTTTAGTTCTTCATTAGCTTTAGTAATGTTCACGGCGCTGTTAAAAGGAATCTGTAGCATAGCAACAGCCATAAAAGAGATGACTAACCAAGCGAATAATCTTTTCATCTCAGTTCTCCTTTCTCATCTTCGCTGTAAGGGGTTTGTGTAACCGTAAGAAACTTGAATTGATCAGTTTCTTGTACCCCTTCGCGAATAGGGAAAAAACGTACAACACAAAGTATGTCAAAAATACCATAGACTACCATAAAATCAAATTATGGAAGCAATCCAAAACATACAAAAACCTCGTAGCTTTCAACGTCAATAATTATTTCATCAATTGGGTAAATTATATAACAACAAATTGCGATTTCCATGCTTTCTTTCGATTCATTGAATTTTTTCTTGCATTTTCTTCAATTTTTTTGTTTTTAAAGCACCTAAACATCTTCATATATGAAGTATTTACGGTACAATAACTAAAACCAACGAAATGCAAAATTTTTTTAAAAAGGATTTTTTATGAACCAACAACTACAAGAACAGTGGGCTACAATTTTAAAAGATATTAAAAAGGAACTTGTCCCAACAAGTTATTATGCCGTAAAGGATAGTAAAATTCACGCTATCCACTCCAATACCATCACTATTTCCGTTGTTTCCGAGTTTGTAAGGAATAAAATTATGGAAGCTTTTATGCCTGTGTTTCTGTTTACCATTAAAAAAGAATTCCCCGATATTGAGAATATTGATTTTATTGTAGAAGAATCAAAAGAAAAAGATCCCATTCCAAACACAGACTACAACCACTCATACGAAAGAACTTCTTATTTAAATAACCCCGAAAGTGTTGAATCATTGCCGTTAAATCCTCGATATATTTTTGAGAATTTTATTGTTGGTGGCAACAATCAATTGGCTTATGCTGGTTGTAAAAGCATTACAAGTGATTTAGGAAAAGTATATAACCCGCTTTTTTTATATGGGGGTGTAGGGTTGGGGAAAACTCATCTTCTACAGGCGATTGCACACGAGTGCAACAAAAATGGTAACAAAAACATTGTGTATATTACTTCGGAACAATTTCTTAACCAAGTAGTGCACTCTATTCAAGTAAACACTGTAGACAAATTTCGTGATAATATTCGTAGGGTAGATTACTTAATTATTGATGACATACAGTTTTTGGTTGGCAAAGAAAGAACGCAAGAAGAGTTGTTCCACACATTTAACGCTTTGTATGATCAAAAAAAACAAATAGCTATCTCAAGCGATCGTCCACAAAATGAGTTAAAAGGAATTCAAGAACGCTTAATTTCCCGGTTCTCTATGGGGCTCACTGTTGATATTTATCCGCCTGATTACGAAACTCGTTTGGCTATCCTAAGAAACAAAGATAAAACCGAACAATATGACTTGCCTGACGATGTCCTTGATTTCATCGCTTCTCAAAAATTTAACAATATTCGTCAATTAGAAGGTTCTCTTATCCGCGTTGCTAGTTATTCTTCAATGCAGAATATTCAAAATGTAACTGTTGAGTTTGCAAAAGAAACACTCAAAAATTTCCTTCCAATGAGTTATAAGAAATTTACTCCCGAAGAGATAAAGGTGATTGTTGCTGATTTTTACAATACAAAACCTCAAATGTTAGAAAGTAAAAGGCGTTCTAAGGATGTTACCGTTCCTAGGCAGGTAGCGATATATTTGATTCGCGAAATGACAAATTATTCTTTACCGGTTATTGGAAGATATTTTGGGGGAAGAGATCACTCTACAATTATTCATTCATATGAAAAAGTAAAAGGTGAAATGAAAACTGATGTGAAACTTAAAAATGAGGTGGAGGAAATTATCAAAAAACTACAGTACACTTCTTAACAGCGTTATTGTTTCTTACATATATTAAGAAGTTAGTCTTTATTATAAGGCAGTTGAAGTTGTGTAAAGATTTCTTTTAGTTCCTTCTCATCTTTAAACTTAATACGAATTTGGTTGTGGAAAACTTGAACCGGTTTGTGCAAAAAATCACTCAAACTTTTTTCTTGTACTTTATACTGTGGATAAACAACAGGTTTGTTCTTCTTTTTTCCACAGGTTTTTACAATATAGTGAGACAATTCCTTTACAGTCAGTTTGTGATCAACTAGATAATGTAGGATTACTTGTCTTTGAGTCACATCTTTCACGGACAAAAGAAGCCTTGCATGCCCCTCTTGTATGAACCCTTTTTGTAAAGATTCTTTTGTTTCTTCATCAAGCTGAAGTAAACGCAAAGAATTGGTTACATAAACCCTGCTTTTTCCAATAGAGGATGCACATTCTTCATGGGTAAGAGAAAACTTCTGAATTAAAACTTGTAGACTTGTTGCAAGGTCAAGAGGACGTAAATCCTCTCTTTGAATATTTTCAACAATTGTCAGTTGAGCAGCTTGTCGGTCCGAAATATCAAGTACATATACAGGTGCCTTGGTTTGATTAAGGGAATGTAATGCTTCTAGTCTTCTATGACCAGCAATAAGTTCATAGTAGTTGTCCACAAATCTAACTACAAGAGGTTCAATCAAGCCATTTTCCTGGATTGATTGGGCAAGCTCCTGGATTGATTCAGGGTCAATATGAATTCTAGGTTGATAGGGAGATTTTTTAATTAAATGAACCTGAACTTCTCTTATGGCACTGTCTTCTTCTTTATACTCTTCTAGAAGGGCTCCTAACCCTTTTCCTAAACCACCTTTACGCTTAATCATGTTGCAACAACTCCTCTGCTAATAACTCATAGGCTTTTGCACCTTTTGAGTGTTCGTCGTATTCACTAATTGGTTTACCATAAGAGGGTGACTCGCTTAACCTAACATTTCTTGGAATAATAGTTTTGAACACCAAGTTTCCAAAGTAGTTTATGACTTCATTTGAAACGTCTTTGGACAACGTAGTGGTTTGATTATACATCGTCAGTAAAACTCCTTCAATCTGAATCGAAGGGTTTAGATTCCTCTGTATTCGCTTAAAGGTTTGGATAAAAGAGGAAACTCCTTCCAGGGCATAGTATTCACATTGTAGTGGAATCATGACACTATCAGAGGCAACTAGTGCGTTGATGGTAATGACACCTAAAGAAGGTGGGCAGTCAATAAATACGTAGTCATAGTGAACAGAGATTTTGTCAAGTTGTTTTTTTAATGAATACTCCCAAGAAGGAATCTGTAACAATTCGACTTCAGCTCCTGCTAGATTCATAGTAGATGGCAAGACATCATATCCATAAGAAGACGGAAGAATTACCTTTGAACACTCTGTTGATTGGATCAACACGTCGTATGCACAATTTTCAAGATTACTTCGGTCAATTCCACTTCCTGTTGTTGCATTGCCCTGCATATCTAAATCAATTAGCAACACAGACTTTCCTGCTTTTGCAATATAAGCTGATATATTGATGGATGAAGTGGTTTTTCCCACCCCACCCTTTTGGTTTGCAACAGAGATTATTTTTGCCATATATATCCTCGATTTTTTTTAAATGCTTTCATTGATGATACCTTGATTAGAAAAAAACTCAAATAGATTTTTTGTCTAGCCTTTCTCCTACCGCGTATCTTTAGAATGACTCCGCTTTTTCTTATACTATTTCACAATGCTTACCAACATTACAATTTTTAACAGGAGGATATTGTGAAAGTTATTGCCATCAACGGAAGTCCAAGAAAAAATGGAAATACACAAAGTCTTATTGAAAACGTTTTAGAACCCCTTCGAGAGTCTGGGTATACAACAGAAGTTGTCCACATTGGGGGCACTTCAATTCAAGGTTGCAGAGCCTGTATGAAGTGTAAAGAATTAAAAAATAACCGATGCTCAATTGAATCAGATCTTCTTAACGATACTATTCAAAAGGTGTTTCAATCGGACTTATTGATACTGGCTTCTCCCACATACTTTGCTGATATAACCAGCGAAATGAAAGCTTTTATTGATAGAATGGGGTATGTTTCTGGTGCCAACGGACGACTATTAGAAAAAAAGATCGGCACTGCTCTTGTCGCCGTAAGAAGGGGCGGTTCTATCCATGCATTTGACTCTATGATGCACTTTATTCACATACAAGGAATGATTTCTATTGGATCAACTTATTGGAACATGGGTATAGGACGAAACCCTGGAGAAGTAGAATCCGATGAAGAAGGAATAAAAAACATGAAAAACCTTGGCCAGAATTTGGCGTGGTTAAGTAAAAAAATATACCAATAACACACTTGCCCTAAAAAAATAAAATTTCAAAAGCAGTATATTGACTGGAAACTTTTGTTTTATATAATACTTAGACAATTGGCTAAGTAAACAAATATTAAATGAGGTACATATGGAATCCCTACTTTTAATTTTTAAAGCGCTTTCAGACAGAAACAGACTGCGAATTTTACATGCTTTGCTAGCACAAAATGAGCTTTGTGCTTGTCAAATAACCGAATTAATCCAAGTTACAAACGCAACAGCTTCTAGACATATGGGTGTATTAATTAATGCAAATCTTGTTCAAAGAAGAAAAGAGGGAAGGTGGGTATATTATAGAGTTAAAACCGAAAACCTTGGCACCAGTCTCTTGTTCACCTGGGTCGAAAAAAAACTAAAAAATGACCCAGATGCTATGTTTGATCTTGTTACATTACGGGAAATAAGCAAGTGCACACCAGAAGAGATTTGTAAAAAGCACAAAAAAATCACAACTTCCTCAAAAACCTAAATTCATTTAACAAAGGAGAAATCTATGAACAAAAAACTACGCGTACTATTTTTATGTACCGGCAATTCATGCAGAAGCCAAATGGCAGAAGGGTTAACGCGGTATCTAAAAGGAAACTCTATAGAGGCCTTCTCGGCCGGCACTGAACCACAAGAATTGAATATCCACGCAGTCAAAGTGATGAAAGAGACTGGAATTGACATATCTAACCAACACTCAAAACATATACAAGAGTTCCAAGGAACACTTTTTGATGTTGTTATTACGGTTTGTGACAACGCTCATGAGGTGTGTCCTTTTTTCCCAACAAAAAACAAAGTACTTCATAAGGGTTTTGTTGATCCATCTGTCGTAGCAAAAGAAGTTGAAAAAAATGGAGGATCGGAAGAAGAACAACTTGATTGGTACAGAAAGATACGAGATGAAATAAAAGCTTTTGTGGAGACCTTTCCAGGGTCAATAATAGAGTAGAACAACGAGGTGCAGGATGAAAAACAATTTACATTCAACTAATGAACGGCACATGACTAGTGGGTTTGAGAAATACTTAACCCTGTGGGTTGGATTGTGTATAGCTGCCGGTATTTTGCTGGGTAAAACTGTTCCTGGAATGGCAAAAACACTCGATGGTATGGCAATTTATGTAAACAATGCCCCGGTGATTTCCATCCCTATTGCAATTTGTTTGTTCTTCATGATGTACCCCATTATGGTGAAAATTGATTTTGCAAGTGTAGTTAAGGCAGGGAAAAGTGGAAAGCCGGTTTGGTTAACCCTTTTCATTAATTGGTGCGTCAAACCGTTTACAATGTATGCAATAGCTATGCTTTTCTTAGGGTTCCTTTTTAGAGGTTTTATTGGGGCGGATGCCATTGACATCGTGAAAATGCCACTGGGTCTTGACTTACCTGTTGGCGCAACCCACGGAGCTGGCACGGTTGTTTTTCACGATGGTGTAAAGATGCTACAAATCCCTCTCTGGAGAAGTTACTTTGCTGGATGTATCCTGTTGGGGATTGCTCCTTGCACTGCTATGGTACTTGTTTGGAGTTATCTTTCTAAAGGAAACGATGGCCTTACACTGGTGATGGTCGCTATCAATTCCTTAACAATGCTTCTTCTATACGGAATTCTAGGGGGCTTTTTGTTGGGGGTTGGAAAACTTCCCATTCCTTGGCAAGCTTTATTGTTGTCTGTGGCTATTTATGTCGCACTACCTCTTGTGGCTGGCTATGTATCAAGGTGGTGGATTATCCAATACAAAGGGGAAATCTGGTTTAAAGAACGATTTCTACATCTGTTAACCCCAATAACCATTAGTGCCCTTTTGTTAACACTGGTTTTGTTGTTTAGTTTCAAAGGCGAAACCATATTGGCCAACCCTTTGACTATAGTGTGGATAGCAATACCGCTGTTTATACAAACGGTGTTTATTTTTGGTTTGGGATATGGTGCAGCAAAGCTATTGCGACTACCATATGCAGATGCCGCTCCAGCGGCTATGATCGGAGCTTCTAACCACTTCGAGGTTGCCATTGCAACTGCTGTCATGATTTTTGGTCTTTCATCAGGTGCAGCACTTGCAACAGTAGTTGGTGTTTTAATTGAAGTACCCGTCATGCTCATGCTCGTGAGTGTGTGTAAAAAAACATCCGGCTGGTTTGGTACAAACAAGAAGCTAGCCTTACCAAAAGCGCAAAAGATGTAGATCGCTTCGCAGAAGTGAGGCGCGGTCGTTGCAGTCAAGAAACGGGTGTGTATGCATCAGTTGACAATAGCAATGGTGGAGGTGACGGGAGTCGAACCCGTGTCCAAATAGAACAACAGTATACCGGAGTTACAAGCTTCCCTTGTTTTATACTCTTTCGGTGGAAACAAGGAACCAATCGAAAGAGATCTGAAGAGTTTTTTAACTACTCTATCTTTCTTCAGAAGAAGATAGGGTGGCTCCTTTTCTGTTTGCAGTTTTAAACCCCGAAAAGGGAGAGTTAAAAACTGAGTCGTAGACTAAGCTACGGCGTAGTTGTTTGCGTAATTTGTATTATTGGCAAATATTGTTTTGATACATTTTTAACGGAGCCAAGTATCATCTCCGGCTTGCCGACATAGTGCAATCCTACTGTCGAAACCATTACACCCCCA
>CAYRWA010000004.1:0-2875 GCA_964427915.1 uncultured Caldisericota bacterium
ATTTGTCATTTCTTTTCTTTGAAATAGGTTTGAATCTCTTCATGAGAAAACCATCCTTCTTTGTCTCCTGATTGTCTTCCTGCTTCAAGATCTCTCATCAAGCGTATAGTTGCTTGTATTTTACTATATTCTTCGATGTCAATAATCGCATATCGTCCTCTACCATTTTTGGTTAAAAAAACAGGCGCACCCACTGTAACATCTCGCAGAACTTCATTGTAGTTTCGTAAATCTGAAACGGGTTTAATGTTTGGCATATACAGCTCCTTTCATACTACCTATATTGTATAATTATCTTCGTAATATTCAACGTAATATACAACAGCATTTTAACTATAAGTGTATTCTCCATTCCATCAACCTTCTCACAATTCAATTATGTTTTGTATCCAAAAATTTACTTTTTTATCTTGCATTTGAAATTCTGGAGATTACACTATGATTATCGTTCACTGAACGAATAAATAGATTTTTAGTTAACCCTCTACACAAGGGGAAAGGAGACAGTATAGAGAACAATACTTGGTTCGCGGTGTATTTCGTTATTTGTGAAGTAATAAATTTGTGAAGTAATCTTAATGTTATGACGACTAGGAAAAGTTTGTTTTCAGAGTACTTGTGTACATGTAAATGTACACAATCAATGGAGGTTTCTTATGACACGTGTTAGTTCGCCTTTGCGAAGAGAGAGAGAGAGTATTTTCCATTCTTGTATTTCCTTACTAACGATTGTAACCATGGCATTGGCTGTTATCGGTGTATTCCCTAAACCAAACGTACAAGCCAATAATTATGATGTTGTGATTGAAACGACCATAGGTCAAGATGATTACAAAGTCCTCGAAATTAACAACACAACTGGTGATGTGAACTTCTATGAATTCACTGTTGATGGAGACCCTGTCCTGGATGGCAACAACGATCAAACTACTTTTGTTCCCGGTGACAATGATTTTGAAGACCGCATGTTATATGTTGGTGAAACATTATTAACCAGCAATTTAACTATTACATCTACTATTTCTTTTGACCTACACATCTATACCCACGACATTAGTAATTCAAAACTAATTCGAGAAATTGAATATGACGCAAATAATCCAACTGACTATTGCATTGTTGATCATCCATGCTACGGGTCACCATTCAGTCTCACTTCAGCAATTGGAGAATTCCTATATGTAAATTATGGACAAACCACTTACTCCGGACATTATTACGTACCGGATAACCCACTATCAAAATGGGATAAATCTCTAATTAATGGTCAACTCGACCCAACTGATCTATCTAAACAACCCAATCGAGGTATAGGAAAAGTGAGTGGAAGACCCAAAACAACGATAGAAGGAACCACTTCTTCGGGAAGAAAAATCAAAATAGTTGATAATGGTGATGGAAGTGGACCTCGAATTTATGAAGACAAAAATGGAGATGGAGAATTTTCAGATGATGAAGAGATAACAGATAATAAAGAGAAAGAGGAAATTTTTAATGAAGTAGCAAATGACATTAAAAATAGATATGGATCCTACGAAGCAAGTGCAGTTGATAAGGATGGAAATCCTGTCGATGTGATCCTCTGGTTCAAAAATAGTGATGGAACCTATACCGGGATTAATATTGATTACAATGGTGGTACTGGAACTTGGGATCTAAGTGCAAAAACGAATTGCACAAGTAGTTGTCTTCGTTCTTCAGGGTATTTTCCTTCTCCAGATGATCACGAACCTACCTATGCATGGTTTGTGGGCTATAAAACACCGGATGCACCTTGCTATGGATTTGAAAGGTATGCTTGTTTCAATGAAAATGATGAGTTAGACGAAAATGGAGAACAAAAGCCTTACACGCATGAATATGATGGTGGGAATTACACGATAATTGTTGTTCCGTATGATTCAGTAAAAGGATATTTAATACGTCGATGGCATATTTGTGATCCGTGGCCAGATTGTTGTTAATTAATAAAAAAAGAAGAGGATTGATTTCAATGAAAAAAACAATTACAAAAATACTGACAACTATATTGACTGTTAGCCTCTTTATTTCATTTACTGTACAAGCGGGAGGATTGCAATCTCAATATACTTATGTGATACAAATAGGAAGCAGAGACATGACTATCCAAAAAGACCAAAAAGAACCTAAGACAGTATCCTTGCTATACCCTATTGTACTGGACAAAGAAAGTGGAAGATCTGGGATTGCTATTGAAATATTTGAAGGATGGGGAAGCGTTTCAATCCCTACTATAAGAGTGGTGAGTCATGATACTTATGCGGATACCCGTCAAGTTCTTTACACACTTAGTCACATAAATGTACCTGAATCTGGAATTATTACGGAATTCAAATTGCTTTTCCCAGATGGGATGGCCTGGATTGAAAAAAGCAAGGAAGATGATTACGCCAATATAATTGAAGAAGCAGAAATACCTGTGCCTTTTATACCCTATATGGTAGATATAGAGGAAAGTCCTGGAAGAGTTGTGATTGCTCCTCTCCGAATCATTTTTGAAAATCTCCATCACAAAGTAGATTGGAACCCCGATACACAGGAAATTACGGTAACCTATCCTGCCCCAGAAGAGGAAGAGTAGATTAATAGCCGATGTGACGCATTAAACAGGATGTAATAAACACCCAGTGCCTCTGCGAATGATTCGGAGGCACTTGTCGGAATAGTTTCTATATCAGTTGCGCTACTTCTTTAGTTTACATTTAATAGAATGCTCAGGTAGTCTCGTTTTCCATATAAAACTCTGTCAATAAAAATTTGTCATTTCTTTTCTTTGAAATAGGTTTGAATCTCTTCATGAGAAAACCATCCTTCTTTGTCTCCTGATTGTCTTCCTGCTTCAAGATCTCTCATC
>CAYRWA010000005.1:0-4737 GCA_964427915.1 uncultured Caldisericota bacterium
TGGAGAAGTCGTATGGCCTGCTCTCGCTAAACCTCGTTTCGGTGACTATGTACATTCCATTACTGAAGATGCAAACGGTACGGTGTATTGTTTGCACACAAAAAAGAAAACCCTATATGTCAGGATAGTTGTCATGTCTGTTGTATACTATTTCATACAAAACCGAAAGGAAATCAAACATGACAAAAAAAGTGTATTCTGATGCGTACAAAGAGAGAATGGTGAGACAATTGATGCCACCCATCAACAAAACACCCTCTCAAATTCAGAAAGAAGAAGGAATTCCTTCTTCTACCTTCCAAACATGGAAACAAAATGCCCGAAAGAAAGGACTTTTGATTCCCAATGCCAATGCTCCTTCACCAGATGAAAAATGGAGAAAAGAAGACAAACTACGTATGGTAGTTGAAACTTATTCCATGAACGAAGAAGAAGTCAATTTGTATTGTCGTAAACAAGGCATTTATCGATCTGATTTACAGCATTGGCAACAATTGCTAGAACAGGCCTTTGAACCCACAACCAACACGCCCTTACAAAAAGAATCCGATCGACGTATTCAAAAGTTACAAAATGAATTACGATACAAAGAAAAAGCACTAGCAGAAACAGCTGCCTTACTGGTGCTCCAAAAAAAAGTCCAGGCTTTCTGGGGGGACAACGAGGACGAATGATTAGCGCCCCAGATCGCCAAACTATCCTACTGCTAATCCAGGAAGCTCATGACCATGGTGCTCGCTATGCACCTGCTTGCCAGATTGTAGGCATTTCTTTACGTACCTTTCAGCGGTGGAACAAAGAAGGCATGTCGACCCAAGACAAA
Source organism: uncultured Caldisericota bacterium (assembly GCA_964427915.1). Lineage (GTDB taxonomy): Bacteria > Caldisericota > Caldisericia > UBA6126 > UBA6126 > JAGLCW01. Next base: position 824 of record CAYRWA010000005.1, read on the forward strand.
CGACCGATCGCTCCCCGAAAACCACCCAAAAACAAAATGAGTGTAGACGAAGAACAAGATATCTTAGATATTTATGTGCAACCCCACTATGTTGATAAAACTCCCACCTACATTGTGCCCCATCTTGCGGATCAAGGCATCTATATTGCTTCTGAATCTACCTTTTACAGAGTGCAACGAAAAAACGAACTCATGACGAAAAGAACACTCACAAAAACCCATCCTACACAAACCATTACCACCCATATTGCACTAGGACCCAACCAGGTATGGAGCTGGGATATCTCGTGGTTACCCGGAGAAATTCTAGGATTCTTTTTTAAATTGTATCTGATTCTTGATATCTTTAGTCGTATCATTATCCAATGGGAAATTTATGAAGAAGAATCCCAAGCTCATGCCAAAGAACTGGTCACCAAAGCAGTTGTGAAATATCATCTCAAAGGCACTCCGTTGGTTCTTCATTCCGACAATGGGAGTCCCATGAAAGCACAAAGCTTTCAAGTATTGCTGACCAAATTGGGGATTACGAAATCCTACTCAAGACCCCGAGTTAGTAATGACAATCCCTATTCAGAGGCATTGTTTAAAACCGTCAAATATGTTCCCAGCTTTCCACGTAAAGGATTTGCATCCATCGAAGAAGCCCGAACATGGATGCATGGATTTGTACAATGGTACAACACCGAACATTTACACAGTGGGATTCAGTATGTAACTCCTCATCAAAGGCATTATGGAGAAGACAAAAGTATTTTAGAACAACGAAAAGAGGTGTATGAAAAAGCCAGAGAAAATCACCCAGAAAGGTGGACTAGGAACACCCGTAATTGGGATTACATTTCCCAGGTTGCATTAAACCCTTTAAAAGAAAAAGAGATGAACGAGAATGAAAAAAAGCGACAACTATCTTGACAAATACCGGTAGCCACCCATACCTATTCTCTCAATGATACCTATCAATACGAATGGAAGTATTACTATTCTCCCTATGGCATTGACAAAGCACTGAAGTATAGTGGAGGACAACTCCTGATTACTATTGATGCGACAACAGCTCCCAATGGACGGATGGTATCGCTGTACTATCAAGACCATACCTGCCAAACCAATTGCTTTACAGGGAGAAGCTTTTGCTGCGCATGATCCCTGCGGAAACATGATTTCCTTGGTAGCAAATAGCACAGGAGCAGAAGTATGGGCAAGAGCAGTGGATAAGAATTCCAATCAAGCCATTGGAAGCTACAATCCCCATGCCATCGAAATGCCTTTTGTAGGAGACGGTACGGTTATGCCTCCCTACGAAGAACCCATTGTGAGTCCCATTGCCTTCACCATTGGAGGAAGTGGATTCAATGTCAAAGATCACCTTGCCAGCAATACAGATCTAACCATTGCCATTGGTGAATATGGAGCCAATGTTTCCATTTATGGCGATGATGATTGTGGGGATGAGATATGTGGAGGGAATAATGACTTTGATAACTGTATGGCAAACTGCATGCAGTCAGGGAATACTAAAACCGCTGATACCAGATATTCACGTGGCAATCATGAAAGATATCGGGAGTATAGAAATGTAAAAAATATAATTATACATAAACTAAGCATTATAGCTAAACGCTTGAAAAATCAAAAAAAAGCTTCTTACGCTAAAGCAGTCGAAACAGCAATTAAAGCATTATCATTTGCTGCTACCGTAGTAGCTACAGGTGGTGTTTCTTTGGGTGCTATATTTATTGGAGGTGAAGCATTATTAGGCTTTCTTTTTGATACCGATGATGATGATTATGATGTAGATAACGAAGAAAGCCTTGGTGATGCTGCTTTAGCAGCCTATCATTATCTTCATCCGAATTCAGAGTATGAGTATGACCCTGAACAATTTCAAAGTATACTTCAAGAATTCGAAGAAATGGTTTGTAGAGAAAAAGACTGTAGAGATATGTGCTTAAGACACATTGGTATATCCTAGAAAGGATGAAAAATGATGAAATATAGGCTTTTTGTTGTATGTGGATTGGTGAGTATTCTTTTTCTTGCAGCCTGTCAATTGGCTTCTAATACTTCTTCTGTATATTCGTTGGGTGGTATTTTGGAAGAGAATCAGATTGGTACTCCAGCACTCTTTCTGCACGATCATTCCATCAGTATTCTATCGCCTGAGAAGCAGGAATTTTTCCCTGTATTCAGGTATCCAGAAGAAGCTACGATTCGCGTTCGGGGTGAAGCCATACTACGATCCAACAATATCTATTTTGGAGTCTCTGCAGAATCTGAGAAGAAACAAGAGTTTACTGTATGGAAATACGATATAGATGCAAAAGAACTCCAGAAAATTCTATCGTTACCTTTATCGTCGTATCAGTTGTTAAAAGTTAGTCCTGAAGAAAAATGGTTTCAAATAGGCAATTTTGATACAAAAGAAAACATCTGGATACAACTAGAAGAATCTAAAAAAGTACAAGCTTCCTCTGTGAAAAGTTTGGAAAAGATCCACAAAACGTTTTTTACTTCTATTCCTTCTCATGTCATTGTGATGCATTATGGAGAAAAACAATTTAACAAAGAGAACAATACTCGTAGCTATTTGTTTTCTGTGTTGAATCTTGACAATCCTTCTGATACCATTTTGATCGGAGAAGGTATCCGTTCTAGAATCAATGATGATGGGACTTTATTTGCCTATCAATCGGCTGATAGCAATCAACTTCATGTATACAACCTCCAAACCCAAAAAACGACTTCTTTTTCATTTACTGATCAGAAATACTTGAAGTGGGGTTTTTGGGGAATGGATGAGTTATATGTTTGCTTGTATACAGAAGAGTATTCATGGGAAAAAGACCAACTTGAAGTGGCTTCCCTATCTATGGACGGAACGATCCAATGGTTTTCTCTACCTGCAACAATGACAGAAGGTAGAACGACTTCCTTTTCAAGAGTCTTCCAAAACCAGCTATTCTTTTACAGTCTGGGTACCTTATCTCTTGATTTAGTTCGAGTGGATAAAAAACAGCAATGGACTTCCTGGGAAGTGATGGACCCATTGCATTACACAGAAAAACAAAACACGTATCGAAGTGGAGTCTTTCAAATAGATCCAATGAATCCCTACACAGGTGAGAGAATGGAGAGATCCGGGTTTTTTGATAGTTTTCGCCCTCTGCGTTCTGATGAAGAAACCTTTGATGGACCTCAAACTTTGATTGTTTACAATGCAATCAAAGATAAAGTCCAGACTTTCTATATTGATGAGCAATTTTCCGAAGCTCGTGAATATGGAAAGTTGATTAAATGTAAGGTTTCTGAGTTTCTTCTTGGAGGGGATGGTTTAATTGCAATGATGCAAACCGGCATAGATGGTCGTGATGAGTTTATAAAAAAACCTGTTACATCAAGTTTTTACTACTACAATGTCGATACCGGAGATTTTCAATTCCTATCATCCCTTGAGCATGTTCCTTCTATTGCATATTTTGACTCCAGACCCCATTCTCTTTCCCATCAAGAAAACTATCTTGTTTTAAGCCAAGACCTGCAAACGGTTGAGGATGAGATTTCTTTCCAACTTATGGTGTGCTCTACTGAAGAATCCTCTTTGAATCCAACAACGATTCTTCCAATGGTCGATGAAAATGATAGTTCTTACAATGAATTTCTGTGTTGGATTGATTGAGGAAAGACTTTTGTCAATCATTAATCCATCTTCAACAACTATAGCAGACAGAGGGAGGGATGATAACCCTCCCTCTGGTAAGAATTTTTCACAAACCACTAGAAGCCATAATCCCCATGTAATAGAAATGCCTTTTGTAGGAGATGGTACGGTTATGCCTCCCTACGAAGAACCCATTGTAAGTCCCATTGCCTTCACCATTGGAGGAAGTGGATTCAATGTCAAAGATCACCTT
>CAYRWA010000006.1:0-43928 GCA_964427915.1 uncultured Caldisericota bacterium
ACTTATTTACCCCGTAGCCATTGATGATGGACTCCGCTTTGCTATCCGTGAAGGTGGCCGTACTGTAGGAGCGGGTGTTGTTACCAAGATCATTGAATAGGAAGGGACTGTGAATGGAAAGTCAAAAAATGCGTATTAGACTTAGATCCTATGATCACAGAATACTGGATCAATCTGTGAAGCGAATACTAGAAACTGCACTCAGTTGTGGGGCTCAAGTTAAAGGACCTATTCCTTTACCTACTCGCCGACATGTATACACTGTTTTACGATCCCCTCATATTGACAAAGATTCACGCGAACAGTTTGAGTTACGTATTCACAACCGTTTAATTGATATTTGTAATCCTTCCACGGAAGTTACACGAGCTCTTATGAATATCGATTTACCTGCCGGTGTGGATATCGAAATTAAACTCTAAACTGTTGTTGGAAGGAGTATACAATGAGTCTTCGATTAATGGGTATTAAAATTGGAATGACCCATATATGGAAAGAAGAGAAGTTTGTTCCAGTGACCGTAATCCAGGTACCTGAAACAGTTGTTATAGAAAAGAAAGAAACGAAGAAACACGGATATAACGCTGTGAAAGTAGCTAGCATTAAAGTGGATAAAAGTCGTGTGAACAAGCCAACTCTTGGTCAGTTAAAAAATGTTGATGATGGATATCGTACAATGTACGAAATGAGAGATACAGAATTGAAAGATGATCAGGAAATTAGTGTAGAGCTTTTTTCTGAAGGTGAAAAAGTAATGGTTTCAGGCATTTCTAAAGGCTTTGGTTTTAGTGGTGCTATGAAACGACATGGTTTTAGAGGACAACCAAGTTCTCACGGAGCTATGTCACACAGAAGAGTTGGTTCCATCGGAAACCGTTCTACACCAGGAAAAGTTATTAAAGGTAGAAAAATGCCTGGACACCTTGGTAATAACAAGGTTACTGAAATGGGAAAAGAAGTGGTTCAGATAGTACCTGAAAAAAATCTGCTGTTGATTAAGGGCGGAGTACCCGGATGTAAGGGTTCCCAAGTCTTTATTAACAAGTGGGAGCGTAAATAATGAGTACTGTACCAATTTACAACACAAATACAAAATCATTGTCTGAGACGAATCTTGAATTCCAAGGACTTCCTGAAAAGTCTCATCGAGATTTAATTGTAAGAGTTATTGTTCAGACACGCAATAATGCCCGTATTGGAACAGCTTGTGCAAAGACGCGTGGTGAAGTAAACTTTAGTACTCGTAAACCTTGGCGTCAAAAAGGTACGGGAAATGCTCGAGCCGGAACTCGTCGATCTCCCATATGGGTACGAGGTGGCGTTACATTTCCTCCCAGACCCCGAAGTTATGCTACACAAATTCCAAAAAAACAACGCAGACTTGCATTTAATAGTGCAATCAAATGGATTCTTGAAGAGAAAAAAGTCTACCTTCTTTCTCAACTGAACGATGAAGTTGGAAAAACCAAGCCAATCATCAACAAATTGAAACATGAAGTATTTGAAAAAGGTAGAAATTTGATCATATTTGATCCAGCTGCTAATGGAAAGCTCTTGTTAAGTCTACGAAATGCACCCACCTATATTCCTGTTGAATGGAAAGATGTGTGTACATATGACTTAATCAATTGCCGCCGCGTTTTGATAACAGAAGAAGCTGTTCAGGGCTTAGAAAAGAGGATAGAATATGCCAAAAAATAGAGATGTCCTTCGAAGGCCGATTGTCAGTGAAAAATCAATGGAACAGCAAGAATCTGGTGTCTATACCTTTATTGTAGATCGTTTAGCTAACAAAATTGAAATTGCACAGGCCGTAGAAGATATGTTTGACGTGAAGGTTGACAAAGTACGAACTACAAAAATTTACCCTAAACCAAAACGTACCCGAACCGGCTTTACTCATACTTCCGTCATGAAAAAAGCAGAAGTACAATTGTCTGAAGGGTATGTCATTGAAACCCTGAAGGTACAATAGAGAGGAAATGCAATGGCACTAAAGAAATATAAACCTACATCACCTGGTACACGTGGCCGTGTATCAGTCATACGATCTACAAGCACCAACAATAAGAATAAACCCCATAAGTCGCTTACACTTTCGTTTAAGAAATCTGGCGGTCGTAACAATCAAGGAAAAATCACCATGCGATACATTGGTGGTGGTACAAAAATTCGATATCGATTGATTGATTTTCGTCGAGATAAATTTGATATACCTGCGAAAGTAGCAACTCTTGAGTATGATCCTAATCGAAGTGCACTAATATCCCTTCTTCATTATGCCGATGGAGAAAAACGGTATATCATCACTCCCGATGGATTGCATGTTGGAGATACAGTCATCTCTTCTGAAACTGCTGATATTCACCCCGGAAATTGTTTAACATTGAAAAGCATTCCAACTGGAACATTGGTTCACAATATCGAATTGCGAACTGGATGTGGTGGTGTTATGGCAAGAAGTGCAGGATCTTATGCTCAATTGCTTGCAAAAGATGAAAAATATGCACATCTGCGACTTCCTTCTTCAGAAATGAGATATGTTCCTTTAACATGTCGCGCTACTGTTGGTCAAGTAAGCAATGCCGAACACAAAGACACTGTACTAGCAAAAGCAGGAAGAACTAGGATGATGGGGCATCGTCCACGTGTACGTGGCTCCGTTATGAACCCCGTAGACCACCCACATGGTGGCGGTGAAGGAAAAGCACCGATCGGACATCCTGGTCCATTAACTCCTTGGGGTAAGCCTGCACTGGGTTACAAGACCCGTAATAAAAAGAAAAAATCCAATCGGCTCATTATGAAGAGACGAAAGTAGTAAAGGAGTTTACGATTGAAAGAACAAAAAACCCAACGAAATAGAAGTGCTGGTTACACTGATCCTAAACTTCTCCTTAAAGTCGAAGCTATGAAGCTTACTGGAGAAAAACGAATTATTAAAACCTGGAGCCGACGCTCCACTATTACGCCTGAAATGGTAAGCTTTACCTTTGCTATCCACAATGGAAAAGCCCACGTGCCAGTCTATGTTAATGAGGCAATGGTAGGTCACAAACTTGGTGAGTTTGCTGCCACTCGAACATATAGACCTCACAAGGGTGTTGGCAAAGGTATTGTAGGAAAGTAGGAAACACATGGAAGCATATGCAAAACTAAAAAATACCCGACTTTCTCCTTTTAAGGCTCGAAAAGTTGCAGCATTGATACGGAATCAGGATGTTGGAGTAGCTGAAGGAATACTAGGATCCATGCCACACAAGGCTGCTCGTATTCTTCACAATACTCTGAAATCTGCTGTTGCAAATGCAAAAGAAAACTATTTGATGAACGAAGATCTACTGACTGTTAGTCGTGTTTTAGTTGATGCTGCTAAACCGATGCGCCGGTATAAACCAAGAGCTATGGGACGGGCTGATGTAATGTATCATCGTACTTCTCATATCACGATCTACGTTCGCGAAAAGGAGAATTAAGTTATGGGTCGCAAAGTACATCCATTTGGTTACAGAGTTGGAGTCATTTACGACTGGCGAACCCATTGGTTTGCTAAACACGGTGATTACAACAAGTTTTTAGTAGAAGATATTAAACTTCGCAAAGAGATTGATAAGCTTGGAAAAGAAGTTTGTATTTCCAAAGTGATCATAAATCGCCGCGGAAACGAATTACGTGTTCGACTATTTACTTCAAGACCAGGCATTTTGATTGGTAAACGCGGAGCCAATATTGAGCAACTGAAACGGACTTTTGAAAAAATAGTAGATAAATCGCAGATCAAATTAGAAGTAATTGAAGTTAATTCTCCCGACATGAGCGCTAAACTTGTTTCGGAAAGTGTGGCAATGCAAATTGAACGCAGAGTTGCCTTTAAAAGAGCTATGAAACAAGCTATTTTCCGTACCATGAAAGCAGGATCCAAAGGAATTAAGGTCATGGTTTCTGGTCGTTTAAATGGTGCTGATATTGCTCGAACAGAGTGGTTTCGTGAAGGAAGAATTCCTCTACACACTATCCGAGCGAAAATTGACTATCATGAAACAGTTGCCAATACAAAATTTGGCTGCGTTGGCGTAAAAGTATGGATTTATAGCGGAGATCAACCAACTGATCCAGCAAGTCTTCCTACTTTGTACGCAGAATATGGAGGATAGTAAATGCTATTACCAGAAAGAGTAAAACATAGAATGCAACATCGAGGCCGAATGCGCGGTAAAGCATATCGTGGTTCCAAAGTCTCTTTTGGAGATTTCGGTATTATGGCATTGGAACCCCATCGCGTTACGGCCAGACAAATTGAAGCTTGTCGTTTGATAATTACGCAAAACGTTTCCAAAACAGGTCGCTTTTGGATTCGAATTTTTCCAGACAAACCGGTTACAAAGAAACCTGCCGAAGTCCGTATGGGTGGAGGAAAAGGTGATGTGGATCATTGGGAAGCTGTTGTGAAACCTGGAAGAATCATGTTTGAATTTGTAGGTATTCCACAAGAAGATGCAATGCGCGTTAACAGACTTGTTAGTGCAAAGTTGCCTATGAGAATAAAGCTTGTTATTCGAGAAGAACAGGAGGCTTTTTAATGAAACTTTGGCAGATTAAAGAGCTTTCATCAGAAGAAATGGAAAAACGAATTCCTGAAATGAAGAAAGAACTATTTGAATATCGGTTTAAGATGATGATGCAACAAGTTGATGAACCCCTTAAAATACGAAATCTTCGCCTTGATATTCGTCGAATGGAAACCATTCTTCGTGAGAGGAGAAACGCATGAGTGCAGAAAACAGAAGAGTAGTCACAGCTGTTGTTGTTAGTGACAAAAATAAAAATTTCCGTGTTGTTGAACAAAAAATCCGTGTACTTGGACATAAACTATATCGAAAATTGGTAAACAAAACTCGCAAATATCATGTTTATGATGAAGATAATTCATCCAAAGTTGGCGATGTTGTTACAATTCAAGAAAGCAAACCTTATGCAGCCACTGTTCGATGGAAAATTATATCCATTCAATCATCGGATGACATGGAAGGAGCCTAAAAATGATTGGAATTTACTCAAGGCTAAAAGTTGCGGATAACAGTGGAGCAAAAATTGTTTCTGTTATTCGAGTCGTGGGTGGTTCAAGAAGAAGATATGGTTTTGTTGGAGATCGTATCGTTGTAACAGTTAAACAATCGATTCCCAATGGGCAAATCAAAAAAGGAACCGTTGAAAAAGCAGTTATTGTAAGAACAGCTTTTCCTGTTCGTAGAGCAGATGGTTCTATTGTACGCTTTGATGGGAATGCCGCTGTTATTATTGACGACGATGGAAATCCTAAGGGAACCCGTATTTTTGGACCTGTCTGCAGAGAACTTAGAGAAAAAGGGTATATGAAAATTATATCCTTAGCACCCGAGGTGATATAGATGAAACTCAAATTACGCAAGGGAGACAAAGTCCTTATAAGAATTGGAAAAGACAAGAATGAACGGGGTACCATCCAACGTGTTGTTGATGCCAAGACAGATCACCCCAGAGTTATTGTAGAAGGACTTAACATGTGTAGAAAGCATGTGAAACCAAATCAAAGTTTGCCCCAGGGTGGTATTCTCGAGAAAGAGAAACCTATTCAACCTTGCAAGGTCATGTTGATTTGTCCTTCCTGTAGTCAACCTGCTCGAGTAGGAAGAAAAAACCTTGCTGATGGAACACATGCTCGCTACTGTAAAAAATGTGGCGAGTTGATTGATAAACTATAGGAGCGTTACTAGATGGCTAAAGCAAAAAATCAAGAAAAAACACAAAAAATGGAAACGAAAAGAGAAATACCTTCTTCTGCTTTGATTGAACAGTATCATAAAGATATTGTACCGAAATTGAAGAAGCAATTTAGCTTTACATCTGTCATGCAAGTTCCCAGAATCCAGAAAATTGTGATCAATCGAGGAGTTGGTGAAGCTACTGTTGACACAAAAGCTCTCGAATCCTCGCTAGATGAAATGTTTACTATTACAGACCAGAAACCAGTCGTCAAGAAAGCAAAAAAATCGGTTGCAAATTTTAAACTGAGAGCAGGTCAACCGGTAGGTACAATGGTTACTCTACGTGGTCGACGTATGTATGCTTTCCTAGAAAAGCTTATTAATGAAGCTTTGCCTAGAATTAGAGACTTTAGGGGACTAAACCCCAATTCATTTGACGGACGTGGGAATTATACATTTGGTATCCGCGAACAATTGATATTTGCGGAGATTGATTACAACAAAGTTGACAAGGTGAGGGGATTTAATGTTTCCATTATTACGGATGCCCCGACAGATGAGATAGGTAAAGCCCTGCTTGAAGCGTTTAGCTTTCCGTTTCGAAAGGATAAAAACTAATGGCAAAAACAGCTTTAATTAACAAAAGCAATAGAAAACCTAAGTTTTCTACAAGGGCCTACAATCGTTGTAAAATTTGCGGAAGACCTCATGCGTACTATAGAGACTTTGGCTTGTGTCGTCTTTGTCTTCGAAAATATGCAAACGAGGGAAAAATCCCTGGTTTGAAGAAAGCAAGCTGGTAGGAGGATAGTATGGTAGCTGTAGATCAACTTTCAGATTTTATCTGTAGAGTCAAAAACGCAAATACAATTTATGAGCAATGTGTTGAAGTGTATTCTAATAACATGATCAGTCAAATCGTTCAGATTCTTAAGGATGAAGGATTCATCAGAGATTACAATATATTTGATGAGAACGGTAGAAAAAAAGCAAAGCTTTTTTTGAAGTATACTCCTGATCGTGAAAGAATTATTACGGATATTGTCAGAGTTTCCAAGTCAGGTCGAAGAATTTATTCTTCCTGTGATGACATTAAAAAAGTCAAACGAGGAATGGGTCTGGCAATTGTTTCTAGCTCAAAAGGAATCATGACAGACAAACAGGCTCGCAAAATCCGTGTTGGCGGAGAAGTACTCTGTCATGTTTGGTAGAGAGGTAAAGAATGTCTAAAGTAGGTAACAAACCAATCATTATACCTGGTTCAGTATCCATCGATATTAATCAGGAAACTCGTGTAGTTACAGTGAAAGGACCCAAAGGGGAACTTTCGCAAGTCTTTCCTTCCAATATTGATGTTGTGATTGATGACGGGATTATGGAAGTGAAAAGACAGAATGATCAAAAACGATCCAAGATGTTACACGGTCTTATTAGAGCCTTAATTGCAAATATGGTTGAAGGTGTAACCAATGGATTTTCGAAAAGACTTGAACTAAGTGGTGTAGGGTATCGATGTAAAGTCGAAGGGAAAACTATTTCCCTAAGTTTAGGATTCTCTCACCCTATTGTTATTGAACCACCTGAGACAATATCTTTTGAATGTCCTGCAGAAACCATAATTGAGGTAAAAGGTATTGATAAACATTTAGTAGGTCAAGTAGCAGCCAATATTCGAAAACTTCGCAATCCTGATCCTTACAAGAATAAGGGTGTAAAGTATGCAGGAGAAGTTCTGATAAAGAAAGCTGGCAAAGCTCTTGGAAAGGGTGCTTAGTATGCTTAGGAAACAAGAATTACGACACATACGACACATTCGTCTACGGAAAAATCTATCAGGAACTGAATCAAAACCAAGGATTTCCTTTTATCGCAGTATTCGATTTCTTTATGCACAATTGATTGATGATACAAAAGGGCATACATTAATGGCTGCTTCTACAAAAGACTCCTCGGTGCAATCATCCATTCAACAAGGTTCTTTGAAATGCAAAGAAGCCGGAAAAGCATTGGGCTCTTTCTTAGGAAAGAAAATGAAAGAAGCCGGTTTCACTTCTTGTGTTTTTGATAGAGGTGGATTCCAATACCATGGTGTGGTAAAAGAATTCGCCGATGCAGTCCGTGAGGAAGGAGTGAAATTCTAATGGATAAAGAAAAGAAAGGCTATTTCAACGAAGAAACCATTGAAGAAGAAAATGCTAATCAATTCGAAGAAGAAATTGTTCATATCAACCGCGTATCGAAAACTGTGAAAGGCGGAAAACGCATGAAATTCCGCGTTTTGATGGTTGTGGGCAATCGCCAGGGTATGGTCGGAATTGGAATTGGGAAATCTGACCAAATACCAAATGGTATTCGAAAAGCTGTGAATGGTGCAAAAAGAGAAATGATAGAATTTCCCATTCGCAAAGGTACATTGCCTTTTGATGTTATTGGCAGACAAGGTTCTGCAAAAGTATATTTATTTCCTGCTGTTCCTGGTACTGGTATTATCGCCGGAGGATCTGTACGTAAGATTCTAGAGAAAGCAGGAATCACCGATGTTGTTGCCAAAATAATTGGGTCCCACAATGCTGTCAACACAGCCCGAGCTACCATTAATGCTTTAGAGCAACTGCAAGATCCAGTTGAAGTTAGCAAACAGCGTGGTGTACCAATGAAACAGTTATTTGGACTGTAAGATTTTTCGGAGGTTATTATGGATATGAATCAATTACCCCTTCGTAAGGGATATACGAAACCTGCAAAACGATTAGGAAAAGGATCCAGCTCTGGAAAAGGAGTCCGATGTGGATATGGAAACAAAGGCGCTAAAGCTCGATCTGGAAGAGGTAAATCAATCGGTTTTGAAGGAGGGCAAACTCCTTTTTATCGAAGAATACCTAAATTTAGAGGTTTTAGCTCTTTAACTCCTTACAAATGTGTTGGAGTTACTCTTCAATCTTTGAATCGATTCTTTGAAGATGGCGATACCGTCTCTGTTGAGCTTCTAAAAGAAAAAGGTCTTATCAGTAAAAAGGCCCAGTCCTTTAAGGTCATTGCTACTGGTTCTATTGAGAAAAAACTTATTGTTAAAGGAACTGCATCCGCATCCGCTAAAAACCTTTTAGAAGAGCAAGGTGGGAAGGTTGAGGGGGTATAAATGTTAAAGTCCTTTTTTGCGGCACTCAAACTTCCTGAAGTTCAAAAGCGGCTGTTAATCACTATAGGAATATTTGTTCTTATTCGATTTGGATATTATCTTGTTATCCCCTATATTGATCGAGCTGTTATTGCTGAAATGGTCGGTCAAGGTGGCTTTTTGGCCCTCTTAGACTTATTCTCTGGTGGTGGATATCAGAATTTCTCCATTTTTTCTTTAGGTGTGCTACCATACATCAACTCTTCCATTATTCTACAACTTTTAGTTGTCGTTATTCCACACCTTGAGAATTTGTCAAAAGAAGGTGGAGAAGAAGGTAGAAGACAAATCGCTCGATACACAAATTATCTCGCCCTTGTGTTGGCAGCTTTACAAGCATTCATGTTTACCAATTATGTATTTGCCGATGCTCTTACGAATACTTCTATCCTTGCGAAAATTGTAATCATGATAACGCTTGTAGCTGGCTCGTTTTTACTTATCTGGCTTGGTGAGTTTATTACAGAGAAGGGACTTGGCAACGGTGTTTCCTTAATTATCTTTGTAGGAATCATTACACGAATTCCCATGTCATTCCGCGAAGCTTCAACCATGTTAGAAGGTGGAACGCTATCTTGGGTTACATTAGCTATTGCTCTCGTCGTACTGATAGTAGTTCTCGGAGGGATTATCTTTTGTTATCAATCAGAACGAAGAATTGCTGTTCATTATTCCCGTAGGATTAGTGGAGGAGAATCAAGCACACAAGCAAGCTATATCCCTATTAAGCTTGTGCAGACTGGTGTACTTCCCATTATCTTCGCTTCTTCTGTTCTTACATTTCCAACCATCATTGCACAATTTGTACAAGGAACTGCTTTTGCAGAATTTACCCAGACGTATTTGGCTTCCCAAACAACATGGGTTTTTAATGTGGGTTTCTTCTTACTGATTGTTTTCTTTACTTATTTTTATACAACAATTACCTACGATCCAGACCAAATGTCAGAGAATCTACAGAAATCCGGTGGATTTATTCCAGGCGTTCGACCTGGCGTTGCAACCTCAGAGTTTATTCGTTACGTGCTTTCCCGTATTACTTTTCCTGCTTCCATCTTTCTTGGAGCACTCGCGGTTGTACCGAACATTTTGCTTCTTTCCACAAATCTTTCGATTTTCTATTTTGGTGGTACCTCAATTCTTATTATTGTTGGTGTTGCCATTGAATCTTCCAACCAAATGGAAGCTTTTTTAGCTATGCGACAGTATAAAGGATTTTTGAGAGGATGATTGTTGTTTTAATCGGACCTCCTGGTTCTGGGAAAAGTACACAAGGACACTTGTTGTCCATTGAGTACAATATTCCTTTTATTGGAGTTGGAGATTTGGTCCGGGATATGATTCATTCTGAAGAGAATGAGTATGAGTCGAAAGTAAATAGCGGAAACTTACTTCCCGATGACGTTGTATTTGATATTGTGAAAACAGAACTTGATCAATACGATTTGAAGTCTGGCGTTCTTATCGAAGGATATCCAAGAACCATTGGACAGGCGGAGTTACTTGATGCCTATCTACAACAGAACAATGTAGCATTGCATCATGTTTTGTATTTAAACAATATTCTGCAAGAACAACTATCAGATCGAATAGCAGGTAGGTATCAATGTCAGAATTGTGGAGCAACCTTTTCCAAAGAACAAGTTCCACAGAATCGTCTTTGTGAGAGATGTGGCGCACTTTTGATACCAAGAAAGGATGATACTTCTGAATCATTGCTTTGCCGAATGAAAGAATATCAGAAGAAGTCCTTGCCTGTATGTGAGTATTACAAAAAAACGGACCGACTATGTTCTATTGATGCATCTGGCTCTATAGATGAGGTATTTGAACTCTCTAAGCGCTGTTTAGGAAAAGGTTGATATGATTCTTCTAAAAAGCAACGATGAGATTGATCGAATGAGAAAAGCAGGACATATTATTGCATGCACTATGAATACACTAAAAAAGGCAATTCAACCTGGAATTTCAACGTCCGACTTGGACAAGATTGCCTATGAATATATTTTGAAAAATGGTGCAAAACCCAACTTCCTGGGACTCTATAACTATCCTGCTACCATCTGTGCTTCTATTAATGATGAAGTAATACATGGTATTCCTGATTCCTCTAGAGTGTTGCTAGAAGGAGATATTGTAAAGATTGACATGGGTTGTATTTGGGGTGGGTATCATTCCGATATGGCTCGCACTTTTCCTGTTGGAAGCATTAGTACAAAAAGGTCCCGATTGTTACATGTGACACAAGAAGCCTTGTCCATTGCTATTCAGAGTTCTACTCCTGGCAATACTGTTGGGGATATAGGATTTGCTGTTGCAAATTATGTAGAAAAGAACGGCTATTCTGTTGTTAGAGAGTATTGTGGACATGGTGTTGGACTACAGCTCCATGAAGAACCACAAGTTCCTAATTTTGGCCAAGCTGGCAAGGGACCTTCTCTTCGAGAAGGAATGACATTGGCCCTTGAACCGATGGTTAACGAAGGAACATGGCAAGTAAAAACACAAGAAAACGGCTGGACCGTGGTCACTGCAGATCATTGCGATTCAGCACATTTTGAGAATACCATTTTTATTGGTCCCCAAGGACCTGAAATTCTAACAAAAATACAGGGAGAATGCGTTTGAGTACGAATAAAAGCAATACAGATATTCTTGAAACTGAGGGAGTCATTGTAGAGAAACTCCCCAATTCGCAATTTAGAGTGAAATTGAAAAATGGACATGTGATTCTGGCACATATTGCCGGTAAAATGAGAATGCATTACATACGATTGGTGGTCGGCGATCGCGTAAAAGTAGAGATCAGCCGATACGATCTTACCAAAGGTCGAATCACCTATAGAACTTGATCGGAGGAACGTATATGAAAGTATCAGCATCTGTAAAAAAACGATGTAAAGATTGTAAAATTGTACGACGCAAAGGTCGTATATATGTAATTTGTATCAACCCTAAGCATAAACAGCGTCAGGGTTAAGGAGGATTTTATGGCTCGAATTGCTGGTGTTGATTTACCAGATAACAAAAGAATTGATATTGCACTTCGCAGACTTTACGGGATTGGACCCGTCAATGCTATCGATGTGTGCAAACTTGCAAGTATTGACTTGAATGTGAAGTTAAAAGATCTTTCTCAAGATGAAATTTTGAGGCTTCAAAGTGTTATTCACGAAAACTTTCAAGTAGAAGGTGACTTAAAAAAAGAAGTGACTCAAAACATACGTACCCTTATGGATATTGGTTGCTACAGAGGAACGAGACACAAACGAGGATTGCCAGTTCGCGGACAGCGAACTCGAACCAATGCTCGTTCACGCAAAGGTCCCGTGAAAACTGTAGGTAAAAAATAAAGAAAGGATTCTACATGGCTGAAGAAAAAGTTATTACCAATCAAAATGAAAATGTACCGGGATCTGAAGTAACACAGCCTGAGGATAGCACAACTACCTCAAAAGGTTCTTCAACTCCCAAAATGTCCCGAAAAAAAGGGAAAAAACGAGCTCCTGTTGACGGAAAAGCTTTCATTAAAGCTACTTTTAACAATACAACAGTGAGTATTACAAATAATAGTGGCGACGTAATTTGTTGGGGCACTGCAGGTGTCGGTGGTTTTAAGGGTACTCGAAAAGGAACTGCCTACGCCGCACAAGTTGCTGCTGAACACGCCGCAAAAAAAGCTATTGCAATGGGTATGCGAACGGTTCGTGTTTTTGTAAAGGGTCCTGGACCAGGAAGAGAAACCTCTATTCGAGCTCTTTCTGCGGCAGGCTTAGATGTAACCTTTATTGCAGATGTTACTCCCATTCCACACAATGGTTGTAGACCACGTAAACCCAGGAGAAGTTAGGAGTTAGTTATGGCAAGATTTATTCAACCCTCATGTAAAAGATGCCGTCGATACGGCGAAAAATTATTCCTAAAAGGGGATAAATGCAATACAAAAAAATGTCCTTTCGAGATACGACCCAGAATTCCTGGTATGCATGGACAGAGCGGACGAAGAAGAAAGATTACAGACTATGGAATTCACCTTCACGAAAAACAGAAGGCAAAATTTTACTATGGTGTCATGGAATCCCAATTCAAAGGGTATTACAATGAAGCTGCCAGGCAACGATTAATTCCAACAGGTGATCGTTTAATTCAATTGCTGGAATCTCGTTTGGATAACGTTGTCTATCGTTTAGGTTTGGCTACATCTAGGGCCCATGCAAGGCAAATTATTCTTCACAGAAAAGTAAAAGTGAACAACCATTTCTGCAACATTCCTTCTTATAGCATAAGACCAGGTGAGAAGATTAGTTTTGTTTCATCCCTGAAGGACAATGTTTTTGTAAAAGAAGCGTTATCAAGGAATGCATCTGTCAGCGAATGGATTACTTTTGATGCGGAAAATATGGTAGCTGAAGTCCTTTCGTTGCCACAAAAAGAACAAGTACAAGTACCCTTTAATGAACAATTTATTGTAGAATTCTATTCCAAGTAAGAGGATTATGAATTGAGAGGTTTATCATGAGAACCACCCTGGAAGAATTGAATCTTAATGTAGTGAATGAAAATCCAATGAGAGGGGAATATGTGATTGGTCCTCTTCATAAGGGTTTTGGAATTACCATTGGCAACTCTCTCCGCCGGGTCCTTCTTTCTTCCATCGAAGGTGCAGCTGTAGTAGCTGTACGTATCGAAGGGATATCGCATCAATTTACTCCTATCGAAGGAGTTTTAGAAGATGGGATTCAAATTGTAGCGAATATTAAAAGACTTGTTTTGCGATCCCATACCAATGAACGCAAAATTTTAGAAATAACCAAAAAAGGAGCTGGCCCCATAAAAGCTTCTGATCTATTCTGCCCAGAGGGGATTGAGGTTATGAATCCTGATTTAGTATTGATGAATATTGTGGATGATACGTTTACATTAAATATGCAGCTTTATATCGAAACTGGTATTGAATATCAGCTAGCTGAAGAAAATCGTGAACCTTCCTACCCCATTGATACTTTTTTCATTGATTCAATGTTTTGTCCTGTTCGTCATGTTTCATTTAAGGTGAACCAAGTGATGGTACAGGAATCGCTTGATTTTGAAAATCTAACTATTGATATAGAGACCAATGGTGCCATTGATCCAAGAAGTTCCCTCGATCAAGCATCCAAGATTCTTGTAGAGTATTTCCGTAACATTATGCGAGAGCCTGTGGAAGAAGAGATTGAAGAGATCCAGCCCGATGATGAAACAGAAGAGATTCTTACAAAAGCATTGGACGACATTATTCCTTTGTCTGTTCGAACAGGCAATGTTTTCAAAAAAGCTGGCATTTATACTGTCAGTGATCTTTTTGAACGTACAAAGAAGGAATTATTGAGTTTGAAGAATTTTGGTGCAAAATCTCTGTATAGCACTATTGAAGAATTATTGAAAGTACCAGAAATTGAAGTATTGCAAAATAAAGATCGCTTTCCTTTATTGGTAGACTTTGCGGAACTATCGAAACCAAAAGCAAAAACGATGAAACCAGTGGAACAAGAAAAACCTGCAATCAAACCACAGGAAAAACCCACTGAAAAAGCAATCGAACCTAGCAAAGAAGAACCACAAGAAGTAATTCCACAAACAAAACCTCCCACCCAGTACGATACCTTACCTGCTGAAGAGGTATTAAAACTCGCCATAGAAGATGTTGCAAAGCACATTGGTATTTCCCAGAAACAGCTAACAAAGTTGAAAAAATATGCGATTGAAGTGATCGGTGATTTAACCGACGTCACCAGAGAGCAATTGTTAACCGGAGACCATAAGATTACAAAGAAAAATGTGGAAAGAATCGAAGAATTCTTACGACATTATGGTTTATCCTTAAAAGAAGACTAGAGGAGTAATGTATGAGGCATAGACGAAAAAATAGAAGATTAAATTTCTATTCTGCACAAAGAAAAAGTGTTCTTCGCACCATGACCGTATCGCTTATTAAAGAAGAAACTGTGAATACTACAGATGCAAGAGCCAAAGAAGTTCGAAGATTTGCAGAATCTGTCATTAATTTAAGTAAAATCGATACTCTGAACAACAGACGTATGGCTTTTAGTAAATTGCGTGATAAAGATGCTGTGAAAAAAATGTTTGGCCCACTACATGATCGCTATCAAGAACGAAATGGTGGATACATACGCATATTTCACACAGGATTTCGCAGAGGCGATGCAGCCAAAATGTGTATGTTGAAATTAGTCAACTAGATTTAGTTAAACGAACATAAAATTGAATTTCATTCGATTTGACCACGTTACATATCAGTATCCCGAAGCCGAAGACACGGTCTTCGCGCTTCGGGATGTTTCTTTTGATATTCAACCAGGCCAATTTGTAGCCATTGTAGGTGCAAACAGTTCAGGTAAAACAACCTTAGGACGCCTATGCAACATGTTGCTAACCCCTACTAAAGGGTCCGTCATTGTTGCTGGGATGGATACTGCAGAAACCGATCACCTATATCCAATCCGAAGCAAAGTAGGTATGATTTTTCAAAATCCAGACAACCAGATTGTATCAACCACCGTAGAAGAAGAAATTGCCTTTGGCTTGGAAAACTTACAAATACCCAGTCCTGAAATTAAAAGACGTGTAAGTACCATTGTTCAAGAAATGGATCTTGAATCGTTGCGAGATCGACCTCCTCACTTATTGTCCGGTGGTCAGAAGCAGCTATTGTGTATTGCTTCAGTTCTTGCCATGGAACCATCTTGTATTGTTTTTGATGAGCCTACGTCACTATTGGATCCTGTTAGTAGAAAACTGGTATTGCAGCAAATCCATAAACTTCATAAAAAAGGGATGACCGTTCTGTATATTACCCATATTATGGAAGAGATTTTAATGGCGGATCTACTATTGATTTTAAAAAAAGGAGAAATCGTTTTTGAAGGCAACCCCATCGAAGCTTTTTCTTTTGATGATGCAACTCTATACGATTATCATCTGTATCCACCTCAATTGATACAAATTATGAATAGGCTTCACGAATCGGGAGTAACAATCCCAAAAGGGATTGTTACTACGAAGCAATTAACGGACTATTTATGCCAATACAAATAAACCAACTATCTTTTACCTATGACAAGGGTCTTGTATACGAAAAAGAGGCCTTAAAAGACATCACAATGACAATACCTGACCAAGGAATTATTGGCATCATTGGTCATTCTGGATCCGGTAAGTCTACACTTATACAACATTTTAATGGACTGATCCTACCACAAACAAAGAACACCATTCTTGTCGATGGAACTGATTTGTATAAAACAGAGGGTAGTTTAAGCTGGTTGCGAAAAAAAGTAGGTCTGGTTTTTCAATATCCGGAAAATCAACTTTTTGAAGAAACTGTTGAAAAAGAGCTAGCCTTTGGACCCAAAAATCTAGGGATTCCTGAAAAAGACATTTCCTCCCTCATTCGTCACTCCCTAGAACTGGTTGGATTAAAGGCAGAAGAATATTTGGATCGATCACCTTTCACGCTGAGTGGAGGAGAAAAACGAAAGATTGCCATTGCAGACATTCTTGCTATGAATCCTACATACCTAGTTTTGGACGAACCTACAGCTGGGTTAGACCCAGTTGCTCGAAAAGAACTTTTGGCAAATATTCTTCAGATCCAAAAACAGCAAAATATGACAGTGGTCATTGTTTCGCACGATATGGAGGAAGTTGCTTCCGTTTCTGAGTATGTGTACGTTATGAGCGAGTCTGAAATTAAAGTAGAAGGACCCACTCTTGATGTTTTTTCACAGTACAAAATCTTACGAGAGTTACAGCTTGATGTTCCGCAGCCTATACAAGTACTATCTACTTTGCAAAAAGTAGATCCCGATGTTTGTATTCGTCATGTTGAAGTAGAAGAAACAACCAAAGAGATTCTTTCTTTTTTAGAAAGAAAAAGAGGCGATTGTGGAGTTTAAAAAAAGTATCTCCATTGGTCAATATATTCCGACAAATTCGATTGTCCATAAATTGGATCCTCGGTTTAAAATGATGTTTTTGTTAACATTTATCGTCTCTGTCTTTTTTATTCACACTGTCCAAGGATACCTTTTATTGCTAGCGTATATGCTTCTGAGCGTAGTTGCAACCAAAATCTCAATTCACCACTTTGTACGTGCCTTAAAACCTATCATTTTCTTGCTCATTTTTACCACAGTTTTGCAGCTTTTTTTCACAAAAACAGGACCTGTTTTAGTGGATTGGTGGCTCTTTAAGATAACCCTTGATGGTGTCTACCAAAGCGTGTTTATTTTTTTACGTTTAATTTTACTAGTATTTGCATCTTCTTTGCTTACACTAACTTCTACACCCATGGAACTGACTGCATCTCTGGAATATGTCCTTCATCCCTTCAAATATGTAGGTCTTCCTGTCTCCGAGATATCCATGATGATAACAATTGCGCTTCGCTTTGTACCCACCATCATGGAAGAAACCGACCGATTGATGAAAGCCCAAACTGCTAGAGGTGTTGATTTTGAAAAAGGGAGTTTAATGAAGCGAATTGCTAATTTAATCCCCATCATTGTACCATTATTCATATCCGCACTGCGTCGGGCAGATGATTTAGCAATTGCTATGGAAGCACGTTCTTTTCAAGTGGGAAAACCTCGCACACATCTTCATGTTCTTGTTTTCCAAAGAAAAGATTACGTTTTCTTAGTCCTATCCTTATCGTATGTAATTACTATTTCCTACTTCTTTTAATGAAGCTACTTCAAAGGTTGGGATTTGTTTCTTATGATGGGACTACCTACCATGGATTTGCAAAAAACAAACAGATCACCACTATTCAATCTTGCATTGAAAAAGCTTTGTGTACTATTTGCAAGCAGCCTTCTGAAGATCTATCTTTTACTTATTCCTCACGAACCGATGCTGGCGTTCATGCCTTGTCACAGCCGGTCTGTTTTCTTGCACCCGACTACTTTTCCGACTTCACTCTACAAACAGTTCTTAATCATCACCTTCCCACATCAATTCAATTTCGGAAGATGAAAACAGTACCTAATGATTACAATCTCCGTGATAGTATTGAAATGAAAGAGTACTGGTATGTGGTTTCAGAGAAAGATCAAGGAGTAGTGCTTTCAAAGTATTGCTGGGTTGTGCAAGATCCTATATCCAACACCCATTTACGCCAAATTGCAAATGTTTTTTGTGGTACACATGATTTTCGCAATTTTGCAAAAGATGCCAAGAAGTACGAGAATACCATTTGCACCATTTATTCCATATCCATTGTTCCAACCAGTGAGATGGATACAGAAGCAGCTTCTACAGCGGATTTTCCTCTTCGCTCCTTATCCGATTGCTATATCATTTCTGTCATAGGCAATCGGTTTTTACACAACCAAATTCGTCGGATGTGTGGTTTTATGGTCCATGTAGCTACTAGAAAAACAAAAATAGACACTCTTTTTTCCTATGCAAGTTTTGAGGAAATGGTGACGGAAAACATGAATGCTACCACAGCGAAAGCACCCGCGAGAGGATTGTATCTCCGAAACGTATTGTTGTCATCTAGAGAAAAAGATGTAGCCAACAGAGAAAGCTTGAAAAAAACTGTTATGTAGACCTTCGGGGGATATTCACGGTATCAATAGGAAAGAAAAGCTGTATTCCAGGAAAAATTCGAGATGCTCCAATATACGACAAGCGACGGACTTGTAAATCTTTCCGTCCATTCATTAATTTTGCATTGACATAAAGGTTGAATGCAAGAACTTTTTGAACATGTTTTTTTGCCTCTTTAGAAAACGTTCGTTCCTTTCTTAACTCCTCAACATTCTGCATAAAGGTTTCCAATTCATCATAGGTTTGTATACTTTCTGCCTCTTCTATTAGGGAGCCAATGGTTTGTGTGACAGAATGATGGTATCCATATTCCTTTTCGTACACATCTTGGAGTACTTCAAGATTGAGCTGTAATTGTTCTAGACGATTTGCCACGTAGTAGGAGCTTTGTTGAAAACTTCTTTGCTGAATGCTAAAATTAACAGCTCCAAATACAACATAGAACAGCAAAAAGAAGATGATAACTCCCCACACTAAACCTTTAAGCGAATTTGATGATCCTGCATTATTTTTCATTGTTCTATTATAGTAGAAAAATAATCATCACCGAATTTTTCCTACCTCCACCGAGCATATTCACCTACATTTTTATAGGGATAGTTTTCACAATTCAATTCTACTTTTTTATTAGTGCAATGGAGTTTACTTTGATAGCGGATACTACTTCTTGATTGCTTTCATCTGTATATCACAACAACAAAAAAAAGAAAAGAAAAGAAATGGAATCTTTAAGTAAGAAGATTAGAATGTAAATGCAATGATGGATTCTAAACCTTATATTTCATAAGGACAGGTAAGGTAAATGCTGGAGTTAAAGAATGGATAAAAGGGCATAATTGCTGAATGAACTTGATACAAAATAGGAATATCATCCAGGACTGGGGTAAATCTAATCAAGTTTCGTTGAAAACTGAAAATATCTCGATGGAGCGGTTCGAAAAGTGATGGATATGGAGTAGTTTCTGTTGAATATCGCAATACTTCACTGTTGAAAACGCTTTGTAGGGGTTTTTGTAGAAAACCAAAACCTTCTGATTGTTCCTTGCATATATTCGTAGTGAAAAAACCGCTTTTAGAGTTCATTAAAAGACATATATCCATAAACTGATCTGGGCGATCCAGTGAAATGATACAATTCCCAAATGAAACCCACGGGCACAAATGGATGTTTTTCAATTGCACATCCTGATTAAAACGAAGATACCAAGTGTGAAGTTTTTCGGATACCATAATAACAGTATAATGGTTCTGACCTTGATAGGTGGTTGGAATGATTTGTGTAATATAACCTATAATTCCGTAATCTGGGATAGTCGTTATTTCTTTCTCTTGAAAAACGAGTGCAGAATATTTCTTCTGAAAATCTTGAATAAATCGACTTCGTTTTTGAAAAAACCATTGTATGTCTTTTGGTAGATCATGGAATTCTTCGTGGTCGTATGAGTATTCAGAAGTACAACACAAGACAGATGGAGAAACAGACAATTTTGGATAGGAAGTGAAATGAAGACATGAATGAAAAATTTGTGTTTCCTCAATAACGATCTTATTAATGGTAGTTATATAAGAGATTCCCCACGTTATGCATATCATGAAAACCAAGAAAACGCTACAAAGAGCGGTTATTTTTTGTTGTTTTGCAGTCAAGAATTCATCTCACTCTCTCAGTTTATTCCGTTAGAAGTAGTTTATGTATAGCATTTCAGTGGTGAAAAACAAGGGTTTATTGCTATACTGTGGATATGAACTCAATGATAATGGATTCAATCGAAAAATGGTTCCAAAATATGGTGAATGTTTATTCTTCTGGCGATGCAGTGACAAAACACAATTTAGCATTGAAACAGAATCATTCAGTGGCTACACAGAAGATTTCGGCTCATCTGGCCAGATCTTTGCAATGGAGTGAACACGATTGCTTGATGGCAGAATGCACTGGTTTGCTACATGATGTGGGCAGGTTTCCTCAATTTTATTACTACAAAACATTTGGAGACAATGAGTCTAGAAATCATGCACAATGGAGCGTTGAACTCTTGCAGAAAGAGAATGTTCTCTCTTCTTTTTCCTCAGAAAACCAACATGATATATATACCGCTATTCTTCACCATAATGCTTTTCGTATTCCTTCTACTGTGCAAGGAAGAACGTTGTCTTTTTGCAAATTGATACGAGATGCCGACAAGTTAGACATTTACCGCATCATGTCCGAAGAACACTATATTTTGGATCTTCCGGATACACACGATGTGAATCCCGTGATTCTAGATTCCATTATTCAGCAAAAATGTGTGCAGTATAAACATGTAACTAGCTTGATGGATTTAAAACTACTACAACTGTCCTGGGTATACGATTTATACTTCACGGAATCACTTTTCTACATGCAGGAGCAGGAACTTTTGCAAAAGTTTATCAATACAATTCCTGCTTCGGTAGAAGTTTCAAAAGCATATGAAACGGTGGAGAAGTTTTTGAATGCGAAAACTTCTGTCTCACCAGTTTATGTCAAACCGTAAATCTCCCTTATTCTTCTGGAACTAATATTTTCATTAAAGTGGAGGGAGCACTATACAAAATCTCGTCTTCTTGGTCACTATTTTGTATCGTAATATAGGAGCAGATGTAAAATATATGGGTTCCAGGAGCAAGATCTTCTACGGTTAAAGTTTGATTTTCTGCATCTTGGAGTTCTTTGCTAACAATAAGATTGGCTTCTTCACCATTCCATTTAAAAAGGGCAAAGCCCTCTGCTTTAAACGGGTATGAAAAAGAAAAAGACGCTGTGGTACCATCTAGGGTAGTTTCAATATTGATAGGAGCTAAAGGAGGATTACTGGGTATTTTGGCTTGTATCCCAGCGGACACAATCTGACCTTTTTCTCCTTTGACAGCGATAGCGTAGATATATTGCATTCCTCTCTCAACGGTGGAATCTGTCCAAGCAAACGCTTGCGAGTCTTCCATTTCATGGATAACCACATAGTTGCTCATTTTTGTTTTTCGAAGGATTGAAAGGGTACTAGTTTGAATAGCATTGTTCTTCCAAGACAACTGAACCCCATTTTCGGAAGCATTGAGAACGGTAAGTTCGGTTGGGATAAAAGGGTATTCGCAAAGAGTACGGACATTGTTAAAAAGGACAGGATAAAAGCGTTCAAAATCGGTGTAGTAAGAGCGGTTGGTTTCGTAATCTTGCAACCATTCTTCTACGTAATCGATATAGACAAAGGAATCTTGAATGTCTTTTTGACGTTGTTCTTCCCAGTCTTTCTCTCCATATTCAATAAGGGTAAATCGTTGAGAGATTGTACGGACAATATGTTCAGTTAAACATTGTGGCCAGGTTTGGATATCTACATACATCATGGGTCTTCGAATGGGGATCAGCAGCTTTTGTGTGTCGATTATGTTTTGATGATTGCTTCGAATGAGGGGGTGAACAAATGCATAACTAAAGCTTTTGAGAAGTTGTTTGTGCAAACCATCGGAATCCTTCCAATAGGGAAGCTTTTCGTCTTTTTTCTCATCTACATCATAGGGGCCAATAAGAGCAAAATACTTCAGGTTTACATGCGTGGCGTAACCATTTTCATGAAACAAAGGAACCAAAATTAACTCGTAACTTCGGTTGGTATATCCAAAATAGTCTTCCAGCATAGGAATGGTGTTTTTTGTTTCCAGTTTTTTTTCGGCTAGCTTTATGGCGTCTTGATAGAACCCCAAATGATCTTCATAAAAATACATAAAATCTGTGGTTTCTGCAAAATCTCGAAGAAGAGCTAAAAAATCGTTTAAATTTCTTTCCCCACCGGCGCGGTCGATGATCTCTTTCGTAAAGGGTATCACCACTTTTAGTTCTGGTGGTTGGGACAAATGGAGCATGCAAGTTGAAGGGATTTCCTGTGAAAATCCGTACATGTACCACATATAGGAAAACTGTCGTAAGATGGGGTGTCGGTAAAAAGGATAAAAGGTATCTTGCACTTCGCGAATATAGTCAAAGTCGAGTGATGACATGGGCCAGGCACCAATCATCATTTGAAGAGTTGCAATTAATTCTATTCTTGGATCGGTTGACACGACAACTTGTTTTTTGGCAGATTGGGGGGAAAGGGATGGGTTTTGAAACGCATAGGATGATGTTGATAAAAAAGAGCCAAAAAGCATGATGACAAGAATACAAAGAACGACTTTAAAAAAATGTTTGTTTTGCATACCACAACCTCTCACTGTTTCAAACAAATAATTTCTACGTATACCATTATACGAAAGAGTTATTGTAAAAGTTTCAAAGTAGAGTAGAAATCTGTTTTGTTAACTGAATCATTTCAATCATACTTAAGGCTGCTTCAAAACCTTTGTTACCTGCCTTTGCTCCAGAACGTTGAAGCGCTTGTTCCAATGTATCGGCTGTTATGACCCCAAAAGATATGGGAATGTTCATTGTAAGGTTCAATTGAGAAATTCCCTTCGAGACCTCATTTGATATGATTTCAAAGTGGGAAGTGTCACCACGAATGATGGTGCCAAGAGCAATGATACCATTGTAGGAAAGTTTTTTTGTAATGGTTTGGATTGTGTACGGTATTTCAAAGGCCCCTGGCACCCAAAAAACATCAATGTCGTTGTCTTGAACGTCATGACGAACTAAACAATCATGTGCTCCTTCCAGAAGTGGCAGAGTACACTGGCTGTTAAACCGTGAAATGACAATAGCAATGCGAAGGCCTGCGCCTATGAATGTTCCTTTAATATGATTCATTCGATCCTCCTGAGGATTTTAGTGGGATTTGATGGTGAAAACGATGTACTTTGGTTTCGATATATCGTTTATTGAATGGAGTGATAGCTCCAAGAACTTCTTTTGCTTTAACAGTGGCAATTCCATATTTTTGCAATCCTTCTATCTTTGCTGGATTGTTCGTCAGCAATATTACGCTTTGAATGTGAAGAGCTTGGATGATTTGTGCAGCGACTGCATAATCTCTTTCGTCGGCCTTGTGCCCCAGCATAACATTTGCATCATAGGTATCCACCCCCTGCTCTTGCAAGGAATAAGCTTTGATTTTATCGGATATTCCGATCCCCCTGCCTTCTTGGCGCAAATATAGTAGAACCCCTTTTTGAGTCTGTTCTAACAATTGTAACGATTGAGTGAGTTGGTCTCTGCAATCACATTTTTTAGAGTGAAACACGTCCCCCGTCGCACACTCGCAATGAATTCTTACAAAAACATCTCCTGATGATATATCTCCTTTGATCACAGCAAAATGATCTTTTTGGTCCAGTTTGTTGTGGAAACCGACGACATGAAAATTGCCAAAATCTGTTGGAAGATTGGCTTGACTTGTAACTTGAATAAATGTTTTTTTCTGGATCATTGTTGCATAAACGTCTTGTACGGAACAAAAAGGGAGGTGAAACTGGGATGCGATTTTTTTTGCATACGATAGGGTATGCGTGTCACCACGTTCATCGAGCAATTCAATGATTGTTGCTGTTCTAGAGAAACCCGCACTTTCACATATCTCTAGCGATGCTTCTGTATGACCTTTTCTTTTGTGTAAACCAATGCCACCTAATAAGGGAATATGACCCGGGTACATAAAATTGGAAATGGAGCAAGAATGGTCCAATGCTTGGAGTGTTTTTATTCTTTCTTCTATACCAATGCCAGTATGAACAGAGTGATGGTCGACAGGGATGAAAAAGTTGGTTGAAAATGGATCCTTCTGGTTGGATGGAAGGGGGAAGAACCCTCCTTGCAATAGATTATCTTGATCTTTGGCACAGCACAAAAGACCTTTTCCATATTGTAGCATGAAATGCAAGGTAGAATTGTTCAAACAAGAATTGGGAATCACAAAATCTACTTCATTTTCTCTTTCAGGATCATAGATTAGGATTGGTTTGTTTTCACAAAAGCTTTGTTTAATGTTTTGAATATTCATAGTGTTCCTTTGCGTATTTGGCAAAAATATCAAACTCAACATTCACCAGGTCTCCCGATTGAAGAATTTGTAGATTGGTATTTTGCAATGTATGAGGGATGATTTGTACAGAAAAAGTGTCCAAAGAGATTGTAGCAATAGTAAGGCTTACTCCATTGATAGCAATAGAACCTTTTGGAATGATGACAGTTCGTTCTTTGGGAAGTGAAAATGTTGCAATGATTGATTGCTCGGAGCATCGCTTTTGCAAAAATCGGATGGTTGTATCAATATGGCCAGTTACAAAGTGGCCTCCTACAGCATCTCCTACTCGTAAAGCTCGTTCCAGATTTACCATTGTAGAAGAACCCAGGTTGGTGATTTTCTTCGTTATGGAGCCACAATGGAATTGTAGTGAAGGGGAGAACACTTTTTCTACTGTAAGACAAACTCCGTTTATAGCAATACTTTCCCCGATTTGAGCATCGGAGAAAACGTTTGGGATCAGCAACGTGTCCGAAGCTCGAATGCCCATTTTTACCATGTGTGTTATGATTCCTGTGAACATAGTTCCAACTCCCATAAAATATCGGTTTCTAATGCGTGTACTTTGCGAGTTCGTAATTGGATATGTCTAGTAAAATCAAAAGGCTTACATCCTTGCGAGAGGATAGAAGGACTTAAAAACATATACAGTCGATCCACAAAGGGGTACCATTCTTGAGCAACCTTGGAACCCCCTTCTATGAAAACGGATTGAATGCCCTTTTCATATAGAATGTGTAAGATGGTCTTGGGGGAATAATCAGACGGATGAATGTGTTCCGTGTTGTCGCATGAAAACATTGCTTTGGGTGATACAAGAATTGTTTTTCCCGGGAGAGTAAAAACCTGGTAGATCGGCTTTTGAATCTGATTGTGGCGATCTAGAATAATTCGCGTGGGCGATGCAACTGTAGATCCATTTTTCCGAACTGTTAATTGAGGATTGTCTTGCAAGATTGTACCAGAACCCACCATGATGCTAGCATGTTCCATTCTCATTTGATGAACTATTTCTCGAGATTCTTCAGACGATATCCATTGTGTTGGACTATTTGGAGAAGATATGAAACCATCAAGGCTGAGGGCTAATTTTAAAGAAACCCATGGAATCTTTTTCGTCATCCATTTGATATACATGCGGTTTACTTCTTTGATTTGGTCTTGCAATACTTGTTCTGTAACAACAACTCCATGGCTTCGTAATGTTTGTATTCCTTCGCCTTGTACAAGTGGGTTGGGGTCTTGGATGCCAATCACTACTCGGGGGATTTTTTCTTGTAGAATTCTCTCTGTGCAAGGAGGGGTTTTGCCTTCGTGGTTGCAAGGCTCAAGGGTAACGTACAGAGTGCAAGTATTTAATGCAATTCCCTTTTTTTGGGCAGATTCTATGGCGTGAATTTCTGCATGTTTCCCACCAAATTTCTTATGAAAACCGGTAGCTACAAGCTGGTCATTTTCTACTAAGACAGCTCCTACTAGAGGGTTGGGTTGTACAAAACCAATCCCACGAAGGGATTCGTTTACAGCGATTCTCATCCATTTTTCATGATCCATGTTCTTGCTCCTACAACGTGTATAGTTGTCTTCGGGGAACAAGAAATATGCAAAAAGATGTATCTTCTCTCATCCGGACTATACCGTCGGTTTTGGAGTTTCACCAAATCAACCCGGAAGGGCTCGCGGACTATGACCGCCGGTAGGGAGTTTCACCCTGCCCCGAAGATTTCTACATCACAATGTAGCACAAAAGAAAGAAAAGACAAATACGTAGTTACAAAATGGTAAAAAACAGTGTGGTACCTTCTCCTGGCTTGCTATGTGCCCAAATTGTACCACGGTGCCTTTGAATGATACGGTAAACCGTTGCCAAACCGATACCAGTACCAGTAAAATTAGAATTTTCATGCAAACGCTCAAACGGTAGGAACACCTTCCCAGCATATCGCATATCAAATCCTACTCCATTATCACGAACAAAGTAAACGAGTTGATTGCCTGGATATTCTTGGGAAGGGACTAGGCAATGATCATTTTGGATCGTTCCAAATGTAATGCTAGTAGTAGGTTCTTTTTCTGTAAACTTCCAAGCATTTCCCAATATGTTTTCTAAGGCAATTTGAAGAAGATGGGAGTCTCCTTTGTCAATCATGGATGGTTGAATGGAGATTTGAGTCTTTCTAGAGGGAGCATTTTCTTGCAAACCTTGCATGATCCGTTTTGCCATTCTACTCATATCCACTCTTTCTATGTTTAATTCTCTTCTTGATGCTCGAGAAAGAACCAGTATATCGTCAATCAACTGGCCCATTTTTATAGTAGAATGTTGGATTTTCTGGAGATATTCTTTTCCCTGAATGTCCAATTCTTGTTGATAATCTTCCAATAAGATTTGGCTAAAACCAAACAGTCCTCGAAGAGGTGTTCGTAGGTCATGAGCAACAGAATACGCAAACGATTCTAACTCTTGATTTAGTGATTCTAATTCCTCCGTGCGGCGTTTTACACTGTCTTCTAGAAATAGCTGGTAGTTATGAAGTTTTTCTTCAATTATCTTTCTTTCTGTTGTGTCAACAGCGATGCTTAATATGGCGGGTTGATTTTTCCAAACAATGGTTTTTGCAATGATGTCTAATGGAAGTCGAGAGCCATCTTTTTTGTAATGTTCTACTTCAAATTGGGCTTCACCATTGTCAGCAATCATCTGAAAACGTTCTTGGAGCTTCTCTTCGCTTTCTGGCACATCCAATTGATGAAGATTGATGTGTAAAAATTCTTCTTTTGTAGAATAACCATGCAAGGATAACGTTTTATCATTAGCGTATAAGAATTGTCCTTGATCATTGTGGATTGTAATGGAAGCAGGAGACGCATCAAGCATTTGTCTTAATAATTTTACATACTCATTGCTTTGAATGGATTCTACTGTTTTCCAAACAGCATCCATTAAAAGTGTTAATTCCAAAGTGTCAGTTGTATCGTATTCTTCCTTTTTATTGGCAACTCCAACCACTGCTTTGATTTTTTCTTGGTGTATTATAGGAATAGTGAGAAATCGACAAAGAGATATATGACCCCCAGGAAGTCCCTTTTTTAATGGATGGGGAGACTGGAAATCATTCACAACAATCGGTTTTCTTTGCCGAACTGCTTCTCCCCAAATGCCTGTCTGGTCTAGGTGATACGTAGTCTGAGGATTCATAACCGTGCAGTCTTTCATAACTTCTTTTGACCATGAGTTCAGCTCGAATTGTTTGGATTTTTCATCGTAGAAATAGATGTATCCAATCGTACTCTCCGTTAACGCAATTGCTTGGTTCAGGGCATAATCTAAAAAATCCTGCAAATTTGTATAAGGATATTGAAGAATAGTAATAATACTATGCAGACGGTTTAAACTCCGCTGAATTTCCACCTCCTTTTTTTTCTTTTCTGTTATATCCCGAACCGATGCCCATACGTATTCTATCTCATTTGGAGGGCTGCCAACTGCATAGGCATGTACTTGAACTGGAAAACAGGTTCCATTTTTATGAATGTACTCTTTCTCGTATAGGCCAGATTCACCATTTTTTAAAAGCCGTTTGTTCCATATCTCTTCTTTTTGCCATTGAAGCCATGATGTAGGAGTAAGATCGTATATACTCTTCAGATTCTGTAGTTCCTTGCGTGTATATCCAACCATGTGACAATATGCATTGTTGGCGTCCAATATTTTTCCATGAATATTCATCATGACAAAGCCATCTTGGCTTCTTTCGAAAAGAGTTGTGTATTTTCTTTGAAGGTTTTCGTTTTTTGCATGGATTTGATGAATATAGTTAAGTAGCGTTTTTATGTCAGAGGTATTCCAATGAGAAGGTTGAGTAGATAAGAGCAACTCAATTTTGGGCTCCATATTATATCTCCTTTTAATAGATCTCTCAATGAAAGATAGTGTGAGTATATGTCTTTTCAATAAAAGCGTCAATGGTATTTGAATTTTCTTGTCCAAAAATGCCTTTTGGTGAATGATTTTCTGTTTCCTTTTAGAAATAAAAATCACATTCCCTCTGTTCATGAGTTTCGCTTTGTTCTATAATAGAATGAAATTGCTTCCAGTTCTTTTTAGATCGACCGGGAAAAGATTTCGAGCGTTTCTTATTGAGAGTATTGGGTAGATGATAGTGCGTACCTATATGTGGAGGGTTGATTTATGGTTGACAAGACGAATGAACCGATCCGAGTATTGCTTGTTGAGGACGTTTTTGAAGATGCTGAATTGAACAAAAGAGAGATCCGGAAAAGTCTTCCAGATTGTGTTTTTCAAGTTGTTCAAACCAAAGATTCTTTCCTTGATGCTCTAGATCATTTTCAACCTCATGTTATCGTATCTGATTATTCTATGCCACAATTTGATGGGTTAACAGCCTTGCATCATGCCCTCCAAAACAGCCATATAACCCCTTTTATTCTTTGTACAGGATCCCTGAATGAAGATACTGCCGTGGATTGTATGAAACAAGGGGCAACCGATTATATCATTAAGGAGCACATTAAGCGATTGGGTTCTTCCGTGGTGAATGCCTTGAAGGTGCGAGATGCAAAAATCCAAGTCTTGCGCCGCAAACAAAGAGAAAAAATCCATCAAGCAGATCAGCAAACCCTTTTAAATGCTAGTCAAGAGTTACTATTGGCTAACTCCATTGATCGCGTTCAATCTATCGTATTTACTACCGTCAAGGAAATTGTACCTGATTCTATTGTAGTTCTTTCTGTTGCAGACACTGCTGCAGGTGTTGGATACCTAGTCGATGTGCATGGGCTACAACCGTTTATCCCTTGGTTACAAAAAGTACTCTCCATTCATCTATCTGACTTTACGGTCCCACTGGGCAAAGAAGCAATTGAAGATATGGTCTACAATCAAGGAAAAATGGTACGCATTGAAAACGGTCTATATACCTTTATGAACAAGGCTTTTTCTGAAAAAACTTGTCAGATGATAGAAAAAAAACTCAATGTATCGTTTATTTATCATATAGGGATCAGCTCGCAAGGTGATTACAAAGGGGGCATAACTCTTTTGCAAAATCATCCACTGGATGAAAACAAGACAAAAATCATTGAAGTTCTCGTAAAACAATCCTCTGTTACGTATGAAAAACTAGAAGCGTTGTCTCATTTGAAAACACAACAGAACCGACTGGAAAGTCTTTTAAAACTTGTTCAAATCAAAACAAACACAGTACAAGAATTCCTTGATCTTTCTTTACAAGAAGTTGTAGAAGCTACACAAAGCAAAGTCGGATTCTTACTTCGTCTTCCTACCGATTTGAATCAAACAGAGCTGTTGTCGTACTCAAACAATATTGTAGATAAATATGGCATTGAGGAGTTTAAGGAACCTTTTCCTCGATTCCTTTTAGATCTTTGTAAGAAAGCTAGGCAATGCAAAGAACCTTTTCAGGTAGAAGAACTTTCCTTTTCATCTCAAGAAAAAAAGAAAAACTCACGTCTTACAAAACGATTGCATAATATAGTAGTGCTGCCTATTGATGAGAAAGATCAAATCTGTGCTGTTTTAGTCGTTGGTGAGAAGGCGGCAGAGTACACCAATACGGATATTGAGCAATTGACACTTATGCTTGATTCTATTTGGAAATGGGTTAAGCAGAAAGAGTCGGATCAAGATTTGTTTCAAAGAAAAGAACAGCTGCACAATATTTTAGAATTTTCCCCTATCATAACAATACGCTGCAATGATAAGGGAGAACTGATAGAATCCAATCGCACTTTGAAGGTTTTCTTGGGTCTGGACGGTCTGGCAGAACCTACTAATTTGAACTGTTTCTCATTGTTTCATTTTTCAAGCAGCGACATTGAAATACTACAGACCAAAGGTATTGTAAAATTTGAAAAGACTGTCAATGCAGAAAGATGGAAGAAAAAGATTTCAGATGATTTTACAATAACCCCTCCCCCTGGATTGCATGATTTTGACATAATCTGTAAAAAACTGCAGATTACACCTGATAGTGATTCATATGAGTATATTATGCAGGTGCATAATATTACTGATAGAAAACAAATTGATCGGGCGAAAAATGAGTTTATTCAAACTGTTTCTCATGAAATGAGAACCCCCCTTACCTCGATCAAGCAATCCGTTCTTCTGATGAAAGAATGTTCTACAAGCATGTCATCGGATCAATCTTCGCTGTTGGATATTGCAATTCGCAATACAGAACGCTTGACAAAACTCATTCAAAACATGTTGGATTTTCAAAAACTAACCACCCTGCAATTCTACTTTCACAAAAAATATGATTCCATTAATGATTTGATCAAACAGGTTGTATCTGAATTTTCGTTTATTGCAAAGGAATCCGATATATCATTTCAACTGAAACTTGAAGAGGATCTGCCCCCGGTATTAATGGATCCTGATAAAATATCACAGGTGGTTACAAACTTGGTAGATAATGCTGTTAAATTTACACCAGAAGGAACCATAACGATTGCCACTGAAAAGCTACTCCGGGAAGGTCAGGTGAAGGTATCTGTTATAGATACAGGCATTGGAATTAAGCCAGAAAATATTGACAAATTGATGCAACCATTTTTTAAAATTCTTAGTGAGGATATGAAAAAGGCTGAAGGAACTGGGTTGGGGCTTCCTATATGTAAAAAGATTTTGGATCTTCATGGAACAGATTGTTATGTTGAATCATTACCTGGCAAAGGAAGTACGTTTTATTTTTACTTGCAAATCAAATCTGATGAGGGTGTGCAATAACTACTTCTGTGGAAGTGTAAAAACAAAGATAGATCCGTTGTTTTGGGCTCCTTTTGCCCAAATATCTCCATCGTGTTTTTGCAAAATTCTTTTCACAAGAGCTAAACCAATTCCAGTCCCATCGAATTCATTTGGAGAATGGAGCCGTTGGAATAAGACAAAAAGCTTATCTTTATAAGTTTCATCAAAACCTACTCCATTATCTTGAATAGAGTATTCTACTACAGAATGTAAGGCTTTACCCCTAATGGTTATAATGGGGTGCGATTGCTTAGAAGAAAATTTCACTGCGTTATCAATGAGATTCCACCATACTTGATGAATAAGAACCGGATCACCCCATACAGCAGGGAGATCGTCGATGTGTATCTGAACTTTTGCAGGGTTTCCTTTAGGTAGTATTTCTTGGATACATTTGTCTACAATTTTCCTCATATTAAGCAACGTTTTTTGTGGTTTGCTTTTGGACAATCGAGAAATATATAGGATTCCCTTAATCAACTCATCCATTTTGAAGGTGTTTTTTTGGATAATTGTAAGAAGTTGTAAGCCATCTTCTGGAAGAATATTTCCATAATCCTCTTGCAGGATTGTGGAATATCCCTGTATTGCTCGAAGAGGAGCGCGAAGATCGTGAGAAACAGAATAGGAAAATGCTTCTAAGGCAGCATTTGATTCTTCTAAATCCATGGTTCGCTCTCGAACTTTCTCATCCAATTGTTGGTTTAACATTTGCAACTCTTGTTGACTTTTTTCTAAATCCTTCAGGGCTTGCTTTTTTGACAAGACTAGAGTTACTATTTTTCCAAGAAGAACGGTTGCTAGTGGATACATTGTAATCATAAGAGGGCCAATAAGCAGTACATAAGAGGGCCAATAAGCAGTAGTGTTTCTTTTACAACACTTCTTGGCAGAGCAAGAAAACATACAATTACGCCTAGATGAACATACAAACCAAATAGGTATATTTGAAAGGTTGAAACTTGTATGTTTTTAAAGGTGTACCGATAATAAAAAAAAGTTCCAACAAAGGCAGAAACAAGTGCCGTTAAGCACCCTACCCAAACACCAGGCCCCCCTTGGAACAAGCGGACAGCAATAACCATAAAGGCAGCTACAAATGCAGCAATAGGACCAAAGAAAAGACCAGCAATACTGATTAAAATGGAACGACCATCAAAAATAACTCCTGGTTTTAACACAACCGGTTGCAACATCCCAATAATGGCGCCTATTCCATAAAGGAAGCCATGAATAATAGGAATTTTGCGACTGGATTTTTGGTTAAAACTAATGAGTATGGAAATGACTCCAAAACTTGTAATAGTGCCAATATTAAACAGTACTTTGAGAAAGATACTCATTGCAGTACTCTAACCATTCTTGGAGAGATGAGTTTTATGATAGTACATCAACGAAGATCTTTCGGAATTCTATTTAAAACTAACCAGTACATTCCAATTTCTTGAATGGAGTGAGAAAACTTTTGAAAATCAATTGGTTTTGTTATAAAGCTATTAACACCCAATTTGTACGATTCAATGATATCTTGATCTAGATCCGAGGAAGTGAGTATAACAACAGGAATAAAGGATGTAGAAGGATGGCTTTTGATAGCTTTTAGTACTTCTAGGCCATCTACTCTAGGTAATTTTAAATCAAGAAGAATGAGTTTCAGTTTGAGATTATCGCCCTTCTTCTCTGATGGATTTTCGGGGAACAAATACGAAAGAGCTTTTTCTCCATCAGTGAGAACCGTAATGTGGTTCGCTAAATTGTTTTTACGAAATGCTCGAAGAGTTAATTCAACGTCATCGGGGTTGTCTTCTATCAGCAATATTTCAGTAGCATCTAATGAATCCATATCTGTAATCCTCCACAAAAAGCACTTGTAAGAAGTATAGAAGAAAACGCTTTTATCAACAAGGAAACAAACATTTTATTGAAAAGTTTTGTTTGAAATCCTATCCATTTAAAGATTTTGAAAACCTGGAAAACCGTAGATATTACCTTATGATAAGATATATGAAATAGTCTATTGCTTTTGTTCGAAAAAAAATAATGGAGGTCATTGTGGAATCATTAACTGAAGAATGTTTACTTTTGTTAAAACCAGATTGTGTCGAAAAATCTTGTATTGGAGAGATTGTTTCTCGCATCGAAAAAACGGGTTTGAAAATCACTAGAATGAAAATGGTTCAAGTATCACCCGATATCATAGGGGAACATTATCCAGATGATTCCTCATGGTTGAAAAGTGTAGGTTTAAAGAAAATCCAGAAATTTCAAGCGAAAGGACAAGTTTTAAGCGAAGATTCTCTTTCCATTGGAAAAAAGGTTCGATCTTTATTAATCCAGTACTTTTCTGGGAAAAAGATTGTTGCTTTGACCGTTGAAGGAGTCAATGCCATTGCTTGTATGCGAAAGGTTGCTGGAAACACAGAACCCTTTTCTGCGAAACCAGGAACGATTCGCAGCGATTATTCGACCGATTCGTATGAAATTGCTGATGCCCTAAACAGACCAATTCAAAACTTGATCCACGTTAGCGATAGCCCAGAATCGAGTCAAAGAGAAATTGATATATGGTTTTTAAGACATCCTGGTGGTAAAAAATAGATACGTTCTTTCGATTATTTTTTGAAAACCGTGATGATTCTAGGAGAATTGTTTCTACAAGCTGAACCATCATAGTCTCCATAGGACTGTACTAGTTTCAATTGAGCCTGGCGTCCTATTTGTATTATTTCATGTTCCGAATATAGTCGAATGATTCTTTCCGATTCTGTTGCAATCCCATGCTTGTCTATAACAATCCGAAGAGTTCGGTGTCTTGAGGTTTTTTGATAGAAAGTATTTCTTTCTAGAAGCCACCCAAAAGACTTTTTACGCCATTTTTCTTTGCAGAAAAACCGAAGGAGATAGTCACGATTTTCTACATCCAATAAGCATGTGCCATTTGGTTTCAATGAAGTGTGAATTTGAGATAGCAACTTGTTATTCTCCTCGTCGGAAAAATACCCAAAAGACGTGAACAATACAATCACATGATCAAATTGATTCTTGAAGGAGATTTCGCGCGCATCTTTGCAAATTGGACAAATGGGAAGGTGATGCTGTTCAGATTTGGCTTTTAATTCATCAATAAACGAAGGCACAAAATCCAAAGCAGTTACAGAATACCCTTTTTTTGCTAGTACAAGGGTGTGCCTGCCTTTTCCACAAAACAAATCCAAGAAAGATGCCTTTTTCTTTGGTTCCAGAGCTTGTTCTATAAAGCATACTTGACTCTCTGTATATTCGGGAAGAATAGAATCGAGAATAATGTTTCCATAAGATTCGTCAAAATACGTATGAAACCATTCCTTTTTCATTTCTTCGGACAGCAGTTACTAAATGTCACTTGCAATACGATTTTTGGATGTTTTTCGGAGGCAAATTGAAACAGATGTTGAATGGCATGAAACACTGTGTCTTGAGGTCCTGCAATAACTGTATTCATGGATCCGTATGAGATGTCTACGGGGAATGTAGATAACTCCTCGAGACATTGATGAATGATTGGACTGTAATCAACAATACCAAGGGGTAGTATGGAAAGACTACATTGAAGGTGAGGGATTTTTGTATCCATTAACTAACTCCTTGTTGAGATGCAGCATACCCAGCACCACGCTGTTTTTTGATATCATTTGCGACCCGTTGCAAATTGTTTACAGGGAGATAAACACCCCGTTTTTCAACAGCTTGAAAGGGATTCTCAAGAAATTCATTCTGAAAAGTAGGATCCATATACAAGAATTCTACAAATTTTTGCCAATTCACAATTTCAATATCTCGAAGCATTAAAACTGCATCTTGACGAAGATTGGGGGGAAGAATAGACCGGTTCAGTGAATCGCTGAGTAGTTGGATAGCCTTTTTATGATCTCCTTTTATTACTAAAAGATTTGCTTTTTTTAGAATGTATATGGGGTTGCTTTTGGGGTTTTGTAGCAGATGTTCAACAACACCAAGAGCTTGATCAAAACGAGCCAATCGAGAAAGAGCTTCTAATTTTATATCGAGTAAAGAATTCTCAAGCTGACTAGACAAAATTGTTTTTGTGCTAACATCAGCTATCCAAAGAAGAACATCCTCATACTGTCCTTGTTGAAGCAAAACCCTAGATTTTGCTATCAAAAGGGATGTTGCATCCGGAAAACGGTGAAGGCCTTCCTCTACAATTATACTAGCTTCGTCGAACTTTTGTAGGTGTAAAAGGACACGAATCAATCGATCGTCTATTTCAGCTGTTTCACATTTAGATCGAGCTTTTTCTAATACCTGTTTTGATTTTGCGAAATCCTTTTGTGTTTCGTAGTAGGTAGCGAGATTAAAGTAAGTGTTTGGATTTGTATCGTTTAACTTCAATGATTCATATAGGTACAGAACTGCTTGCTCTCCTTTATTGAGTCTCATCATAACAACAGCTAGATTGTTGTACAATGGGGCTGTTTTTTGGATATCAAGTGCTTGCAACAAGCGATTTTCCGCTTCCTGAAAACGCTGCATTGTGAGATAAATATTGGAGAGTTGGAGTAAGTAATCGGGGTCTTTGTCGTGGTCGTCTTGATGCAAGACAATTTCCAATCCTTTGATAGGTTTTCCAACAATCATATAGAGCCTAGAAAGAGCAATATTGGTTTCTTTATTGTTCTCGTCTAATACTCTCGCTTTTTCTAAGTCAATAATTGCTTGGTTGTAGTTTTTATGTTTTTCTTCATTTTTCGCTTTTTCGAGTAAATCTTCAAGTGTTTCTTCCATCAAATATCCTTTCTATTTGCCTATGCAGAAATGAGAGAATATTTCGTCCAACAATTTTCTGCTATGGGATACATTTAACTCTTCTTTAAGTATATACACAATTTCATTTAAATCTTCTGCTATCTGGTCTAAAAAAGGTTTTGATGGTAGCAACAATGGTTGTAAAAGCTGTTGTAGGTGTACAAGAACAGCATGATGTCTTTCATTTACATAATAATCAGGTGGAGAATCTAGTGTATGTTTGATTGTTGATGTAATATGATGAATAATGCTTTCAATGCCTGTCTTGTTTTTGGCAGATACTTCAAAGGTAGGAATGTTGTGAGGAAGCTTCTGGATCCACAGAGGATCGGGAGAAGTTATGTCTGTCTTGTTGATGGCAATCATCATATTGGAGGTTTCATATTGGTGAATCAACGAAAGGTCTTCTTTCTGAAAGTCTTCTGTATCAATGACGTATACTAGTATCGAAGAAGAATCAAACAAAGACACCATTCGTTCATTGAATAATTGATCAAGGGGGTGGACGGGATTTGAGATATAGCCAGCGGTATCATAGATATGAACAGAATAACCATCCCATAAAACTTCCTCTGAGACATAGTCATGGGTTGTGGATGGGTATGGTGAAACAAGTGTTCGGTCATATCCAACCAATGCATTAAACAGCGTGGATTTACCAACATTTGTACGTCCCATTAATACTAAAGAAAAACCAGATTGTATCTTCTTTATATAAGAAAAAGATTGGATATGTTTCTGTATTTCTTCTGATAGAGAGAGTAGTTCTTTAAAAATGGATGAATCGTCTTCGTTAATATCATCGGGAAAGCTGATCTTGGCTTCAATTTCAATCTGGATCTGAGTAAAACGTTGTAACAATTGATGGAAGGTTTGTGATAATTTCCCTTGCAATGTTTGCAAAGAAAGCTGTACTTCCTTTGCACTACGAGCTCGTACAATTTGCTCAACGGATTCTGCTTGGAATATATCCATTTTTCCATTCAACACTGCACGTTTTGTGAATTCACCAGGAGGAGCAGGCCTACAGCCAATATCGATCAAGGATTCGAATATGTTTTGGACGGTTACAAAACCTCCATGACAGAAAATCTCAATCATATCTTCCCCGGTATAACTTGCGGGTGCTTTGTAGTACAAAAGAATAACATCGTCAAGAAGAGACGTATTCATAGGATTCTTCAATAGAATATGAGTGGCTTTACGTGGTTCAGGAGAACAACCTGGTGCTATCCGTTCTAAAATTGCAAGACAATCGGTACCTGTAACTCTAATAGCGGCCAGTGCAGATTCACCAGGAGGAGTAGCAATAGCTACAACGGAATCCACTACAGTTACCCCTTCAAGTTAATGACAATTCTTCTTTGCTCTCCTTCTCCAATAGAGTGCGTTGTGCAATGAGGATGATCCTTTAATGTTAAATGAATAATTCGTCTTGCGAAAGGACTCATTGGAGAAAGTTCTACAGATTTTCCTGTTTTTCGCACCTTTATGGCATTGCTAACGGCGATGTTTTTAAGAATAGAAATTTGTTTTCGCTTGTATTCGCCGATGTCAACCATAAATTGAGGAAGAGGACTGTATTTTGATCCAAAGCAGGTTTTGATAAGATGCTGAATCAAACCAAGTCCTTCTCCTTGGTTCCCAATATATCGAGAGGGGTCTTGTATATCTACTTCAACAAAAAGACCAAATGGCTCGTTATATATTTGAACATAGGGTTTTTCACCAAGCATATCAAAAATTCTGTAGACGAAGTCTTTCAATTCATTTCGAAATTGATGGTTTGATATTGTCTGCATAAAAACCTCTTTTATTTTAGCTCAACAGGACCTTGTGATACGTGGTCTTTCTTTTTTTGATGGTTCATGAAAGCTTGTTGTCCCCAGGAGAATAGTCCATACATGGTCCAAAACATAGAAAGCGCAGCAGGGAAACGCATCATGATGATGAAAAAGAAAATAGGCATCATATACATCATAGACTTGGTTTGAGGATCTTTCCCTTGCGGTCCAGTATAGCTTTGCAAGAAGGTACTGACGCCAGCTAGAATAGGAAAGATATAATACGGGTCGGGCATTCCAAGGCTAGGGCACCACAAAAAGCTGGCGCGGTACAGTGGAATATACCCCTGGAGAGCCGTATATAGCACCCAAAGAACAAGAAGTTGTGGCAACATGGGCAAACACCCAGACATAGGATTGATATTCTCTTGCTTATAGAGATCCATAATGAGTTCATTTTTGCGCTCGGGGTTGTCTTTGTATTTTTTGTTGATTTCATTAATCTTAGGTTGAATTTTGGACATCTGTTCTTGGCTTTTCATCGTAGTTTTAGCAACAGGCCATAGGAGCAGTTTTAAAAGTAGAGTGAACAAAATGATACCCAACCCATAAAGACCAGCTGATCCTCCGGAAAGGAAATCCAAAACACGACGCATTGCGATCGTAACAAAATAAAACCAAGGACGGCTGATGTTTACATAAAAAACATCTGTTACTGTGTATTCATCTCCACCAATATCTGTAAATGTTACTGTCATTTGGAGATTGTATTGACCATCCGGCGTTCCTTCAGGACATTCAAAAATAAAGGTTCCTTGAGCAGCTTCGCCAGCAGGAAGGTTGTCTGCTAGTTTTTGGCTTCGCACTGACAAATCAGGCATATCTTCCATTACGACAAAAGGAGATAGTTCTTCAGAACCATCTACATTTCCAATGGAAACATGTAAGTTGTTTATTAGAGCACCTAAATTCTCAACCTTGATAGTGATGGATGCTACTTCTCCTTCTTTGCCCATAGCACTGACCGACATGGCGATAGGATGATTAGGATCCATGCCTTGTGCGGTAATGTTGGGCTGAGAGGGTTCTTTGTCGCCTCCCATGCCGGGAACACAACCAGACAAACCAAGAATGGAGATAGAAGAAATAACAACGAGAACCCAAAGCAACCATTTTGTTCTTATTTTGTTCATAGGAGTTCCTTTCTATGGAACTGGATCATAACCACCAGGATGAAATGGGTGACATCGAGAAATTCGTTTCAAAGCCATCCATGAACCTTGTAGTGATCCATATTTTTTAATTGCTTGAAGAGCATAATCAGAGCATGTTGGAATATAGCGACAAGTGGGAAAAGGTTTTAATGGTGAAAAAAGTAACCGATATAGTCGAATGAGGAACATTAAAACATGCTTCATAGGTACCCTTTTTTGTGAGCTTTATGTAACAAGTATAAAACTTCTTGTCCAATCTGAGACAAAGTCCCTGTTCGAATGGACTCTGTACCAATAACAATAATATCGATATGAGAAGAAACTTGATTTTGTATCAAAAAAAAAGCTTCTTTCAGGCGTCTTCGTAAGAAATTTCTGGCAACTGCATTTCGTTTCTTTTTTTTTAAAGCAACTCCAAAGCCCCCATCAAAGGACGACCTAGGTTTTACAATGATGGACAGGTGTCTTCCTGGTACAAAAAAACCACTGGAAAACAGAGCTTGAAATGCTTTGGTTTTCAATCTCCTACGAAGTGAAGCCATGCATTATACTAAACGCTAAGTTTTTGGCGGCCTTTGGCTCTCCGTCTTCTAATAACATTTGCTCCACCATGGGTTCTCATTCTATGTAAAAACCCATGAACTCGATATCGTTTTCTTCTATGTCCTTTGTATGTAGTTTGCATAGCAATAGCCTCCTGTATATATAACGGTTTGAAAACCGCAAACAGCACAAAATAATATCATCAAGAATTTATTCTACCATGAAACATCTGTCTTTCAAGTAAAACATAGTCTTTTGTCAAAAGGAATAAGCAGTATAATATCATACCATGAAAAAACAAAAAAATGAAACCACTGAAGAAAGAGTGATACAGATTTTTTCGGATCAATACCCTCTAGAGCCTTTTCTTTCTTTTACTACGCCATGGGAGCTTTTAATGGCTACTATATTATCTGCTCAGTGCACCGATGCAAGAGTAAACCAAGTAACTCCTGCTTTATTTTTATTCCTGCCCACCCCAAAACATGCGTCTTGTGTATCGTATCTAGAAATTGAACCATGGATCCAATCCGTGAACTATTACCATACCAAAGCAAAACATATCCAACAAAGTGGAACCTTGATTCAAAAAAATTTTAATGGACAAGTGCCTTCTACTATGAAAGAATTAATTACCCTTCCTGGTGTTGGTCGTAAAACGGCAAATGTTGTTATAGCTCAAGCTTTTCATAAAGCCGAAGGAATTGCTGTCGATACTCATGTATCTCGAGTAAGTTATCGACTTGGTTGGACGAATCAATC
This sequence comes from uncultured Caldisericota bacterium, assembly GCA_964427915.1. Taxonomy (GTDB): domain Bacteria; phylum Caldisericota; class Caldisericia; order UBA6126; family UBA6126; genus JAGLCW01. Next base: position 40,421 of record CAYRWA010000006.1, read on the forward strand.
CAAACATCCTCTGATCGCAGAGCAAGTATTGATGAAAATCTTTCCTCCTGATGTATGGGAAACTGTATCTATATTATTGATTCATCATGGCCGAACCATTTGTAAAGCAAGGAAACCTTTATGTCAAGATTGTATCGTGATGAAATACTGCAGATATTATTCGTCGCAAAGGTAACACAAATGAAAATTGGTTGCAAGATCTGAATTAAAAGGCTTGCAGTAACAGAAAAATATAATAAAATAGTTATTTGCCCTGTTTCGATTCTTAGTACAAATCGAAACCAATCTGACCATAGGGAGGCCTAAATGAACAAGTACGAAGCTGTTATTATTTTTAGTCCGAATTCTTCTAATGAGGAAATGGACGTAGTCTTAACGAAAATGAAAGACGTTATTGCTGCAGATGGAGAAGTAAAAGAAGTCTTTGATTGGGGCAAAAAGAGATTTGCTTACCCCATTTTTAAAAAGACGGAAGGGTTTTACTACTTACTTACATTTGATGCAAAACCTGAGGTACCTTTAGAGCTAAAAAGAATCGCTCGAATAACGGAAATGATTTACCGTTTACGCATTTTTCTTCGAGATGATTCTGTTACCGCCATGCCTCAACCAAGGCGGAACTACAACCGTAGCTCCGATCGTTATCCAAGAACTCAAGAAGAACAACAGAGTTCTTCAGATGCTCCACCGAGGCCAGTAGAAGAAAAGGTTGCCGTAGAACAATCTGAAGTAGAACCGGCTTCTGCTGAGAAAACTCCTGTTCTCGAATCGGATGAACCAAAACAAGTATCCACTCAAGAAGCATCAGTGGATAGTGTTTCAGTAGAAAAAGAAGAACTCCAAGAAGAAAACAAAGAGGAGAAAAATGCTGAATAAAATTATGCTTATCGGCCGTTTAGCAACTGATCCTGACTCTCGCTTCACTCCCAATGGAGCACAAGTAACTGATTTTAGGCTTGCTGTAAGTCAAAATCGAAAACAGGGTGAAGAATGGGTAGAAGATACTCTTTTTGTAAAAATCACCTGTTGGGGTTACAATGCCAAAAAGGTGAGTGAAGGATATCACAAAGGTGATTTGATTTACGTTGAAGGTAGATTGCAAATTAAGCGATATGAAAAAAATGATTCTGTTCAATGGTTTACTGATATTGTAGCTCAGAATTTGCAAATGCTGGCCAGAAAACAAAATCGATCAACCTCAGAAGGGTATTCACAAAATCAAACCGATGTGAACTATCCAGATTCACAACATGATGAAAACGATGTCCCACAAGAAGAAGAAATCGAAGCCTATGATTTCTCTGAAGATCTTGATAACGTCATATAAGGAGTTTTAAATGGACCAAAGACCAAGAAGAAAAAGAAGATTTATACGACCTAGAAAAAAAGTTTGTTACTTTTGCGTTAACAAACAAGCCAAGATTGATTACAAAAATGCAGATCTGTTAAGCCGCTTCATCAATGAAAAAGGAAGAATCTTAAGCCGTCGTATCACGGGAAGTTGCGCAAAGCATCAAAGAAAAATTGCCCTAGCCATTAAACGATCCCGTGAAGTTGCTTTGCTCCCTTACGTACGAAGATGAAAACCATTAGTGTTCTGTTAGTTCAAGATGTTCAAGATATTGGCAACAAAGGTGATGTCGTCGAAGTCTCAGAAGGCTATGCACGGAATTTCCTTTTTCGAAAATCTCTAGCAGAACCCATGACCCAGGGAGCCCTGAAGGCTTGGCAACAAAAGCATGAACAGATGCTTCGCAAAAAAGCAAATGCAAAAAAAGACGCCATGAACCTGAAAGATAAAATTGAAAAAGAATACTCGATGGTCCTGTTAGAAAAAGCAGGGAAAGAAGGCAAGCTGTTTGGTTCTGTTACAACAGATACAATTGCCAAGCAGTTAAAAAAGGATCTAAAGCTTGCTATTGATAAGAAAAAAATCGTTCTCGATGGCCATATAAAGAATTGTGGAAAGCACATGTTTTCAATAAAGCTGTATCCAGAAGTGATTGCCAAAGTAAAACTTGAGATTAAAGCCAATGAGGAGGAATAATGCCTTCTGGCACTCCTCCTCATTCTTTGGATGCTGAACAAGCCGTTCTTGGTTCTATACTAAAAGATAGGGAAGCTTTTCTAAAGATTCAAGGAATGCTTCGATCTGATGATTTTTATGACCCTGCTCATAGCATCATATTTAACTGTATCTTAACACTTTTTTCTAGAAATTCTCCTATAGATATTGTAACTTTACCAGAAGAATTACGTGCATTGAATCTTCTTGAAAAAGTAGGTGGCACCGAGTATATCTTGTTTCTTAGCGAATCTACTACCGCCACCGTAAACATTATGTACTATAGCGAAATTATCCTTGATCGATCGTTACAACGAAAGATCATAAAAGTTGGGAATGAAATTTTAGGACTAGATTTCAATTCGCAGATTCCTGCTGACGAATTGATGGATCAAGCAGAAGCTCTTGTTATGAGTATTTCTGAAGGTATTAAACCATTAAATTTTATTCCGATCCGTGAAGTCGTATCAGAGGTTTTTACTAAAATTGAGAATAGTCAAAGTCTAGAGACTGTCGAAACAGGAGTTATGACAAGTTATAGAGATCTAGACGAGTTGACCAATGGATTTCAAAAATCAGATCTGATCATCTTGGCAGCCCGTCCTTCTGTAGGGAAAACTTCGTTAGCAATGAATTTCGCAGTGAATATTGCACTGAAGGATACACCGGTTGCATTGTTTTCCTTGGAAATGTCCAAGATTCAAATTGTCGAAAGAGTTCTCGCTTCCCATACAGAGATAAATTTGCAAAAATTCCGCAACCCTAAGTTGCTTAATGATAGTGACCAAGAAAGAATCGTAAATTCTGTTAATGTCTTGTACGAAACTCCCATTTTTATTGATGATTCTCCCGATGTATCTGTTTTGGATGTACGATCCAAAGCACGTAGACTTCAAGCTGAACATAAAGATTTTATCATCATTATTGATTATTTGCAGTTGATGCATAGTCAAGAGCGAGTCGAAAACCGCGTACAGGAGATTTCAAAAATCACTCGCCAGATGAAAAATTTGGCTCGTGAACTGCGTATCCCCATCCTACTTTTATCCCAGCTCAGTAGAGACATTGAAAGACGACAAGATAAAAAACCAATTTTGTCAGATCTTCGTGAATCCGGATCTATTGAGCAAGATGCCGATTTGGTTATGTTTTTACATCGCAATACAAGTCCAAATCAAGAAGACGATACTAATGAGATGCCGGAAGTAAAACTTATTGTTGCTAAACATCGTAATGGCCCCACGGGTTCTGTAAATTTGTTGTTTGATAAACGCTACACAAAGTTCCGTAGCTTCGCAAAAAGTTATTAGTTGACTTTTTTTTGTTCTATGCTAAAATTATTTCCCGGTGTGGGGCATTAGCTCAGTCGGTAGAGCATCTGCCTTTTAAGCAGAGGGTCGAAGGTTCGAGTCCTTCATGCCTCAGAATGCACGGTCCCGTCGT
>CAYRWA010000007.1:0-6388 GCA_964427915.1 uncultured Caldisericota bacterium
TGTATATATATACGATCAAAATGGCAAAGGAATCTGGAGAGGTACTGCAAACAAAGAGGGTATTTTTGACACAGGATGCATCCTCAAATGTCCTGCCACCTACAAAGTGGTACCAAAAAATGAGAAATGCACATTCTATCCAGAATCACAGGAAGTAAAGGTACCATGCTGTCCAGAAACTGCTACTGTAACATTTAAATGTGAGTGTAAGCAAACGCTCTTTTCCTTATCAAGTTTATTTACAATGCTACTTTCACTATTTATTTGTTAAACCTATTGGTAAAATACCTTGCAAAAAAAAGCACCTGGTCAAACAGGTGCTTTTTTTTATACCTCTCCATAATCGACTTCTTTCAGCTGATTCCAAGATGTTGTATAGGCACTTGTTAGCAACTCTCTCTTCATACCCCATAAACGATTTATTCCTGAAGATGCATAATAAAGAGTGTCCCGTCCATATTTTTCATTCAGAGAATCCATTGCTACCATAAAAGTATTGTCAAAACTATCGTGATAGGAGGGATAGAATAAGTTATGGGTAGATTTCTTTTGTGGAGAAAGAGCAACAAATAAACAGCCCGTTTTTTTGTACGAATACCCCTCTCTGAAAATATGATCCAGGCCTTCAAAAGAAGCCTTGATAAGCAAAGAAGTTTCTGCCGTAGGAAAGGGCAAAGAAATACTATGGAAAGAGCTGTATTGGGGAGTATCCTTAAAACGATTCGTAGAAATATGTACGCACACAATTTGTGTACAAGATTTTTGTTTACGTAATTTTTCAGCATTCAGCGTTGTAAATGTTGACAATGCTTCATACAAATCGGCTCTTGTTTTCACTGGATAAGAAAAGGATCGCGATGTATGGATCGCTTTTTTTTCAATACGAGATGCTGTAGAATCAATACAAGAAAGTCCTCGCAACTCCCAAACTGTTTGTAACCCTTTTTTTGTCATCATTTTTCGAATCCATGTATCAGGAAGATCACACAAATCATAAGCATGGTTAATATGATTCAAATGTAGTTTTTTTGCATATTGACGACCAATTCCCCATATATCATCAACAGGAGTTACCTTTAACACAGACTGTATATGGCGTTTGTTTACAATAGAATACACCCCTGATGGAGAGATTTTTGCAATATGATTTGCAACTTTGGCCAGCGTTCTTGTCTTTGAGATACCTACAGAAACAGGAATTCCTGTCATTCTTCTAATGCGATCTCGAATGCTTCTTCCTAAAGAAATAGGTCGATTTAAAGATGAGTCTGGAAATACAAGGAATGCCTCATCAATCGAGTATATTTCTACTTCAGCTGCGTACGATGAAAGAATTTGCATAACACGGTTGGATAAATCTCCATAAAGCGAATAATTGGAAGAAAGAAATGTACCCCCATTTTGCAACATCAATTCCCTACATTGAAAAAAAGGAGTCCCCATTTCAATACCCAGATCTTTGGCTTCTTTTGAACGAGCAATCGCACATCCATCATTGTTGGAAAGAACCACGACTGGCTTTTGTTCCAAGCAGGGGTTAAAGACTCTCTCACAAGAAACATAGAAATTGTTGCAGTCAACCAAAACAACAAAACTCATTTTTGCAAAGTAGGATGGATCACGTAGGTGATAACACCCCATATTGAAATCGTATGATGTGTATGAACCCATCTCTTGGGATGATAGTACATAATTTTTAAGTCTCCGTCCAATACTGCAATAATTGGTTTGCCTTCCATAGGAGTAAGAGAGCGATCAATAATTAAGATATCTCCAGACACAATCGCTCCATCAGGAGTATTGCCATTTTTCACTTTCATAACAAAAGTAGCAGGTGGATTTCTAATGAATCGCATGTTTAGGTCTAGTGTTTTCTCCATATAATCTGTTGCTGGAGAAGGAAAACCTGTTGGTTTCATAGAGTACTCCTTTTGCCATATGGCAATTCTGTTTGGTATGTATTGCATATTGGTATATTATGAATATCTTTTGCCATCTGTCAATTTTTTTATATACGTTTGTTCTCTGGCATTTTTTGTAAAGTATGGTATAGTACGAGTATGAAGTTCAGTAACTGGCTACATGAAAAAATGAAACAACGTCATTTATCGCAGAAGGACTTAGCTCTTCTTTCTGGCATCTCTCAATCGGCTATTTCTAGATGGTTACATGATTTACGAAAACCAGAACCAAAGCATCTACACAAAATCATTCCAATACTACAAACATCGGAACAAGAATGTTTTACTGCTGCTGGTTTGCTGAAGGGTATACCGGTAGAAGGCAATAATGTACTCTCCATTCCCTTCTTATCCCCAGAAATAGCTTGCGGTGAACCTATTGAAACCCTAGATCAGTATGTTGTTGATTATCAGCAAGTAACTCGCGAATTTGTAGAGAGTATTCTAGAGAATCCTATATCGTCTAATCATATATACATGGTGAAGGCAACAGGAGATTCCATGACAGGAAAGGGAATCTATCCAGGAGACTGGGTATTGTTTTCTCCCGACATCTCTGTTAAAAATGGGGACATAGGAATCATTTTCATCGAAGAAACTGGTTTGTGCATGAAAGAAATTTTGTATCAAGATCAAATTCTCATTTTAAAATCTGCAAATCCTTCTTATGATCCCATAGTATTAACGGGCAACAAAGAAGCAAGAATAATTGGAAAAGTACTCATGAAAATAGGTAAAATATAGTATATGTATTGGATTCAACCATAACCACAACAAGGAGAAACTGTATGAAAAAGAATCGCTGGCTGTCTTCCATTCTTATTGTTTCATGCATTAGTATGTCTTTGGCAATAACAAATTGTTCCTTTGATCCTTCTCAACAATCCTCTGAAAAACTTATGCGTGAATATGTTGGTGACGAGGAAATTCTTGGCGAAGATATTTTCATGAAACGTACTATTTTTGAAATGGCTGAAAATGCAGAAGAATACGCAGGCACATTCGTTATTGTTCAAGGTAAAATTGTTAGCCTTTGCCCAGTAGGATGCTATTTTTTCATGCAAGATGAAGATAGCAATCAGGTATATGTTGACTTAGCACCGCAAAACTTTGATGTTCCTCAGTCTGCTTTAGGACACAATGTAGAAGTGTGGGGGCTAGGATCTGTGTATGGAGGAGCTCCAAAAGTATCCGCTTACAAGGTGGTCTTCTTGGATATTGAAGAAGCAGATATAGTTGTAAAAGAATAAAACTTATTCTTCCCAGATAATCCCGTCTTTCATGTGGACAATGCGAGAACACTGCTTAGCCAATTGTGCATCATGTGTTGCACATAGAATGGTAATGTTATGTTTCTGATTAAGCGTTTGAAACAAACGAAAGATAATGTCTGCATTATCAGAATCTAAGTTACCCGTGGGCTCATCTGCAATTAAAATTGGTGGACTATGGACAATAGCTCTTGCTATAGCTGTTCTTTGCATTTCTCCACCAGATAGTTGTGAGGGTAGGTGGTCTATACGATGATCCAATCCTATCTCAACGAGAGTATCCTGTATTCTTCCGCGTAGATGCTGTTTACCGGCGAATAACAAGGGTAACTCAATGTTTTCTTTAACGGTCAGGGTAGGGATCAAATGGAATGCTTGAAAAACATACCCGAACCATTTCCGACGCAAATAAATCCACTTCTTTTCTGGCATTCTTGCTACTTCATGGGTATCTAACAAATAGCTCCCAGAGGTGCATTGATCTAATCCTCCAATAATATTTAGCAAAGTGGATTTACCAGAACCAGAGGCTCCCATAAATGCAATGAAATCCCCTTTTCTGATTGCAATATCCACCCCTTGCAAAGCATGTACAATCTCATTTCCTCTGTGATAATGTTTATTGATTCCTTGAAGCGAAATCATAGAGTTAGCTTTCTTCATCTTTAATTGCCTCCAGTGGAGAAATTTTGTGGATCGTGATATAGGGTATGATGCTTGCAATTAAGCCTAATGCAATACAGAACAAAACAGTGAAAATAATCGTTGAAAAAGAATACGAAGAAAGAGTACCAGTAGGAGCATTCGATACAAGAAGCCGAAGAAGTTTCTCGATCCCTTTGTTCAATATCCACGATAAAATCATGCCCAAACCACATCCTGAAAGAATGATAAAGAATACCTCAATACCAATGCCGTAGGTGAGTTGAAAGGAAGTAGCTCCTAGTGCTTTCATCATCCCCATTTCTTTTCGCCTATCTTCAATTGCCATCATGAGTGTGTTTACAATTCCGATAACGCCCATTAATACAATGAACCATATTGCAATTTGAACCAGATTTTTTGTGGATTGTACAAGGTCATTCAGAGTGTATTCAGCCTGTCTATAGGATACAATTTGTACATCTGGTATTGCGGATAGTGCCTCTATAGAGGGTCCAACTTTTTCTCCATCCACCAATTGAATACCTATAGCCTTCAGCTGTTGAGGATAACCAAGGATTTTTTGAACGGTACGCAAGGGTGCAAAAATAAATTGATCATCCGCTGTTCTTGTTTGTGGAAGTACTCCAACCACTTGTAATTCTTGGTCAAAATAAACAGAAGGAAGCGTATCTCCGGCTTCCAAAGACAAGGTTTTGGCCAGATTGCTACCAATCCAGCATTCATTTGCTTCTTCATGACTAAAAGATAGTTGATTCATAGACCATAAAGGCTTTAGCAATGCAAAGTCTGAATATACTCCATACAGAACGGTTTCCATTTGCGTCTGTTTATGAACAACTTTTTCCAATAGAATGGGGGAGGCAATTGAAACAGATGGATGAGATTGAACTTGACGAAATTGATCCATCGTTAAGTTTTTCTCAATATGTCCCCCATGCAAAATGTGAATAGTCATTTCGTAAGGACAACCTTTTGGTACAGCCAACATTTGAATTCCCAGAGAAGTAAACTCTTTTCGCAAAGCATTTTGATAGCCTTGGGCGAAAGTAGCTAGGCTAAAAAAAGCCATTACAATGGCAGTAATACCAACAATCGTAAAAAATGTTCTCCATTTTCTACGTTTCATGTTTGCTGTTGCAAGAGATAGGTAATTCATAATGCCTTCTTTGCAAAAGCGGAAGCTGGAGGTTCCTTCATTGCTAAATAGAGGGGATACAAGCAAGCAAGGATGGTGACACTAATCGTGATTACAAAAGCAACCACGATATCATAGAAAGCCAGATGAAAGATAGAACCTGCTTGGTTCAAAGGTAAAAAGAACTGCACTATATATTCATATAGCGGAATGCAAATGTAAGTGATAAGTACTCCCAATCCTATACTCATAAAACCAAGCAGTATACTTTGAAACAATATCCATAAGCTAATCTGCCCATTAGTAGCTCCAAATGCTTTAAGTACAACAATTTCTTTCATTTGGTCTGTCACACTAATTGTCATGGTGTTAGCGATCTGAATGAAGCTTGTAAGCATAGCAATCAGAAGAATTCCTAAGATAAGCCACTGCAACATTTTTATATACTCAAGAACCATTTGAAGCAATTCATTCATTGTTATCACTTGAACATCTTCAATGGATTCTATCTGGGTGATCGTAGACTCAATGTAGGAAAAGTCCTTAACGGTGACTGAAATACTAGATATTGACCCTTGTTGTTGTAACAATTCTTGGGCGAGGGCTAAGGGGATGAAAATGGTGGAATCGTCTTGATTATCCATTGTAGGCAAAATGGCGAGAACTTCTACGAACTGATCTTGGGATCCTAGGGAAAGAAAGTCACCTTTATTTAGAGTCATACTTTCTGCTTTTTTGCTACCTACAATAACGTAAGCTTGAGAAGAATAGAACTTTTCAAGATCAGTAGAAGAAATGTCTGACCAATTCTTTTTCATCTTTTCAACACCAGTAGAGACGCCTATAATACGGTCTAAATCTCCCTTCACAGTATACGAAGGAATCATACCAGAAAGCATGGCATAGGAATGTTCAATAGTAGGTATTTCTCGGACTCGATTTAGGGTTTCGTCGGGTAGCTGTTTAGGAAGGATACCTCCCTGCAAAATGACAGAGGACGCTTCATACGGACACCCTTTGGGCATTGCAATGAGATGTGCACCAAAGTTGCTAATGCTCTTACTCATGCTTTGTGTATAGCCTCTTCGCAGTCCAAAAAAGAACAGCAAAGACATCACAGCTAGACAGATGGAGAGAATTGAAAGCACAATTCTGCTTCTTTTCCTCCAAAGCGTTTTCCAAACAAAATGGAGAGAATGTAGTATATGCATGTAAAAAGTATATAAAAAAAAGAAAGGTTGTGGGAAAAAAAGGAAAAGCAGTCCCGAGGAGAATCGAACTCCTATTGCCGCCGTGAAAGGGCGGTGTACTAACCGTTATACGACGGGACCGTGCATTCTGAGGCATGAAGGACT
>CAYRWA010000008.1:0-4881 GCA_964427915.1 uncultured Caldisericota bacterium
CCTTTCTTACCTTCCGAAGAAGTTTTTTAGATAGAGCAAAACTTTTTTTCAAACACAATACTATTATTTAAATACTGCAAAAAAAGTTTGTCAAGAAAATGAATAAAAATATCTCCTATTTCCTATTGAAATTGTCAAAAAAATAAAGTTACAAACTATAATGTCATTGACAAGTATAGTGGCAGACAGAGTTTATAAGTATACAAATGAATTGATGTGGGTTTATGAAAAATGAGAGTGTTTGAGCTTAGTCTTAGCTTCTTACAATGGAATACATCTCACGAAAGCTCTATGATTTGTCCTTGGGTGGCAATGCGGAAATGATTGGCGAGTACTTGCTGACAGGCTGGACTGTTTGAGTGCAGGCAAGGGTTGGTGTGGTTGAGGTGGATGAAGTGGATATGCTGTTTTTTTAGAGTTGAGAGAGTTTCGAAATGCTTCATACTGCTGGTGATGAATGGGTGGGGAATCGATTCGATATTGCGATGCTTGCATTCATCAGCATCATAAAATGTACCATCAACAAGGATATCATCTGCTTGTTCTAGAAGGGAATAGATTTCAGGAAACTTTTCCCAGCTGTCGATATCGGGGATGATTAGAATTTTTTTGTTGGGTCCGATGATCAGAAAGCCTACCGTTTCGGTGTATTCGTCTCGATGCGGAACAAGAATGGGTTGAATCGAAAGAGTAGAATTCAATGGCTGAAGTTTCCTGGCTTGCAGCTGCGTGATGTGGATGTTTTCCTGGTCTATCAATGCTTTCCAGGGAAGGTTGTTTTGCAGAAGGTGTGCCATTTTTGGCATGACAAAAACTTCTATATGGCGTGAGTTGAGTATCGCTTTATCCAGTTGAAGCAGGCCTGCATAATGCCCAACATGCCCGTGAGTGAGGAAAATGCCATGCAGGGGAAGGTTGGAACCAAATGAAGAGGTGGTTTGGAGCCTATGCCACTGGGTTTTAAAATCAAAGGTAGCTTCGATCATCCAACTTTGCTGGGCAGATGGATCGACGATTCCCAAACAAACGGGCATTTTGCCCAAAGATGGATCGTTCCATGATGGAGCGCAACAAGGAAGGTAGCAGCCACAGTGAGGCAAGCCACCATCTTGTGCCACACCAAGAACAATGACGTAGGGGTTTGTTCTTGGCGATAAATTGTTCATGTGACTTGTGAAGCTTCTATCGCGTTGCTTTCCAGCTACCTTGTAGGGTGAAAGGGGCATCTGTTTTGAACTCGCCTTCCAATTGACGGATACCAATGAGCTCACCATGTGTTAGGAAAGGAACTTTTACGGTAACACCATAGTCATTTACAGACACTGCGTATAAAACAAGGTGTTTTTTCTCCATGGTTAGAATAACACTCGAAATGTCTATATCAGAACCCGTTATATAGCCAGTGTTTGAGCCTGTAAATTCAATGGTTCCTTCGTAGTAGATTTCATCTTCTTTCGTTTTTTGCAGTTGGATTCTGTATTCAATAGTAGTGCCAACAAAGGAAAATTGGTCAATCTTAGAATCGGTATCCTCCATGGATTCTCCTGTTGCTTCAAAAAGTGGTTTAAATATACCAACAATCGCTTTTAACAGCCCTTGTACAAGTTTCCGGAAAAAAGCGCTTTCTCCTTCTACGGTCAGAACAACATTCCAGGGTCCCGAAAGGTCAACGAATTCAGCGATGACATCCATGTAATCTTCAGCTACAACAGCTTTTCTTTTTCTGTCGTACAGTTTGACGGTTACGCGATGGACGCCTTCTTTTTCAAAAGTATGTTCGAGAGTGTTTTCGTAGGTATAGATAGGTTTAATGGGTTCCAAATCTTCTTTGTCTGTAGAAAGATTTTCAATATACCAATCCAAACGATACCTCTCGGGTGGGTTTTCAATGGTAGCTTCTAGAACAGGTGAGTCCCCTGGCATGATAGTTTTATTTTCAGTGTCTACTAGAATGGTAGGTTTTTCCAATTGGAAGATATAGGGGATGCTTTTTACTTGTTGAACGCCAGCAGTTACTTTTACATACAGGGCATCTTCCATTTCTACGGTATAGTCTATTTTTGGACCAGAAAGGGATGACCCTCTATTTGAACCAAGGGGAAGTATCAGCTGTGGTTTTCCTTCGACCATTTCACCAGTTTCAGGATCCTGGCACGCCACAACAGATCCATTGATGAATTCCACATCAGTTATTTTTCTGTGGCGAGATCCCCGAATTCTCCACAATTCTCCTGGACCTGAATAGCGTATCTGAAGACCGTATTCTGCCCATTGGTGATCTTTTGTATGGAGGTGCTTCAGTTGAATAGTAGCTTCGTATTGTTTGACTTCTGCTACTTTTTGTTCCTCGGCTTTGGTTTGAATCTCGGGATCCACTTCTACTTCAACTATGTCTTGGGTGAGTTGCAAGGTAGGCCAGAATAAATTGATCACACTTGCACATGTGGAAGCAGCTAAGGGGAGCAGGATTTTGCCCTGCTCTACGGCAAAATCAGATGTGATGATGTAGCGGTAATTCACAAAGGTCCAATCGCGCTCTTTGCGAAACATAGGAATTTCTTTGCCATAGTAATTTTTGAACCACGTTGGATATCCTTTGTATTCTTTTTCATAAAAAAGAGAAAAAACGGGAGAATCGTATGGTTTTTGTTTATTTTTTGGCTGTACTTCAGCAACAGGATCATACATAGTGTCTTCAGAATAGAAGTTTCGATTGGTCCAATAGGCTAGATTGCGCATAATATTTCCGGTTGTTTTTCCTAATCCGGGTACATTTACTCCATCTCTTCTAGGTTCGTTAACGAGGGTGGCTGCAACCGACTTTTTGATAGCACTTTCTGTAATTTCCCATTTGGGGTGAGCGTCGTTACGCACGTGGGCAGGCTGCGTCATATCAGCTACTAGGTGAAGCACTTCTCCCAAGCCTCGAAGGGCTTTTCCCGCATACATTTTGCGCATTTCTTCCAAGTCGGTTGGTTCTCCTGCAAAATCGCGAAAATCGCCGGTGGTAGGAATGGTAGAAAGGGAATCTTTGTAGGATATTTCCATACTCTTTTTGTAATTCTGCAATGCACGTACAAGAGTATAGGGGTTCTCTGGGCGAGTTAATGCCCAATCGGTGGCGGGTATAGCTTCCCAACCGATTCCATGATACTCTTTTAAATCCGTAAGCTGGTGAGGGCTATTGGACGCAATGGGGTTGTAAAAATGCTTTACAGATACATAGAGGTGCGGTTCATCGGCAGAATATCCACCGTGAATAATATGTTGATACGATCGAGACGTTCTCCAATCTTGTTCATAATATTTAGCAGTTTTGCTAGAAGATATGACTTTGGGAGATTTTGTCCAGGCTTTTAAATCGACATGGTTGTTAAAATATTTGTCTGCATGCTTTTCGTAATCTTCAAATAGTTCAATTGCTTTTTCGTTGATAAGTTCGTGTGCATCCTGTTCCCAGGCAAATGCAGTCAAACCAATACTGCCAAAAGCAATGCAAGCGATAACAAGAAAAGATACAAAATGGATCATAGCGTGTAGAGATTTTTTTGTTGTTTTCATGAGTCAATCACCCACCGTTCTTCAAGTAATATACATGTTAACGTTGTGGAAAAGGAACTGGTATCGTCGGAGGGTGCATTTGCATTGTGGGGAATTTGCAGCTCCACTCTTGCCATGCGTTCAGTGTCATATGTATTTGATTTTGGGCTAATGAAAACAACTTTTGCAGATCGCAGTCCTTCTATGAGAGCGGGGATGCGTTCTGGATAGGAGGCAAAGTCACGGGTGTATTTCTCTTTTTGATCGGGGTGGACATATTGCAAAGCAGAGGTTGTATCGCCAGATGCAAGGAAAGTGCTCATTTCCTGAAGTTGGGATTGGATTTGTTTTTCAATCTTGGAATGACCAAAGGAACGCTTCCATGAGGTGGTGGATATTTTTAAGGAAATCGTGCGCCATACACTACCGAAATGCGTTCCTTTCCAAACTCCGAATTCGACCCCTACAAGAGTTATGATGAGAAGGCCAACAACAATAAGTTTGCTGTATCGACCAATGGATTTTTTTTGTTTTGCAATAGTATTTTGTTTTGGCTGTTCTTGGGAAGAATGGTTTTGTGTGTCCATATAAACTTCTCCTACGTATAAAAACGAATCACGAAAGTGTTACATTACTGATTGTACTATACCATTGATGGTTCTTTGGAGCAATACAAGTAAGAAGTATGATATGGATGAAAAAAGTTACATTCGGTATAGGTAGGGGTTGCTATTAAACTCTTTTGCAAGAGGTGTATTCACTTTTTCGAAGGAAGAAGCGTGACCAGGTATGATTTGAATATCTTCCTTCAATCGTGAGGCATAGTGTTTCTTAAAAAGAGTTAAGGATTGTTGCATTTGATCGCTTGAGCCTCCGGCTAGATCCGTCCGACCTATGGTACCCTCAAAAAGAAAATCGCCTGTCGCCAAATAAGTGATTTTTTTTCCTTCTGCATTTGTAGTTGTGAATTCGTACACCATGCTTCCTGGTGAATGGCCCGGCACGTGAAGGCATTGAAAGCGAAACACAAAGGAGGAATGGGGAGAAGGAATTTGTAGTTCTTTGTGGTTTGGTAAGGGCTTTACAATGGTTTCAGAAGGAACCGAAAAGGGGCGTCCCAGTAGAGAACTTAAGTTTACATCCGGCTGGAAAAGAGCTTCTTTTTCAAGGGAGTGGATATACACAGGGGTGTGTGGATATTCTTGCAACAAAGCTTCCAATCCTGCAATATGATCATAATGAGAGTGAGTAAGAAGAATTCCAAAAGGTTTCCATCCATTCTTTGTCACCATTTTTATGCACGCATCAGGACTAGAAGGATCAATAATTACACAATCGTTT
>CAYRWA010000009.1:0-49607 GCA_964427915.1 uncultured Caldisericota bacterium
TACAACGGTATCTTCAAGGCAGTCTTTTTCCATTGTAACAATGATTCGTCCGCCTTCTTCTTCGCAGTCGCATTGGAAGGTTACTCTGGCAACCTCTGGACAACACGGTACTTTGACTTCTTGTGCTTCTGGATAAAACACGCAGTTTTCATTGCGAGGAACGACCTTGTACACGGCAGGACACTTCAATATGCAATCCGTGTCAAAGACACCGTTATCATTGGCCATTCCTTTCCAGACAACATTACCATCCTGATCGTAGATATATACAACGGTATCTTCAAGGCAGTCTTTTTCCATTGTAACAATGATTCGTCCGCCTTCTTCTTCGCAATCGCACTGAAAAGAAACCGTTGCTATTTCTGGACAACACGGTACTTTCACTTCTTTGGATTCTGGATAGAACACGCAGTTTTCATTGCGAGGAACGACTTTGTATACATCGGGGCATTTCAATATACACCCTGTATCAAACACGCCGTCACTATTGACGGTGCCACTCCATGCTACGGAGCCATCACGGGCATATACATACACCGTGGTGCCTTCTAGACACTCTTTTTCCATTTTAACAATGATTCGTCCACCTTTTTCTTCTTCATCACAGCATGGGTTTCTATCGGGATGTGCTGACCATTCCATTGCTTCTCCCATCGAATTCACCCATACATCAATGCAAGCATATTTATGAGGAGGATCTCCTGGGACACTGTTGAAATAATCCAATACAGTCATTCCCAAATGGCGATCTAAAAGTGTCGAGGGAAAAAGAATGACCATATCATAGACGGGATCGTCGGGAGAACAATTCTCTTTGAAATAAATCGAATGAAAATCATCAGAATCTGGTTCAAGCGTCATGCGCACAATACAACCACAATATTTAGTCCAGGGTTCTTCTTCGCAATCGCACTGAAAAGAAACCGTTGCTATTTCTGGACAACACGGTACCTTCACTTCTTTGGATTCTGGATAGAATGTACATTTCTCATTTTTCGGTACAACTTTGTACGTGGCAGGGCAAGGAAGGATGCAGTCTGTATCAAAGAATCCTTCGTCGTTTGCTATCCCTTTCCAAACGGCATTTCCATATTGATCATAGATGTAGACGATAGTACCATCAATACATTCTGGGGGAAGTTTAACAATGATTCTACCTTCATTGTTGGTATCACAAGGTAGACATCGAACGCCATAAATTAGTCCATACAGTGGAGCACTTGTATTATGGTGAATAAAGAAGAGTGTATGAGGACCTGCTGGAACATTGCTTGCAGTTAGAGTTGTTACAGAACATACTCCTGCTGCACTACCAATTTTGTTTTCTTCGATGATTGCATCTAAGTATACATCCACCTTATCATCGACGAATATGTCAATTTCTAAGTTGGTGCACTTAGGAAGCTGAAACTCATGCTTGTAAACAGCATTTGTATCGTTATCTGTAGCTCCATTCCAGGTTGGTATTCCAGGATAAATCCAGCAACCTCCATTTTTGTATATTTCTTCCCATGGGGAATAAGGATCTGCTGCAGAGCCATCATGAGGTGTAGGAGTGGGTGGTAGATTACAATGGTTTCTCCACCCCTTAGAATCTGCATCAGAACAGGGTATTGCCATGACAGGCAACCATTCTTTTTCAACATGTGTTAAACTTGTGCTGTTTTTTAAAACTTTTACCTTACAACCACTGACCATGCAGTAGTCATGATCATAAGGAGCATATTCTGGACAAGGGCAGATACAGTCACATTCGCCGTCATTTCTAAAAATGAGCTCCGCAATTCTAGTATCGGCATGCCACTCAATTTTTTCGGTTTCTAATGCTTCACCAGTAACCCGTAATGGCATTAACGATCGTCCTTCAGCAATGAAAGGAACAACGGAAGGATTGTGAGGATCAATCATCAATTCTTGACCATTTAGTTTGTATTTGTTATTACCAATTTGAAACTCTATTGTTGTGCCGCTAAGCGTTGTAATAGAAACAGTACGAGTATTACCATCCCAACCTATGGATGCTCCTACTTCTTGAGCAACATAGCGAATGAGAAGAAACATGCGGTCCCAGCGAATCACGGGCGATGACTCCATGGGGCCTTTTTGAACATCATTTACCCAATACATTGGATTGTCCACTTGGTACTTTAAGTTTCTTTTACACTCATCTGCTTCCTGTGGACACGAAGGCGTAGCACAAGATTCATTGGATGTTGCAATCCGATTGTTGTGCTCATCAAAAGCTACTACTATATAGCAGTAGCTGGTTCCATTAACAATGTTTTTTGTATCCTTATACGATGTTTCTTTAATGGGAAAATCTGTAAGAGGCATATCGCTTTGATTGCCTGAACCTATCCCCCTGTAGATATAGTAGCTATGAGCTTTTTCGACTTTCTCCCATTGGAGATAATTGAAGCCACAGTATCCTCGAGAAGATAGTTGAAAATTTGGTAAGGTTTCTGCAAATACCGGCAAAAAACTTAGCAATAATGACAATGAAAGGAAAAATGATAGAAATTTGTAAAGCTTTTTCATAAAGGTACCCTCCAAGTGAAAGAATATATTGCCTACCTACATTTTTTATATAGTAACTGCGGTTTTTTGTCAATTTTGTAACCACAAATCTTACAAAAAAGAGTAAGCATTTATTTAAAATAGCTGAGATTTTTGAGTTGGTTCAATCAAAGAAGAAGAATCATTTATTGGAGAGTTAACCCTGTGACTGACAGGGTATGTTACTAGATTACAAGAGGAATTTTTCTTCATGATAGTTTGTAAATCGTTTGCAGAAGTTGTGTTGTCCAACCATTTTTCTACATCCAACGGAGAGATTATGACTGGCATGCGAGAATGAACAGAAGAAACTGATTCAGTGGCTGATGTTGTTAATAGGACAACTTCATGGTGAAATATTCCAGCGAATCCCAGGACAGGGCAAGAAGATGAAAAGAAATAATAGGGTTGTTTCTGCGAATCCCATTCAAAAAAACCTGTTGAAAGAACAACACATCTTGAGGAGAAAAAGGAATTCCGAAACATCTTTTTTTCATGAACGGTTTCCGATTTAGCATTGATGATGAACTTTGTGGTAGCGTGGGTAGTCGTCCATGGAATGCCCCACGGACGCTTGTCGATAAAAATGGAGTGGTGGTTTTTTGCTATAAAAAAGATGTCTGTTCTTGGAGCAATATTATATCTTGGAGGCAATGCATATAGAGGTGAAATGTCATATGGCCCAAACGTAGGAGTCGGATTGGCTAAGGCAAACCTCCCACACATACAGCTAGGTTAGCTTCTTCCAAAGGAACTCGGCAAAGATTCTTGATTGCTCTGCATAAAGCCCAGGTTGAATGTATAGATAATAGGGAGGATGGTAAAAACCATCTGCTGAAAACTCTATGGATGATCCAGGAACAAAGGTTCCCCCTGCCATAATAATGGGATGTCTATAGCCATTTTGAGAGAAGGGTTCTGCTTTTACATGCGAATCAATGGGAGAGCACTTTTGAACACTTTGTGAAAAAAGATCCATATATTCTTTGTTTTTACATTCTATGGCAAGAACAATGTCATAGTGTTTTTCTGTCCAATGAGGGGAGGTAGAGAAACCCATTTCATCGAAAAATGCTGATAAATACAAGTTTCCTTTCAAGGATTCTCGAACTGTGAGAGGAGAATGAAAAAGGCCTAATAAAATCTCATACGTAAATCCTAGATTTGGCATAAATTCATATCCAAGCCCGGGTGCTATTAGATAGGAGGAAATCCTTTCTATGCAATCTTCTTTTCCAACTATATAACCACCTGTTCGAGCAATGCCTGCACCAGGGTTTTTCATGAAAGAACCTGCACAAACGTCAGCCCCACATTCTATAGGTTCTTTTGCTTCGGTGAACTCTCCATAACAGTTGTCAACGGCAATGATTGCATGTTTGTTAAAGGATCGAATTGTCTGAACAATCTTCTCAATATCATTCGTTGATATTGTTTTACGTACCGAATATCCTCTTGACTTTTGAATCCAACAAACATGAGCTTCTTTTAGTAACTGGGAGGTTTCGTGGGAAAAATGAGGGCCGTCCTGTAGATTTGTTTCGCTATACCGAACTCCTTTTTCAAGTAAGTTGCCTGGAAAGTGATCTTGAATGCCAATGCAACTTTTCAGAGTTTCATAGGGAGCTCCAGTAACGCTAAGAAGAAGATCATCTTTCTGAAGAAGTGAATTCAAAACCAGAAATAGCGCATGAGAACCTGATGTGATTTGCGGTCGTACCAATGCTTTTTCTGCTTGAAAAACAGTGGAAAAAACAGATTCTGTTATTTGGGTTCCACAATCTTCCAATCCATATCCAAAACCCGGTTTTAAGTGGTAGTCTGACACCTGGTTTTGTTGAAAAGCATGCAATATCTTTCTAAAATTGTCTGCATACATTGTATCAATTTCTTCATAATAAGGCCGTAGTTTCTGTTGAATTTTTTGATCAAGAGAATGAAAAGAAGTTATGGCAGAGTGTTTATTCATCATTTTGAGACGGAACGATCTGACCCTTTAAGGTAAAATCATGAACACAATCCACTATCACATGAATTATATCACCTGGACGAATAGAGGTTTCGGAAGGGACAGAAAAATGAATCAGTCGATCCTCCCATGTTTTCCCGATACCTTTTTGTCCAAATATATGCAAGACAAAAACCTTGCACGTTTGGTGAAGAAATCTGTGAAGGTTTGTTTTTGTTATTTCTTTTTGTTTTACCAAGAGGGTATTCAGTCGATCTTTGCTAATCAAAGGAGAAAGCTGGTTTGGATATGTAGCTGCTTTAGTTCCTGGTCGAGGAGAATAGACTGCCCCAAACACAGAATCAAATCGTACTTGTTCCAGTAGAGAAAGCGTATTGTCAAATGCACGGATGGTTTCTCCAGGAAATCCTACAATGACATCTGTAGTAATGGAAGCATGAGGAAAATAGGAACGGATCCAAGAAATTTTTTCAAGATACTCTTGGGCTGTGTATCCTCTCTTCATTTTTTTCAATATGTCGTTATCACCATGTTGCACGGGAAAATGAAAGCGTTTTACGATCGTATCGTGTTTACTAATAACTTCTAACAAATCCTTCTGAAATTCTCTCGGATGCGATGTTAAAAAGTCCAGTCGACGGATACCAGGAATAGATGCTACTTGATCGAGAAGCTCTGAGAAAGGAATAGGGGGTTGTAAGTCTAGTCCATAACAATTCACATTTTGCCCTAATAGAACGATTTCTCTTATTCCGTTTTGGAGGGATTTCTTGACATCTTCAAGAATGGTTTTTACGGATCTACTCTTTTCCCTTCCTCGAACATAGGGTACGATACAGTAGGTGCAAAATGAATTACACCCGAAAATGATGGGTATGTATTTTGACAAATTACCCGGATGTGTTTCTATAGGAACATCTTGGGGAGAATCATTGGATGTGAAACCACGATCTTTTAAAAAGGATAAAAAACTAGCATCTACATGTGTCGAGTTGAGTGCCCCGTGAAGATAGTCAATGGAGTTACGGTGAGAGTTGGTGGATAAAAGGTCAGAAGCACATCCAACTACACACAAAAAAAGAGTTTCCTTCTTATGTTTTCTGAGATGGATTCGTCCAATAGCACTTGCAGCTTTTTGAACAGATTTATCTCGAACAGCGCATGTATTGATTATAATGAAATTGGCATCTTGCGATGTGGGAGAAGGAATCATGCCATGCTGTAAAAGTGTTTCTTCATAGACAGTTGAGTCATAAGAATTCATCTGACACCCGATGGTTTGAATGAAATATTTAGTCTTCGTAAAGGGCATAATCTCCTCGAATATACGTTGTTTTAGCTGTTTCTATATCAATATCAATATGCACATAGGAGACAATCGTAGGCCCTTTTGATTCAATTTCAAACAAGGCAGGTCTCTGAGTAAGGTATGTTGTAATAATAATGTCTGATTTTACTCCTAGAACAGAATGAAAAGCGCCACACATTCCAGCGTCTGTGATGTAGCCAGTTCCTTGTGGGAGGATTTGTGCATCGTGGGTTTGTATGTGTGTATGCGTACCTACAACGCACGATGCTTTTCCATCCAAAAAAAATCCCATTGCTTTCTTTTCACTTGTTGTTTCTGCATGGAAGTCTACAAAAATGAGAGGGGTCGTTTCTTTCATTCTTTGAATTTCATTTTCAATCGAACGAAAGGGGCAATCGGTAGGATTGCCCATAAAGATTCGACCCATAATATTAATGATTCCGAATCGTGTTCCGTCTTCTAGTGATATGATTTTACTACCATAGCCAGGAGTTCCTGGTGGGTAATTCAAAGGACGAAGAATAGAGTACTCATCCAGGTAGGGGATGATATCTTTTTTTCTCCATATATGGTTACCACTTGTAAAAATGTCAATTCCTGCATCTTTCAAATCAATCACATGATTTTTTGAAATACCCTTTCCACCAGATGTGTTTTCGCAGTTCGCAATAACAAGATCGTAACTATCTCTATGGTCTTGAAGAAACCGTTTTACGCCTTGCCTTCCTAATTTGCTAACAATATCTCCTAGGAAAAGGATTTGCAGTGAACTATTTTGCATAGGCTATGGACCTAGTTTCACGAATGACTGTAACTTTGATTTGGCCAGGATATTCTACTTCATTTTCAACACGTTTGACAATATCATAGGACAGCTTTGTTAAAAGAACATCATCTACTTCGTGTGGTTTCACAATAATCCGGAGTTCTCGACCTGCTTGAACTGCATAGCTTTTGTCGACACCGTCAAATTTGTTACAAATATCTTCGAGCGTCTCGATTCGTCGGATGTAGGCTTCTACATCTTCTTTACGAGCTCCAGGTCTTGAGGCAGAGATAGCATCAGCAGCTTGCACAAGACCAGAGATGATACAATTTGCTGGAACATCTCCATGATGTGAAGCAGCTGCATTCACCACTTCATTGCTTTCCCCATATTTCTTAAGAATTTCTGCTCCTAGTATTGCATGAGAACCTTCCATTTCTTTATCGACTGCTTTTCCGATGTCATGTAGCAAGCCAGCACGTTTTGCACGGTTTACGTTTTCTCGAATTTCTGCAGCCATAGCAGCACTTAGAAGAGCCACTTCTTTGGAATGATTCAATACATTTTGGGAAAAACTAGAACGGTACTTTAAACGTCCTAAAAGTTTAATCAATTCTGGATTCATTGTGCGAATTCCCAATTCAAGAAGTGTATCTTCTCCTTCTTGAAAGATGATGGAGTCAATTTCTTTTTTCGCAGCTTCAACGAGTTCTTCAATTCTTGCTGGGTGGATACGTCCATCAAGAATAAGTTTTTCGAGTGCCAGCTTTCCAATTTCTCGCTTGATAGGTTCGTAGGAAGAAATTGTAACAACTTCTGGAGTGTCATCAATCAGAAGATCCACTCCGGTTAAACTCTCAAAAATTCGAATATTTCTACCTTCTCGACCAATAATTTTACCTTTGATATCATCACTTGGGAGAGGTACAACAGAAATGGTGGTTTCAGAAGTTTGATCTACACAAATTCTTTGAATAGCGGTGGTTACAATTTTCCGAGCTGTTTGATCAGCAATTTCTTTAAAATTGTCTTCGGAAGCTTTTAGTCGCGTTGCTATTTCGTACTTGTACTCTTCTTCCATTTTGGAAAACAATTCTTTCTTTGCATCCTCTGGAGATAGTTGAGAAATTCTGTACAACTCTTTATCTTGAAGCTCTATTTTTTCTTGAATTTGATTCTGTGATTTTTGTAGATCGGATTCTTTTTGATTTAAGCTTTTTTGCTTTTTGTCGATGTTTTCAACTTTTCTGTCAATATCAAGCTCACGTTTTTGAAGGTAACTTTCCTTCTTTTGAAGTTGCTTCTGTTTTTCGCTGTTTTCGTGATCATACTGGCTCTTTATTTTATATGATTCATCCTTTGCTTGGAGAACCATTTCTTTTTTTATTCTTTGAGCCTCTTCTTTAGCGATAGAAATGATTTGTTCAGCGGATTCTTGAGCATTCTTTTTACGTTTCTGTGTCAGGTTTTGATAAAAGAAATAAAGGCCAGTAGATCCAACTACAAGCCCTATCAGTATTCCTATAATAATTTCCACAATTGGTTCCTCCGTATAGAGGACCGATTAAAAACCGCGGTTGTAAAGAAAAGTTCTTATTCTTTGCTTTTTCTTCAAGGGAGGAAGATGAGCTAATTCTTTTTCTTTTTTTTCGATTAGCATCATTTTAACAGATTCCTCCAGCTCATGAGAATAAAACCTTTCTATCATTTGTTCCACCACATCAGGTGGAATATGTTTCATTTGTAGTACATACCGGATCTTAAATCGACCCCATTTTTTTTGTGTTTGCATTTCATGTATATGATACTCGAAAAGAATGGTATCGTCTAGTAACAAACTATTTTTACATTGTTCTATCGCCTCAAAACTTTCTTGGTCAGAGAAATTTCTTGTTTTTAGCTGAAACAAAAGATCCCATGAATAATACCCTTTTCTACTCAATAACCGCAAGGCTGTTGTGTAGGCATTAGGCCTTTTTTGGTTTATCTTTTGCTTTTGCATTCCCGCTAGGTGAAGTGTCTGTAGTTTTTGGCAGGATCATGCCAAAAGATTCTTTCACTCTTCTTTCAATTTCTAGTAATGTATCTGGGTTGTCTAGTAAGAATTTTTTTACATTCTCTGAGCCTTGCCCGATTTTTTGATCTTTGTAGGAATACCAAGACCCACTTTTATGGATGATATCCTTATCTACTGCTAAATTTACTACTTGGCCTTCATGTGAAATTCCCTGACCATAAAGCAATTCACATTCACAATTTTGATAAGGGGGGGCGACTTTGTTTTTAACAACTTTTATACGAATCACCTGACCAATAGGATCAGTTCCGTTTTTTAACAATTCCCCTCTTTTTGTTTCGAGTCGAACCGATGAATAAAATTTCAAAGCTCGTCCACCTGTTGTCGTTTCTGGATTTCCAAAAACAATGCCAATTTTATCTCGGACTTGATTGATAAAAATTGCTGTACACTTTGATTTATTGAGAACACCAGTTAGTTTCCGTAAGGCTTGTGACATAAGTCGGGCCTGAAGTCCCATTTGTGCGTCTCCCATAGCTCCATCCAGTTCGGCCTTGGGAACCAAAGCAGCTACGGAGTCAATGACAATACAATCTACAGCGCCACTACGTATCATGATTTCAGCAATCTCTAGTGCTTGTTCTCCGTAATCGGGTTGAGAAATAACCAAATCTTCTAAATTTACACCAAGTTGTTTGGCGTAATTTGGATCCAGTGCATGTTCAGCATCAATATAGACGGCTTTGGCACCAATTTTTTGTACCTCTGCAATAGCTTTCAGCGCTACAGTACTTTTACCAGATCCTTCAGAGCCATAGATTTCAACAATTCTACCGCGCGGGTAACCCCCGATTCCAAGGGCAATATCTAATGTAAGGATTCCAGAAGAAATGGCCTCATCGCTACCTTTTTTTTCAAAATAGTCGGTGTCCATTTTCATAATGGAGCCTTTTCCATACGATTTTGTTACCTGCATCATTGCAGATTCTAAAGCTTTTTCACGTTCGTTCATAATATCTCCTTTCGAAAAGCAAAAACTTCCTAATCATAGTGTATGATTTTTTTGAATTTGATCCCATAAAAATTCGATTGCCCCAAAAACAGCTTTGAGTTTTATCTCGTCACGAGAAAGACTAGAAGCAAACTCACAGTGTCTGCACAACAGCGTACTGTTTGGGGTAGAAATCCCAATATAGACAGTTCCCACCTTACTACCTGCTTGATCTACGCCTGGACCAGCATTCCCAGTTAAAGAAACACCATAGTCTGTTTGTAGAGTCATTTTTATATTTTTTGCCATCGCTTTGGCTGTAAAACTAGAAATGACACCATGGGTTTGAATATCCTTTTCTGCAATACCCAAACGTATAGACTTTGCTTTGATTGTGTAAGGAACAATCCCTTCTAACAATACATCTGAACTACCCGGGATATCTGTGATGACAGAACATAACAATCCTCCCGTAATGGATTCTGCAACACTCAACGTTTCGTTCGAATGAAGCAGCGATTGAACAACATTTTTAGCAATTTGATGAAGTTTTTCTTGCATAGACATCAGATCATATAGGCCTTGCGTTCTTGGAGAGTTACTTTTGTGAGTGTACAGTTTACTATGGAACCAACGCGGTGTTGTAATCTGAAAGGATTTCCATAAATGCTAATAGTGGGATCAACGTCAGGTGCTTCTCGAATACTCCTCCCAATAGCGCATCGCGTAGAGGCTTCATACTTTTCGATAAGGACGGGCAATGTATGGGATAGATAGGCAGCGTCTAGTTGCAAGGAAATTTGATTCTGGCATTCATAGGCTTTTTGTAATCGTTCATTTTTTACACACTCAGAGAGATGATCTTGTTGTAGAAAAGAAGGAGTACCTTTTTCTTTTGAGTATGGAAAAAATCCAACTCGATCCAAAGGATATTCTTTTAACACTTGACACATATACGAAAAATGAGCATCTGTTTCTCCAGGGTATCCTACAATGAAAGTTGAACGGAAGGTCATGAAGGGAAAACATTCCTTTAGCGTATACATCTTTTTTATGTAAGAAACTGCGTTTGTAGGCCTGTTCATTCTAGCAAGTATGTCTGGATGGTAATGCTGAAAAGGCATGTCAATATATGGGATGACAGACGGAATAGAAAAAAGATCTTGAAGCTGTGGGAACAGAGCCTGGTGAGGATACATGTACAAAATACGTATCCATGAGAAGCGTTTCAAATTTGCAATGGACTCAACAAGGGTATATAGATTAATAGTTTGTCCCAGGTCCTGTCCATACAAAGAAGTATCTTGCGCAATAAGGACTAGCTCTTGAACAGGATACTTATCAGATACAGTTTTACACTCTTCTAGGATCGATGCAATCGAAAAACTTTTGTAACTGCCTTTAATTGAAGGGATAAGGCAGTAGGAACAATGGCGGTCGCAACCTTGTGCGATACGTAGGTAGGCATAGTAAGGCGTAGACAGAATTCGATGAGACGTTTGAGATGTTGTTGAAAGATACTCTTGCACAGCTTGTATTGGATCCTGATTTTGAAGCAAGGTGATTGTTGGAAAGTGGTGTTGAAGAAGTTCGGGAAAACGATATGCTAAGCATCCCAACACAATTATTTGACAGGGTGATATGGAGTATGTGGAGAGAAGATCTTGAATGACAGAAATTGCTTCTTCACGTGCGATTTCTAAAAAACCACAAGTATTTATGACAAACCAGTCAGTTTGTGTGGATTCGGGAACAATTTCAAAACCACATTGAGAGAAAAGTGCTACGATTTTCTCAGTAATGACGGTATTCTTTACACAACCTAAGCTAATAAAGGATACATGCTGATTACTAGGGTTGGGAGCTGTTGTTTTCAAAGCGTCTTGTATCAACCACGATACCACCTTTTAAGGTGTCCATAAGAATATATTGATCTGGTTCAAGGAGAATGTCTAAACTAATCACTTCTCCATATTCTCCAAGAGTTTCTATCGAAAAACCATTAATTTCTAAAGAGATGATGCCAGCATTTCCTAGGTGTACTTGAAACGATTGATCACATTCGTAGGACGCCTTGTTTACGGAGTTTCGAAGTGTATATGAATTTTTTGTAACCCCATCTACTACGGGTTTCACCCAGCAACTTTGTTGATTTGTTGTGTCAGCCTTAATGTCAACGATAAGTTTGTCAAAAAAGGGAGCTGTGTAAGAAATATCCTCAATTTTTTCAAGAGAATTCTCTAGTGAACTCTTTGCACTGTCTTCTATTGAGGGAGTTGTGACAAGGGAATCGGAATCTGTTTTTTCTTCTGCTTGTTCTGTGTTTTGGGGAAGTTGATGGGAACTATCTCGTTGAGAGAAAACCCATGAAGTGATACCCCATACAGAAAATCCTACTACCAAGGATACAATAACAATGACAGCTATCCATTTGGCGTTTGTTTGGAAAAAAGAAAACAGTCTATCAGAAAAAGAAGGGGGGGATTCATCAATAGTTTCTTCAGGTGCAATTTCATCAAGGTATCGCTTGATGATAAAGACTTGATCCAAACCAAGATAATCAGAATATATTCGCAAAAAGCTTCTTGTATAAACAGGATCTGGTATTTGGTTATAGGTCCCATTCTCAATTGCTTCCAGATATCTTCGGCGAATTTTCGTCTCTTCAGTAACTTGGTCTAGTTCAAGACCTAGCTCTTCTCTTTTTTTCTTTAAAATTATACCAACTTTATCCATAGTAGTATTGTAGCACTTTCTTTTTGTTAGTAAACGTAGGGTTATCTAGATTTAAAGACTTCTTTAAAAACTTCTTTTAAATCTTCTACGATTACAATGTTTAACTTTTTCAAAATGTCTTTAGGAATTTCAATAAGGTTTTTCTCGTTCTCTTTTGGAATCAACACCTTTTTAATCCCAGCTCTTTGGGCAGCCAACAATTTATCTTTTAATCCACCAATAGGAAGCACTCGTCCGATAAGTGTTGCTTCTCCAGTCATGGCAATGGATGGAGAGACAGATTGTTGCGTAAACAACGAGATGAGAGCAGTAAAAATGGCAATACCTGCCGATGGGCCATCTTTTGGAATAGCTCCTTCAGGGAAGTGTAAGTGAGTGTCTTGGTTTTCCATAAAGGAGGGGTCAATCTTAAAGAAATCTGTGTTGCTTTTGATGTAGCTTAGAACTGCAGTAGCAGACTCTTTCATGATATCACCCAATTGACCAGTGAGGATCAATTTGCCGGTTCCTTTCATGGAAATGGCTTCAACAAACAGAATTTCTCCTCCGTATTGTGTAACAGAAAGACCTGTTGCAATGCCAGGACCAAAGTCTTTACCGGCGACTTCATGATGATTTACGGGTACTTTCAGGTATTTAATCAAATCATCAGGGGTGACTTTCACTTTGCGAAATGTTTTTGTGCTAGCTTTTTTCATGGCAATTTGGCGGAAAATTTTACCAATTTGACGTTCCAAATTTCGTACACCAGATTCCCTTGTATAGTCTGCAATGATAGCCTTTATGGTTTCTTCAGGAAATTCTACATTGGTGGCTTTTAGGCCAGTGTTCTCTAGTTGTCGTGGAACCAAAAAGTCATTGGCAATGTGATATTTTTCTTCATCTGTGTAACCCGGGATATTGATTACTTCCATACGATCTTTCAATGCACTAGGGATTGTATGAAGAACATTGCCCGTTGTGATAAAAAATACATTGGACAAATCGTAAGGTATTTCTAGGAAGTGATCGCTAAAGCTTGTATTTTGCTCAGGGTCAAGGGCTTCAAGTAAAGCTGAAGAAGGATCCCCGCGAAAATCGTTTCCTACTTTATCGATTTCATCAAGAAGAAACACGGGGTTTTTGGTACCAGCGCTTTTCATGCCTTGTATGATTCGCCCGGGCATGGCTCCTACATAGGTTCTCCGGTGTCCACGAATCTCTGCTTCGTCACGAATACCTCCAAGGGAGATTCGGACAATTTTCCGCCCCATTGCTCTAGCGACGGATCTTCCCAACGAAGTTTTACCAACACCGGGAGGTCCAATTAAGCATAAAATGGGGGCTTTTATTTTTGTACTAAGTTTACAGACTGCTAAATACTCAAGAATTCTATCTTTTACATCATCGAGCCCGTAATGATCTTCATCTAGCGTCTTTTTGGCTTGTTTCAGATCCAATACGTCGTCTGTTTTTTTGTCCCAGGGAAGGGCCAGAATCCATTCGATATAATTCCGAACAACTCCTGATTCGGCCATCATAGGAGGCATTTTTGCTAGACGGTTTATCTCTTCGTTTAACTTTTTTACCACATTTTCTGGAAGTTTTCTTTCCTGCATTTGTTGACGATATTTCTCAATGTCATCAGCAAATTCTCCATCTCCTTCTCCCAATTCTTTTTGAATCACTCGAAGCTGTTCACGGAGATAGTATTCTCTTTGCGTTTTATCAAATTTCTCTCGTACCTCTGTGTCGATTTTCTTTTGTAATTTAAGAACACCAATCTCTCTTTTTAGAAATTCTATTAATCTAAAAAATCGATCCTCACCATTGGATGTTTCTAAAATCTTTTGTTTTTCTTCAACAGGCAAAATAATGTAGGATGAGATCATATTGGAGAGACGTTCCATATTTGTGATGTTGGATAGGTCAACATAATTTTCTGGAGAAAGTCTTTTGTTCAACTGATAATACTCTTCAAAAGAGTCAATCAGTTCTTTTTTTAGCGCATGCCTTGCTTCAGATTGAAGATCAATTTGTTCCCAAGGACTTACTTGAGCAACATAATAGTGCTCTTCCAGAGAAAAGTCAGTAATATCGACGCGTGCAAAACCCTCAATAATGACACGTAAAGTACCATCGGGAACACGTATAACTTGTAATATCTCTGCTCCAACTCCTACTCTGTATAAATCCTCAGGTTTTGGGTCTTCAATATGTTCATGTTTTTGGGTAGTAAGGACAATAAAACGATCTTGTCGTAATGCTTTCTCAATGGCATTTATGGATTGCTTCCTAGCAACCGTTAAAGGTTGTACTACATTGGGAAAAAGAACCACATTGCGAACTGGTACTAAGGGAGCTTCTGTAAAAAAACTCATATCATCATCATGGTGTATTGTGCTTTTTGATGTGTATTTTTTCATATTTTTACCTAGATAGGCGTTCCTCCTTAAAAAATTCTGTCTATTAAACCGTATTTTTGCGCTTCTTTTGGTGTAAAAAAGCAATCTTGTTTTGTATCGGACGAAATTTTGTCAATTGATTGGCCTGTATGTTTAGATAATATTTGGTTGAGTGTTTCATGTTCTCTTTTTAGTTCATGTGTGTAGATATCTACATCTGTGACTTTTCCAACAAGTCCACCAGAGGGTTGATGAATCATGATACGGGCATGCGGAAGAGCAAATCGTTTTCCAGGTGTACCGGCAGACAATATAATGGCAGCAATACTGGCACTCAAACCGATACAAATCGTTCGAATCTCAGGTTTTATGTACTGCATCGTATCATAAATAGCCAAACCACCACGAACAACACCCCCGGGGCTGTTGATGTAAAGAGAGATATCTCGAGAAGGATCTTCTGCTTCTAGAAAAAGCAATTGAGCAATAATAACATTTGAAGACTGTTCAGATAAATAGTCACCACCAAGAAAAAGAATTCGGTCTTTCAATAGACGCGAATAAATGTCATATTGCCTTTCTCCGTGTTCAGTTTTCTCGATCACCCAAGGTATTTGCATTAAAGTCCTTTCTTCTTACTTTGAAACACCCGAAAATGACACCTTAACGGTATCTTTTAAAAAGTCTGCTACAGCCTTTCGTATTAAACTATCTCGAACCAAATTTTCAACGTGTTGTTTATTCAATTTCTCTTGTTGTTCTTTATTATATGTTCCCAAAAACTCGTTCATTTTGCCATGCACGTCTGAATCCTTAATAGCAATTTCAGGATGGTCTTTATAGGTCTGACGGATAATCATGTCAACTTTCACATGTTCCTTTGCTTTGGGTTCAAGTTGTGTTTTGAATTCATCCAAATCCATGTGATTGCTTTCTAAAAAGCTTTCCATCGAAATTTGAGATTTATCTAGCTGTGCTTTGTATTCATCTAACTCCATCTCTACATATCTTTTTAAAAGGCTTTCAGGAATGGTTTCTACATCAATTTTCTTCTGCAACTCGGTAAATATTGCCATCAATTCATTTTCATGTTTTCTTTCTTGGGAATCTTCTTTGGCTTCTTTGCGCAAGCGATTTTGAAAATCATCTAGGCTTTCTTCATGGTTGATTTTTTCTAACAAAGATTGATCCAAAGACGGAAGTATTTTGTTCTTATAACTTACTACTTTTACTCTAAACTGTAGCTCTTTTACAGAAGTTTTGTAATCAATAATGGTGGATTCACCTGGCGATAATTTCATGATTTTGTCATCGCTATCGGGGAACAATGTATTTTTCCCCAGTTCGATAACAGACATATTCCCCTGCTCTTTGATATCTTCAGGAGTTTTCCCTTCAGGAACCTGGGAGTATTCAATAATGGCATAGTTGCCAACTTCTGGAGGTCCTTCGATGGGTTCCCAGGTCGCATGAATATTGAGAAATTGATCCACTTTGTTTTGATATAGTTCTTCTTCGCTAGGGGGATTTTCTGCTTTTACAGACAGAGAAGATAGGTCAGGGAGAGTCACTGAAGGGTATAGTTCTGCCTTCAGGATCATAGTAAATGGTTCATTTTCGACAGGAACATCTTTGTAATCAACTTTTGGGTAGTCAATATAGTCATCTTGCTTTTCTTTAAGGAAAAAAGCAATTGCATTCTCAGCCAAACGATACAGAATATCTTCGTATAGATGAGAAGGATTTACATGTTTTTTCACCAAATTCAAAGGTGCTTTTCCTTTTCGAAAACCCTGTATGGCTATTGAAGAAGCATATTCCTTGTACAAGGATAGAAAATGAGATGCTATTTCTTCTTTTGTAAAGTCTACATTGGCAGTTACTGTAGAGTTGTTAAGTTCATAATTTGTAAGTTGCATATTTCCTCCTAGGAATACTTGTTTAAGCTTATATACTTATACTATACCCAATATTAAAGTCAAATATTTGTAAGAGCGGCTTGATTTTTCCATGTGTTTGTGTAAATTATTACAATTGTTTGAAAATATAGAAATAGAATGGCATTTGTGTGCTGTTTATTGACAAATAGATTGAGGTAAAAATATGACGACACATTTTTATACAGAACAAGAAGTACCGAAAAAATGGTTTGTTATCGATGCAGATGGAAAGATTTTAGGCCGAGTTGCAAGAAAAGCTGCTGAAATTATTATGGGCAAGAACAAACCTGAGTTTACCCCCAATGCAGATGTGGGTGACTTTGTCATCATTACAAATGCATCCAAAGTGAAACTAACGGGGAACAAAGAATTGTCCAAAATTTATTATCGTCACTCAGGGTATGTGGGTGGTTTAAAAAAGACTCCCGCATTCAGGCAGAGAAAAAAAGATGCATCTCGCATGATTTATAAGGCTGTTTGGGGTATGGTTAGAAACGGGTCTTTGGCACGCAGACAAATGAGAAAATTGCGAATATTTAATCAAGCAGACCATAGACATGAAGCTCAAAAGCCAATGCAGATTACAACAATTTAAGGAGAAACAATATGGCATCACACCCAATTCTAAGCACTGGTTATAGAAAAACTTCTATTGCCAGAATTGTTTTAAAACCGGGATCTGGAAAAATTCGCATTAATGGTAAAGACATGAAAGACTATTTTGTATCGGATCTTCAACAGAAAAGATTAATGAGTGTTTTCCATGTTGGGAAAAAGGAAAACCAGTTTGATATTCGAGTTAAAGTCTTTGGTGGAGGATCTTCTTCACAAGTTGCCGCATGTCGTCATGGTATAGCACAAGCCATTGTTGATTTTGATCCAGATACAAAACCTTTATACAGAGACAAAGGCTTTCTTACTAGAGATCTACGTATCAAAGAAAGAGCCAAAGCTGGACTTCGCGGAGCCAGAAAAGATCGTCAGTATCGCAAGCGATAATGTAACCAATGGAATGTACCTCCGAAAGCGAACTACGGAGTTGGGTTCATAACCATTGTTTTGATACTACACAGGCATATATAAAGACAGAGGTCGATAAAGATTTATCGACCTCTGTCTTATTTCAAGAACACCTTTGTTTTTTTCTTTTGGATTATTCCTATCAAAGCTCAATCAATAAAGAAACAGCTGGTCGCTACTTCTCCTTTTTATACAATCTTTGGAAGGCAGTGGTTCTTTTTGGATACTCCTATGTCTACCCAATGGAACATAAAGCTACCAAATTATCTCTTATGAATGCCGACTATCATCTGGCTACTACTGCAGAGATCTTTGGTACCATTGAGCATCATGAAGAGATGGGAAATCTACTTGATAAGACCATGCTAGCCATTACAATGAATTTAAAAGATCAACCTATTGCCATCCGAAAAGAAAAATCTTTCGATATGTCAAAAGCTGCCTGGAAGAATTTTCAAAAAAAAAGATATCTTCCCATATTACTTTTTTTCCTGGACGCATTGGTTATGTTTTACGACCTTCAAGAGTACAATATGGAAAGAGTACTTTTATATGTGCACGATTTGGCTATGCAATCTGATCCAGTCTATGGAATTGTTCAACCCAACGATTTTTATTATAATGAGTTGCTCAAGACTACAAAATGGAAGGTACTATATGTCAACAACGAAATTACTGGAAGCCCGTTCTATCTCCCGATCACTTCGGGCCAAATTGAAAGAAGAGATTGCGCACTGTCAACCAAATAAGCCCTGTTTAGCATCTGTGCTATTGGAAGAATCATCCGATGCAATCAGTTATGTTGAAAATCAAGAAAAAGCAGCTACTAAAATTGGTTTCCGTTATCAATTATGCTCCAAAGTGAACGCAGATGAAGATGGTGTTTTACAAACCATAGAGGAGCTAAACAAAGATCCATCCATACACGGCATCATTATTCAGCGGCCTATTCCTAAGCGGTTCTCTTTTCCTAAACTTGCCAATACGGTTCTACCAGAGAAAGACGTGGACTGCATTCATCCGTATACTGCTGGAAGATTGTTTCAATCAAATCCTTTGTTCTATCCTCCTACGCCTGCTTCTGTCATGATGATTTTGGATGTTTATCAAATTCCAGTTGAGGGAAAAAATGTTGTGATGCTAGGACGATCTGATGTTGTTGGAAAGCCCTTGTCCATGATGTTGTTAGAGAAAAATGCAACGGTACAGATTTGCCATAGTCATACACATGATCTTGTGTCAAAGTGCAAAGCAGCAGATATCGTTATTGTCGCCGTAGGGAAACCGCATTTTGTGACGACCCAAATGGTTCACAAGAATTCTACCATTATTGATGTTGGTATTAACTTTTTAGAGGGTAAATTAGTAGGAGATGCCGATACAGAATCCTTACTATCTCATGTTTCTGCTATTACGCCAGTACCAGGAGGAGTCGGTACGCTCACGACGTCTATTCTTTTGCACAATACTTTGGAAGCATATCGTCTTCAAATGAATATTCAATGATTGATTCCGCGGATCCCAACTTAAAAAAACCTCGCGGTGGCCTCTATATTCATATCCCTTATTGTCTTTCCAAATGCAATTATTGTGACTTTGTCAGTGTACCTGTTGACGCCCATTTACCACAATATCTCGATGAAGTAGGCCAAGAAATTCAATTGCGAAGCAAGGATTTTTCCTATATGTCTGTTGACTCCATTTTTTTTGGGGGAGGAACCCCTTCGCTGTTATCGCTTCCTCAGATTGAGAAAATCCTCACACTTTTGTATTCCCATTATACGATCGAAAAAGATTGCGAGATAACGATCGAAGCAAACCCTGATACCATAAACAAGGAGATGCTTTCTGCATATCGATCCCTGGGAATCAATCGAATTAGCATTGGGGTACAATCTCTGCAAGACGATGTGTTAAAGTCTATTCAGAGAAGACATACAGCTCAGCAGGCAATCAATGCTATTGTGTGGGCTCATGAAGTAGGTTTTACCTCCATCAATTGCGACTTTATTATTGGTCTCCCCATGGAAACAGACCACTCTATTTACGAGCAGTGTCAGCACATAAGAAATCTCCCCATTACTCATCTTTCTACCTATTTTTTAACACTATCTCGCAAAACTCCCATTGTGAAAAAAATTCGATCAAAAAAACTATTCCTTCCTGCTGAAAAAACTACCTTAAAGCACTGGAATACAATGGTGAGTACAATTACTGCCCTTGGTTTTCATCATTACGAGATATCCAATTTTGCCAAACCCTGTTTTCAATGTAGACATAATCTTCACTATTGGAACTTGGATTCCTGGGCAGCTTTTGGACTGTCTGCAACGGGCTACTGCAATCCCATTACCCTACAGAAGAAGCCTTACCGCTATACAAATTTCTCTTCTTTTTTGCAGTATAGTGGTGCTCTTGCACTACACAAAGTTCCTACTGGAAAAATGGAAAAAAGCACAGAAAAACAGCTTTTTTTTGAAAAGAATATGCTACTTTTTCGATTGTTGGATAAAGGAATTCCCTTGTATAGAATTCCAAAGGAAAATCGAAACAACCTACAATATTTTTACAAAAAAGGATGGGTTCGATTTCAATACGAACACCCTTTTCAGAAAGAAGAAGAGGGAGTCATTCATCATTGCCCCACTATAGTCCTTACAGAAAAGGGTGTTGTACTGTCAAACGAAATAATTGTTCGTTTGTTACAGGATTAAAACTGCATTATTGTAATTTCCGGATTATAATGGTCTCTGTTTCTTTGACCCATTCTACCTCTGCCCCAAAACTTTCAGCAATGAATCGTACAGGAACAAACGTTCGTCCATTTTGTATAACCGGTGGCGCATCCATTTGATACACGGAAGCATTTACCATCGCAATTCGATTGCCTATTTGCATGCTGATGGTTGTATCCTCTGTTTTAATAATGATTGTTTCTGTTTCTTTTAACCATTCTACCTCTGCCCCAAAACTTTCAGCAATGAATCGTACAGGAACAAACGTTCGTCCTTCCATTATAAAGGGAGGGGCATCCAGTACTGTTATTTCATCATTAATAGAGGCAGTTTCTTTTCCAATGCCTAGCTGTATCAAGGTTTCATGCCAATTGTACACAGAAATCTTTTCTTCTGTCCGATTGCCTAGTGCATCAGTAGCTGTAAAAGTAATTGAATTGATTCCTAATTGCAAGGGGACTTCTACCTGGAAAATATCATGAACAATTTTTGCTACCATTCCATTGGCCTTCACAATCGAACCTGGTTCAGTGCGACCATCAAAAACCCAAGAATTGATATCGATCAGTTTTTCAGTAGGAATGTTTACAAGCAGAGAGGGGGGAGTAGTGTCTCGAACTACTTCCAGTAGTTTTTTGACAGTTTGTTCTTCGTAGGAAGCTTGCACTAAAATTGCATTTATGCCTTCTTCAAGAGGAATATCTTCTACTAAAAAAGTGCCATTTTGATTGACTTCTGTCGATTGATTTTGGCACGTAATAGTAGCGCCAGGGGAACTATATCCTGTGATTTCAATACGAGATTGTTTCGTAGGAGTCTTTACGGGATCAATATCTAAAAATAGTTTAACTTGTTCTGGGAAAACAGGAATTGTCAAAGTAGCGCCAAGTAAGTTATCCTTGCTAACGCGAATTGTTATCTCACCAGTTTGGGTGGGGGTAACAGAACAACGGAAAATACCATCTTGATTCGATTTCCCTTGTTCCCATACTCCACAGCCATCTACTTCTACGGTAGCACC
Organism: uncultured Caldisericota bacterium; assembly: GCA_964427915.1. Classification (GTDB taxonomy): domain Bacteria; phylum Caldisericota; class Caldisericia; order UBA6126; family UBA6126; genus JAGLCW01. The sequence goes on from CAYRWA010000009.1 coordinate 21,445, forward strand.
TTCAACTCTCTTTTGAGTACCGATCTCTTTGACTGTAATTATGAGATCTGTTTTTGTGTTTTGATGAGCTTTTGAAGGGCTGCATTCGACCCCTTGGCCTTTTACAGAGTCAAGGTACAGGATCTTCTCAAGTTTAACTTGATAAGGACCATTGGTGGATGTGTTTTTAAAAACAGCATCTACCCAAACAACACTTTCTCCCAACCCAGTTGGAGTGAAAAGCATCGTTGTTACAGCTTTTCCATCTACCCAATTCAAGCGTCCATATATAGCTGTTTCGCTTTGGTTACCACTTAACCCAATAATACCTTCCATAGAGGGAGAAAGATCACGTACATCTCCAGGGGTGATTTCAAATAACAAATGATTTTCTTTTCCAAATACTATATCGTAGTTAGCTTTGTTAAAAAAGGTCTTTCCTAATTCAATGGAAGTTTTGGCATCATATATTTTTACACCGGGTTTGCCAGAACCAATAATGCGTGTAGGGATGCAATCAAAGTCTAAAGCAAACACGAAGTCCTTTTGATACCGTGATCGAATCTGAGTGGGCGAAGAGGAACTGATGGGCGGTCCCCCTGCAACATCTCGGTCTCCATAAGGGTTGCAAGCTACCAAGCCGCCAACATTGGTAATGTCTTCTGAGAAAACATAGAATGTGCAGGTTCCTTGACGGTCAAATAGTAAGGAATCATGATAATCCAATTTTTGGTCATCATTAAGATCTGCAAACAAATATCCTCCTGATTTTTCCGAATTATAAATAGCTCCTAATCCCCATCCTTGGTATGGAGGAGCAAAATCAAATTGAGGATCTAGCTCAAAGGTTCCATCGTCCCACTGAACATTGGAGGTGATATAATAAGTGAGATAGTTCGTTTTTACTATGTTTCCATATTGATCCAAGTCGCGAACACGGAAATGTGACATTGCAATCATTTCCCGGTTGCCTCGATCAATTTTACCGTTCCGATTGTAGTCAACTCCCAAATGCAAATAATAGCGCTGATTGGTGTCTGTAATGAAGAGAGTGTCGGTATTATTGAGAGAATAAAATCCACTTTTCTTGGAGACGGTATTGTACTCAAAATTGGCACATTTTGTTGTAAAAGGAGTAAAACGGGCTACTTCTGTTGCTCCGTTGCACACATTCACATCCCGATCTATACCCCGAATAACTTTTCCTTGGGCGTTTTTAGCCGTTGCAGTAATCTGATAGATTCGATTGTCACCTGCTGTCATTACAAAATCTGGATTTCCTGGTACTGTAAACTTGTTTCCATTAGGATCTTCTGTATTCATTATTTCATAACTAACATCAGGAGATACAACTTCTATGCGAACAGCACCTGCTGCTTTGCGATCAGGCGTATAGGCAGTTACAATAAAACTACCAGTGTCATTGGCGCAAAAACCCTTAAAAATGTAAATGCCATCACTAGCTTGACGAAAATCAATTTCAATGGGTCGAAATCCAAAGAGACTCAGATTGTCTTCAAGGCTTCCATCGTCGTTATGCAAATCAGTTCTTACCCAATAGTGTTGACCAATTTCAGTAGGATGAGAATCTTTAAACAATAAATTCCAAACGGCCTCATCTTCTACTTGACCACCAAGTGTTAAATCGACAGGATTGCCAGCTTGGTCAGAAATATAAATTGTGAAGGGTTCATTTGGATCCACCATTTCGGGTACGCAACCAGCTGTTAGTGGTTGAGGTGAGTATGTGAGAACCAATGCATTTGCAGCCTTCGCAGTTGGAATTTCGAAATGCACAATATGTAGACTAAAAAATAATGCTATCGTTGTTAGAAATGCTATCCATTTTTTCATAATGAACCTCCAGGGAGTTTTGTTCGTTGTTATAAGTAAAGAAAAAATGGAAAAAAGTTCATTTTATTTTCGACGGAAACGGAATTGCAAGAAAAGAAAAATGCCCCCACAAGAAAGGGGTAGATAAAACGTAAACATACGTAGAAGGAATACAAAAACAGGTGAGCTTCCGCCTATAAAAGAAGTATATACATAACCCAAGCCAACTTCCGCCATGCCACTACCTCCAGGACTAGGTAGAAACGATTGAAACATATAATAGGCCGCTTGTAACATAGCTAAGTCTACAAAAGGGGCTTTGTGTTGCAACGCACGAAACAAAGGATAAGGAATCGAGAAGAGAATACACCAGTACATAAGGATAAAAAAGATAGTAGGAAACATCCATGATGTGTTTTTAAAAAGAGGCTCCATTGTTTTTGGAAATGCAACAAAGGAATCTCCTGTGTGCTGTAAAGAAATTTTCCAGAAAGGGAGTTTTTCTCCTATCCAATAGAAAAAACGAGAGAACAAGATTCTTATTTTTTCAGCAAGTTTTGACCTATTGATGAGAAGCAGGTAGCCCAAGAAAACAGCTATTCCATATCCAAAAAGGATACTCACAATGTTCATTCCAAAAATATCTTTCATATAAAAAGCTAAAACAATGGAGATGATAGAACGTACTATACCATTGATAGTGCTTTTTAAAAGCAGAGATGAAAGAGCAACAGAAATGGGTATGCCACGTTTTACTAGAAAACTAGTTAAAGCTGGTATGATTCCAATTTGAAAAGGAGTAATTGCTCCAAAAAAAAAGGCACTAAGGGTCAACCGGAATAAAGTAGTGATAGAAAGTTTTTGATGATTTGATCGGAGGATAAAAAAAAGAGCTGAAGCATCGCAAATCCACATGAAGATAAACAGAAGAAATGCAACAAGAATCCATGAGTAGTTTAGTTCCAAGAGAGAGAATTCGTGGGACTGGTTCCACAAATACATAATGCCCAATAACGACAGAAGGAAAGCTACAACAAAGCCTATCCAGTGTTTTTTATTCATCGAGAATCTTGTTAAGGTATTGCATTGTCTCTTCTTTAATAGCCATTCTACGGTTCAGTTCGATACGTTTTTTGGGAGAAATGGATGTGGCCGGTTGAGAGGGAACAAATGGGCAGTCAGGATGAGTATAAATACCGTATGTACCAATAGTCTTTGCCAAGGCAATAATCTCTATTTTGTCATACGTTAACAAGGGTCGATATATAGGCATCGAAATAGAAGATGTTAGTTCATACAGATTGGACAAAGTTTGCGAAGCGACTTGTCCAATATTTTCACCCGAGGCAATTCCTAGTGCAAATGTTTTCTGTGCAATGGTCTCTGCTGTAATATACATTGATTTTTTGCAATATATGCATTGAAAGGAACCACTTCCTTTTTGGGATAGGTGTTGAATAAAGGTAGTAAATGGAATAGTTACAAGAGAAATAGAAGCTCCTGCCCATGATTCCAGAACCTCTTTGTAAAGGGTAGGGGTCTCTTCTCCAAGATGCAATAAAAGTAGTTTGCATCCTCTTTTTGCCATTAACCATGCAGCAACTGGGGAATCAATACCCTTGGACAACAACGCAACCACTTTCCCTTGTGATCCATAGGGAAACCCTCCTGGTCCTTTCATAGTTTTGGCATACACATAGCAATTGTGTTCTTTTGCATCAATATGGATTGTAAAATCTGGATTTCTGAGCTGTACTTTCCAGGATGGGAAAAAGCTAGATGCTTCGTATTCCATTGTGTAGTGGGATAATGAAATACGCTTATCTTTGGTAGCTGTAACTCGATACGAGGATGGCTGAAAAGAGCCAAAAGATTGTTTCAGCTGTTTGATTGCTGATCGAATCGATGGAATTGTTGGTTGGCATTCAATGGCAAGGCTTATAGAATGTACACCAAAGGTATTGGCCATAGTACTGACAAGGCTTTCGCTCAAAGAGCCATAAACATAGAAAATGTTCTGGCGAAGAACTACCCTATATTGTCCTGCAATAGGACTTCTGTCTAGTTTCCATCGAAGCCTTGCTTCAAGAGTTTTTTCTAGGGCTTTTCGAACAGGTTTGCTTTTTAAATAAATTTCTCCATATCGTATAATAGCTACATCGAAAACTTTATTTAGATCAGGCAAACGAGACTCCTTTATGGCATATTCTATAAGCTACAATGAGTAGAGAGATATTTACTGGTCATGGATCTTCATGTCAATAATTTGGTCTGTGCCTAAAGAGGGAAGCTGTGTATAATAGGAGAAAGAATCTAAAACAGCTTGCAATGGGATCAGTCCAATCAACTCTGTCTCGCGAATTGACACTCCCCACCGATTTGCTTCCATCCGGATTACTTCAATGAGTCGGTAAAGAGGGAGTTTCTTGAAATGTAAATTGTTCATAGAGATTTGAACCATCGATTTTTCTTCAATATACATACCCATTGCTTGTAAATGTTGCAAACCTCCACCACTTTCACGAATGGAGTTCGCAATTGCAGTTGCAATTTGCATATCAGATGTATCCAGATACACATTGAAAGCAATTAAGAATTCTCTAGCTCCAACTGCTACACATCCAAAAGAAGGGTGTTTTTGGGAGGGTCCAAAGTCGGGTTCCCATTTGCTTTGTTTAATTTTTTCATCAAATCCCTCAAATTCTCCTTTTCGGATTGTGGGTAATTTTTTGCAGTGCTTCCGTTTGGCTGAATTAGCGTATAAATACACAGGAATTTGGAGTTCGGTGCCAATTCTTTCTCCTACCTCTTCACTAATTTGGATACATTCTTCCATGGTAGTATCGCCTAGGGGGATAAAAGGAATCACATCGACTGCTCCCATTCGTTTGTGAGTACCGCTATGGTTGTTTAAATCAATCAAAGAAGAGGCTTTTTTTGCGAGAGAAAAAGCAGCCTCTTTTACAGCCAGTGGGTCACCAACAAACGTGATTACAGATCGATTGTGGTCAGGATCTGAGGAGTAATCTACGAGCTTCACCCCAGAAGCATTTCGTATTTCATCGACACAAGCTTCAATGGTTTCTTGATTGCGTCCTTCGGAAATATTGGGTACACATTCTATCAATTTTGCCATGGTTTACCTCCTATTGTTGGTAGTTAGGATATTCAATGGTGATGGTTTGTGTGGAACCATCCCAGTCAATCTTACCATTCAACTGCTCAGTTGCAAAGCGTAATGGGACAAATGTTCTTCCATTGGTAATTGTAGGAGCTACTTCGTTGGGAAGAATGGTTTCCACTCCATTAATAACACATGTGGGCTGATTGATCCAGAGCTCCATAACGGTATCGTATTGGGTGAGTAGAATTTTTTGCTCGTCGGCGAACCAGTCTACGTTAGTTCTCATATTTTCTGCAATAATTCGTAAGGGGACAAGAGTTCGTCCATTTTTTATATAAGGGGCAGCTTCAATAGTGGTTGATCGATCGTTAATTTTTACAGTTTTGGAGCCGATTTGCAAGGTAAGTAGTGTTTTTTTACCACGACGAATGGGAAAGGAAATGGGTTCTGTAACCCCAATTTTTGAGAAAAGCAGGGTATCTCGAATGGAAATGTTGGAAATTGATAAGGTTGCTACTTCTCCATCTTTCGTTGCTGTTTTCGCGGCAAAAACAAGCGTTGCAAGTGTTCCGCTACCACTTTCTCCAAGATCTCTTCTGGAGTAATTGATGGATACCTTTCCGTCCGTAGGAGAGGTGGTTGTGTTAAAAAATATGTCTTCTTCATTACCCATAAAGAAGTCTCCCTGTTTTACATCTTGTAAGTATAGAAGATCGTTGGGGTACTGTACCGTATAGCCAAAGGATCGAACGGTATCCGCATTCTCAATGCGAATAGGGATAGAAAACTCTTGTCCATCCACAATATCCTTGGGTGGTTCCATGGACAGGACAATGTCTTTTCCTTTTTCTTGGATCACAAGAACGGCATAAGCTTCTCTTTCGATATCCCTTTTACCCGAAAAAGCTTTAATGGAGATTCGGTACTTGGCGGGTTGTGCTTCTTCTGTCGTATCAACAACAAGGACGATTTCTCCGGGAGGTTGCACTTGCGATTTATCAAACCACCTTGCTACCCCTTTGCAAGAACATGGAAATCCTCCTGCAGAAAAGGACACAGGATCATGAAAACCGTCTGTGCTAATTACTTTTACTTTGAATTGGCAACTTTCACCAGGAGAAATAGTTTGAGCTTCGTTTTCAATTTCAATATGAAAATCGTAGTTTTCAGAACCATACATGATGATATCCCCATCTTCGGTGCCTATAAAGAGTTTTCCATTGGAAATAGCCATGCCAGCACTGATGGGGCTGTCGAGTGAGTCAGAGAAAACAACGGTTCCGTCAAAGGAATCAAGAGCAACAATGGTATTGTCTTCACCTGGGAGGAATACAACTCGGTTGGCTGATACAGGTGCAATGGTGCAGTTTGCTGTGGGGTAGCTCCACATTTCAACGCCCGTGCCAGCTGCGATACCTACGTATTGGTCGGTGATACCCGAACACAATACTCGTTTATCGAAATAACAAAAACTGAAAGGAGTGGAAAAGCTATTGGAGAACTCTTGTTTCCAATATTGTCTTCCAGTAATGTAATCGTAGGCATACATATTGCCCTTTTCATCTCCGAAGTAGATCGCTTCGGTACCTGCAATAGGAGGGCTTGTAATTTGTGCATTTACGTAGTAGTTCCAATGCTTTCTTCCGTTTTGACTGTCAATGCAAGCAATTTGTCCTTTTTCGGTAACAACATATAGTGAATTGAATTTAAGACAAATACCATGAGTAATAGATTCGTGCATTTCAAGATCCCAAATGGTTCTACCATCAAGAGCATTTAGCGCATAAATATGACCGTCTACGCCTGCAACAATCAAATACCGATAAAATTTCAACAGCGGAGCTTCTACCTTTGTCTCAAGATGACGGGTCCATAAAATAGTTCCTGTTTTGGCGTCAATGCAATATAGATGACCTGCTTCTGTAATAGCAAAAAGATCAAGACTGCTAATCATCATGCAGCTTTTGATGGAGTCTCCAATGGTCTGACTCCAGAGCTGTTCTCCGTTAAATATGGAGCAAGCCCCAATGGTGCCTTCTGTAGTAGAATAAAAGACAGCATTGTCATGAACAAGAAGTCCCCCCGATATAGTTTCTCCAACTGGAATACGCAATCGTTTTTCTAAAGGGAAATATAAAGTCTCTTTTACCATACCACTACGGGATTCATCTTTTTGAAAAGCATACCATTCTTCTGCAAAAGCTGGAAAAAAACTACTTATGACAAAAAAGAAAGCAATAAAAAGCAATGTTAATCGTTTACGCATACACAACCTCTCAACGTTTGCCGGATTTGTCACCTCTTTGAAGGACATGAGGTTCTTTGTCTATCATATCATGAATCTGAGATAATTTTACAAATTTTTCTTTAGGAATAAAGCCATACAATAGCGTGTTTGAATAGGCCCACGTATATTTGCCAATTACGGTACCAGGGAGTGTGGAAACGTTAGAGCCTATGCGAACATAGTCTCCACAAATAAGACCAAATTTGTCGTGGCCAGTTTGTATGGTCTGATCCTGAATGCTAAGCTCTACTTCCTTCTGATCGAAACGACGATTATCAGTGATGGTACCTGGTCCAATTCGTGCTCCTTTGCCTATAATACTATCGCTAACAACTGCATGGGAGGAGACTTTAACGTCATTAAAAAGCAAAGAATTCTTTATTTCGCTGTTATGCCCCAAAACCACGTAATCTCCAATAACAGAATATGGTCGGATAAGACTGCTGCTTCGAATAATACAGTTGTTGCCAATCCAACAAGGTCCTTGAATGCTAACATATTCATCGACAACTGTATTTTCTCCAATGTAAACAATCCCTTTTAAGATGGCAGATTGTTGAATAAAACCTTGAATACTGCTAGTATGAAAAGAAAAGAGTGAATTCTTTAACCGCAATAAATCCCATGGATTATTATCTTCATTCACGTCAAACGGGCAAGACTTCAAATCTTCAAAATAATACCCTAAAGAAAGTTCGTTCATGAAAATCCATCCTTTTGTCTTTTTAGTCTATTATATTGACCTTTGCGAAAGTTACTATTTCTTTTGAGTGTACTATAAAATTGTTATTATTTCTATGAAACTTGTGTAAAATGGAAAAAGAAACCTGTGGTTGGTAGTAGGAGTTTTCAATGATGAAAAAATATAGAATTGTATCGTTTTCTCTTGTACTAGTTTTTTTAGTAACAGGATTGGATCTCTTCTATTCCCCTGAGTATTCAACACGTAGTATTGGTGCAAAAACTCGTCCCAATGTTGGCTGTCAAAAAGTGTGTGATCCCTTGAGCAAAGTTTCTCAAGATCAGCTTTACACAAATTGGTTTTCCGCTGTGAAATCACTGTACTATCAATCAGCAAGAAGCTGCAATAAAGCCTTGCGAGATTTAACATTGGAGGAGCTTCGCATCGAATTTGATTTGTGGTACGACCATCTTGGATGGAAGTATCATTTGGAAGACTATGGGTGGGCCGGTGAGAATGGCACCTGCGAATATTATCACTATGACCCGTGGGATCAATATTGCTGGGGATACACTATACGAAAACACCTACAACCTGTTGAAGGATATGGTTATAAAAGAGCTGTTTTGTGTGATACGGTTCGAGTTGAGATAGCGACGCTGCAAATGATTCATTGGCTAATCAATTGTAGGGTACGCGAAAAAATTCGACATGATGGATACTAAGCAATCTTTTTTTGTTATTGATATGCATATTCATATAATGAATATGTATTCTGTCATAAGGAGGAACTATGCTTTTAGATAATAAACCTGGACTGGTTGAACTGTTGATGGGTAACCAGGCTGTAGTCAGAGGTGCCTTAGAAGCAGGTGTGGGTGTGGCATGTACCTATCCTGGAACTCCCGCTTCAGAAATTGGTGACACCTTTGCAAAGTATGCGGTTGCTGCAAATTCCTATTATTGGGAATATGCAACGAATGAAAAAGTTGCTTTTGAAACAGCACTGGCTGGAAGTTGGTCAAATTTACGATCCATTGTTTCCATGAAACACGTGGGAATTAACGTAGCAGCAGACGCCCTTTTGTCTATGACATACGGAGGTTCTGTTGCTGGATTAGTTTTAGCTGTTGGGGACGACCCTTCATGTTTTTCTTCACAAAATGAACAAGATAGTCGTAATTATGCACGTTTTGGTATGTTTCCTTGCATGGAGCCCTCTTCACCACAGGAAACTAAAGAGATGGTCAAAGATGCCTTTGAGCTATCAGAAAAATTCCGGTTGCCTGTTATGCTTCGCCAAACAACCAGAAGTGCACATTGTTCAGGAAATGTAGAATATGGACCAATTCCTGATAAACGAAACGAAGTTCTTTTCACTAAAGACAAGCTTCACAAGGCTGTTTTGCCTTCTCATGCTTACCAATTGCATCCTGATCTAATTTCACGATTTCATGAATTGCGAGATTTCATTTGTGATTCTCCCTGGACAAGAATGTCTTTGAAGGGTACCTTTGGCATTATCGCAAATGGTTTAACTGGGAATTATGTAAAAGAATCTCTATATTATGAAAAAATAGAGGATTGCAGCTTTTTACATCTTGGAATTACGTATCCATTGCCAGAAAAAACACTGCTTACCTTTATTCAACACTGCGATACGGTTTTGGTAGTGGAAGAATTGGATCCCATTACAGAAGAAACATTGAAAAGAATTGCATTTGATAATAATATTCAAGTGAAAATTCATGGAAAAGATGTCCTTCCTAGTACCTATGAATTCAATACCGGAATCGTGCATGGTGCTATTATGAAAACTCTTTCCAAAACCCCGTCCGTTTCTTTTAAAGGGGAACCATTGCCTGCGGCAAGCAAAATGCCTCCACGTTTCCCAGTACTTTGCCCAGGATGTCCTCATCGATCTACTTTTTATGCTATCCGCAAAGCAGATCCTAAAGGTATTTATCCCAGTGATATTGGTTGTTATACATTGGGCATACAACCTCCGTTGAATGCTGTGGATACATGTGTGTGTATGGGTGCCTCTATTGGCGTTGGTTCAGCATTGGCCCATTTTAACAAAGAAAACATTTTTGCCACCATTGGAGACTCTACTTTTTTTCATACGGGACTTCCTGCCTTAGTAAATGCCCTATGGAATAAATCCAATGTCAATATTGTTCTCGTTGACAATAGTATCACTGCCATGACTGGTCAACAACCAAATCCTAGTTGTGGGCTGAATTCTGTTTTTGAAAAAATGGATACCCCCATTTATCCTGAAAAAATTGCCGAAGCAATGGGAGTTCAATTTATTCGCGTTATTAATCCCTTAAAAATTAAAGAATCCATACAAGTTTTCAAAGAAGCAGCCGCCTTTAAAGATGGCCCATCCTTCATTGTTTCTAGAGCACCTTGTTGCATGTTGAAAGGATACCAAAAGCAGACGCCTGTTGTTATTGACACAAAGGCTTGTATTGGATGCAAAATTTGTGTATCCAAGTTTAGTTGTCCTGCTTTAGTATGGGATGAACCGACAAAACACCCAATCGTAGACCACGATCTTTGCAACGGTTGCAAAGCTTGTATTGAAGTTTGCCCATCAGGAGCTATTTTAGAAGGAAAGGAGCAAGAACATGAAAGAATTTAATATTGTTATGTGTGGTGTTGGTGGACAAGGCACCGTCCTTGCTTCAAAAATCATTGCTCAAACGGCTATCCGAAATTCAATAAATGCTCGCGTGGGAGAAACTCATGGTATGTCTCAGCGAGGTGGTACAGTTATTTCTCATGTGCGTATTGGGAGCGAAGTACACGGTGCATTGATACCCGAGGCTCAAGGTGATTGTATGCTAGCATTTGAACCAGTAGAGAGCTTGCGATACATGAACTACATCCGAAAAGGAGCCTATGTAGTATTGAATCAGCATCCTATTGTGCCAACTTCTGTAAATGCTGGCATGGCTACCTATCCCAAATTTGAAGAAGTTAAAAAAGAGTTACAAAGAGTTACAGATAAAATAATTAGTACGGATGCCTCAAAAATTGCTACTGAAACAGGGGGCATTATCTCTCTCAATATGGTCATTTTGGGGATGTTTTCTCAAATCCCAACGTGCCCGTTTTCTGCGGATGATTTAAAGAAATCAATTGAAGAATTGGTTAAGCCAAAGTTTGTCGAATTGAATCTTAAAGCATTCGACAAAGGGACTAAAGTACAACATTAACCAATTACAATACATGTAATCGTTTTGGTTACACCGCCGATGACTTGGATTTCGTCGCTGACGATCTGTCCCAGTTTTTTCAAGTCATCGGCTTCTATATTGATGATTAAATCATAAGGGCCGGTGACCAAATGAACCTCTTTAACACCTGCAATATCACGAATCTTCCGCAATGCTTCTTCGGTTTTTCCAGCTTGCGCCTCAAGTAGTACATAACCTTTTGAAATCATAACAACCCTCCTAGAATTGTAGTTTATTATAGTATAGTGAAATTTCTTTGGTTTACCTTGTATATCCTAAAGACTTCCTATAATAGTAGATTGTTGTTCACTTGCAAAAGGGGTGTTTCATGGGACTGTATAATTTTTGGCTACTACTACCTTTTTTATATGCTCTTGGGTTGCTGATTAGCAAAAATCAAAAGCCTACCTATTATGCTACCTATAATTGCATAGCTATTGCCATTATGCTGGTAATTTTGTTCATTCTTTATCCATTCAATCTTTCCACCACAATGGTTGTAACGTTGGCTAATCATGGACCTTTTCATGTATCCTTTTCCTTGGATGCCTTGGCTTGGATTGCGTCTTTATTCTGTCTTATTGTTTGGCTTTTTTCCTCTCTATACTCGGTTCATTATTTTTCCAAAAAAGAGGAACAAAATATCAAACGATACCAGCTTTTTTCTATGCTCAACATGATGTGCGTATTGTTTATATTCAATGCAGACAACTGGGTCACCTTTTTTATCTTCTTTGAACTTTTGCTTGTAGTTTCGTATGTATTGATTATTCATCATCAAAAACCAGAGACTTATGCAGCTGGACTCCGATATGTATTTTTCCAGATCATTGGAGGTCTTTTTTTTCTTAGCACCATTATGATCCAATATTCACTCCTTGGAACAACCGCCTTTGTTCCTGGAGGGTATGCGTCCTTGGCTGAATCATCTTTTTTCATTGTATTGTTTTGGGGTTTTGTCATTGCCTTTGCTGTCAAGGCTGGACTATTCCCAGTCCATATCTGGCTTCCAGAAGCTCACCCTGTTGCTCCTTCACCTGCCTCAGCATTGTTATCAGGCATGGTTATTAAAACCGGTGTTTTTGGTCTCCTACGAATGGCCTTGGAAACTTTTGGTATTGCTAATTTAGTCGGGAGTATGTCTGTCACAATTTTGTTGCTAATTGCCATTTTTACGATGTTTTGGGGGTCCGCTATTGCCATTGGACAAACTCACATTAAAAGGATGCTGGCCTATTCGAGTGTCAGCCAAATGGGATATATCGTTATGGGCACTATGTTGTTGTCTCCTATAGCCATATTAGGGGCATTTTTACATCTGTTAGCACATTCTATTGTGAAATCCTTACTCTTTATGTCTGCCGGCACGATGATTGAGCAAGCGGGAACCTCGGAAGTAACGTCGTATGCTGGCTATGGATATCGATCTCCTATTGTGTTTGGTGCTTTTACCATCGGTGCATTATCCATGATAGGGTTTCCTTTGTTTGCAAACTTTATCACAAAATGGGCACTAGGTGTTGGAGCTGTAGAAGCAATCCAGCTTGAGTATATTGAACCTTGGCTGGGGAGTATAGCAATTGGAGTACTTCTTCTGAGTAGCATTCTCAATGCCCTGTATTATTTACCCATCATTATACAGGGGTGGTTTTATGTTCCCCATCCAGATGATACCCAACTAAGTACGTCTTTTAAAAAATCAACAATTGTCCCCTACAAAACGCCTGCTACCGTTACCATTACGATGATTGTATTAGCTGTCATCATTATTGCGTATGGTGTTTATCCCGATCCCATTATTAACGCTTGCAGGGAGATTCTAACGAGTTTAACTCCATCAAATTCCTGCCCTACTCTCTTTTAATGATTCCTATTTCATGGGGTGTTACTGATTACACCCTTCTTTTTCTTTTCCTTACCATTCCTCCTTACATTGCAGCTTTTGTTTATGCATTGAAATATGTTCATGCACGAAAAACCGAGTTTTTTACATTTTTTTTATTAACATTTGTTGGCAACGTTGCCATTTATTTTACAACCAATCTATTATCGCTTCTTATTGTCTATGAATTTGTTTCTCTTGTTAGCTTTCCCTTGATTTTGCACGAGCGTATTAAAGAATCTTTTCAAGCTGCCAAGTTATACTTTATCTTTTCTCTACTAAGTGGTTTGTTAGTTTTGGGAGGTATTTGGCTTGTAAAATACCCTGCCTACCACGTTAGTGGTGCCGTCATTATGGCTTTAGGATTTCTTGTAAAAGCAGGAGGAGTTCCTTTTCATGTATGGCTTCCAGAGGCTCATCCTGTTGCTCCGCCACCTGCTTCTGCAATTCTATCTGGGTGCATTATCAAGATTGGATTCTATGGCATGATGAAGGCGTTTCTTTTCGTAACTGTACCTCCTCTCTATGGATATATTCTGTTAGGAATTTCTCTTGTTACAATGTTTCTTGGAGTACTACAAGCACTTCTACAGTCGAATGCAAAGCGAATGCTTGCGTTTCATAGCGTATCCCAGATGGGGTATATCTTGTTAGGGCTAGCTCTGTTTGTTATTTTTAAAAACACTCATGCCTTAGCTGCTTCTATTCTTCATGCTGTCAACCATGCTTGGTTTAAATCTGCGCTGTTTATAGCAACCGGCGTGTTGGTACTCTATTTTGGAACACTGGATATGTATTCCATACGAGGTCTTTTGAAGAGGAAATGGTTGGTTGCTCTACTGTTTTTAGTAGCTGTTATGGGTATTTCAGGTGTACCTTTTACCAATGGGTTTATCTCAAAAAATGCTCTTCATGAAGAGTTAATGATACATTCTTCTTTCATTTTTTTGTTTTCTGAAGCAGTCTTTCTTTTAACGGCAGTAGGAACCTTTACTTCTAACTTTAAAATGTTCTATTTAACTTCTTTTCGGTCAATGCGAAAGCAATACAAGTTGCACTTTGATTGGCGTGAAGTTGTTCCTTTGGGATTGTTAGCTCTTCTTATTCTTGTGTTTGGTTCGAACCCAATGCTTTATCAATCCATTTTACCTACTCAGTTATCTTCTTTTCATCATGTACTTGAGAACCTATCACTACTCCATCACGGGTTTACACATTCAACCATTGGTTTCCTCTGGATTGCTTTTGGAGGTATTGTACTCATGGTTGTTGGTCTAAAAAAGGGGTGGTTTCATATTGCAATACCGTATTCTTGGACTTTTCTATCTTGGTGGTATCATTTATATGGGGTGATTAAAACATTCTGTACGGTTTGGTGTCAAAAAATAGATGACATGATTGTTCATCAATATGATGCTTGGATAACATATCTAGCCAGCCCTTGGTTCTTAACATGTCAGGAAATTGAAGCGATGTTTCCAAGGCAAGATGTCAAGTCCTGCCTTCGACTTACTGCCAGTTGCTGTTCATTGGATGGAAGAGTGGATAAGGTAAGCTCTTCTATTGTTCCTGGAGCAACCTCTTGGACTCACCATGTCAGTGAAAAACTCTGCCAAATTGACGACCAGGTGTGTAGAATGTGGGATCAAGTCAAAAAATTCTTCCTCTTCATTATTGATAAATCTAAACAAGAGGATCTAGTTAGAGCAAAGCGATATTCTTTTATGGTTACTCAAATAGGAAAAGTGGTCATTTTGGTGTCTACCATTCTTACCATCGCTGTTTTTGCGTTGTTTCTTTTATGGATTAACTAACCATGAGTATACGTAGTAGTGTTTTTCTGAAATGGTTTCTCTTCCTTATTTTTACGTTTTCATTGCTTTTATCTAGCAAAAGAGTTGTTATACAAAGGGGTTATGAAGAGCATCATTTTTTGACCCATTACAGACAACTCTCTTCCTTTTATACAAACACAGATATTGTACAAAAGATCGTAAAGAAAGCTCCTACAAATCAAGTCCTTCATGATGGATTTGTATGGATTGTTGAATCACAAGATGAAACCTAAAAAATCATTAGGACAAAATTTTCTTCATGATACCAATATTATATTAAAAATAAAAAAAGCAGTAGACTTACAATCCACAGATCAATTGCTTGAAATTGGACCTGGACTTGGTGCATTAACAAAGCATCTGTTGCCAGATTGCAAAGAGTATACTGCGATTGAAATCGACCCCAGGTGCATTAAAGAGCTGCTCTGCTTGGAACAAGAACATGCGCATTTTCGCATTGTGCAAGGAGATTTTCTTACCATTAACCTAGAGCCCTGGAAAAACTTTACCAAAGTAGTGGGCAACCTCCCGTATCATATTGCGACGCCAATAATGGAACGAATAGCTACAGAGTTGCAACCCACTAAAATTGTCTGTATGTTTGCCATTGGCACTGCTGATCGTTATATCGCTACCGTTGGAACACCTCAATATTCCTCAGCTTCCATCATGATGCAGTCGTTTTTTTCTATTGAAACAGTTTGTACGGTACAAAAAGGTTCTTTTTTCCCATCCCCTTCCATAGCTTCCAAAGTCTTATCTTTTACTCCCAAAGAAGTACAAATCCCGAAAACGTTACAATTTACAAAATTTGTCCAAAAAATATTTTCCTATCGAAGAAAAACACTGTACAATGCAATCAAAAATTCGTATTCTGATGGCGTAGCTTCATACCTTCAGTCAAAGTGCGACATATTGATGCAAAGAAGACCCGAGATGTGTAGTATGGAGGATTTTCAATGGCTGTATCAACACTACCAGGAAACAGTACATGAAGAAAACGAATAAGTATGTAGCCAATGCAAAGTTGAATTTGCAACTTCGAGTGACGGGATTGCAGAAGGATGGATATCACTCTTTGGATATGGTTAATGTATTGATTTCACTGCATGATGACATTGCAATTGATATTGCTCCTGAGCGTAAAAATGAAATACATCTGTCCTCCTCTCGCAATTTCTTTACTCATCCTCAGAAAAATCTTTTGTATAAAGCTTGGAAGTGGTATACACAAAAAACAGGGATCCCGATTAGTGTTCGAATACATCTAAAAAAAAGAATACCAATTGGGGCAGGTATGGGCGGTGGATCTTCAGATGCAGCCACACTGCTGCATGTTTTTAATGATCTTTTCAAAGCCATTCCTCAGCAGGATTTGATAAAAGAGTCAGCAGACATCGGTTCGGATGTTCCCTATTTTCTTGTGGGAGGGCTTTGTCGAGTTACAGGAAAAGGGGATTGCATACAACCCCTATCTGAGAATGAAGAGTTAACTTCTTCTTATACAGTGGTGTGTTTTCCAAGAAGAGGTGTGGCAACAAAAAAAGTGTATGCTTTGTATGATGAAAAGCAAATTCCATTCTCGAAAGAGCTTTCTGGAAATCCCGCAGTACTTCCTCCACATAACGATCTTATAGTGCCTGCCTGTGAAGTTCAACCTTGTATTTCTGAGTGTTTATCATTTGTGAAAATGACAGAACCTACTTATTATAGTATGAGTGGTAGTGGTTCAGCCTGTTTTGGATTATATGATTGCGGTAAATCTAGCAAAAATGCAATGGATTTTCTGCAAAGGAAAGGATATCAAGTATGGCCCGTAGAAACAAAACAAAAAAGAAACAATCTGTAGGAAACGAAAAAAAGAAAGCAATAAATCCCGGTATTATTGTATTGATTGTCTCTATTTTGTTTTTTGTAGGACTTTACTATTTGCATACACATCCTGGTATTTTTCAGACTACGAGCAACGATACTCCGCGATATCTCCATGTTATTAACGGGCATTCCCAGGAAAGAAGAGTCTTTTCTATGAGCGAGGATCAAATTATAGTTGAGACAGGAGCTTTGGGAAATGTAAAAATTGTAGTACAGGAAGGAAAAGCTTGTATCGAAGAATCAAGCTGTCCCAACCAAACGTGCGTACAAAGTGGTTGGATATCTGCTATTGGTGAAGTGGTAGTGTGCGCTCCTAACCAAGTTATGCTCCGTATCCAAAGTTCTACCGAGTCTGTTGTTCCAGAGTTTCATTTGCAGTGAGGGAATGCTGCGATTGCATCGATCTCTACTTTGCAATTTTTGGGAAGCTTCTTAACCTCAACGCAAGCCCGAGCTGGAGGTTGGTTTGAAAAGTATTTTCCATACACTTCATTGATACTTGCAAAGTCGTTCATGTTGATGATGTAAATGGTTGTTTTTACAATATCGTCGTATGTAAGCCCTACACTTGTTAAGATAGCTCCCATATTCTTCATGACGAGTTCTGTTTCTTCTTCTACAGAACTCGAGTTGTATAAGCCAGTGAAAGGATCGATGGGGATTTGTCCAGATACGAACAAAAAAGAACCAAATTGAACTGCTTGTGAATAAGGACCAATTGCTTTTGGAGCTTTTTCGGTTTGAATACATTTTTTCATATTTTTTTCTCCTGTTTTTTCGTATAGTATTAGTATGTTAAAACAAAAAGCAAATTGCAGGATAAATGTGACCAGAGTAAAAATAAATCTTGACTTAATCGGGTTTTGAAGTATGATAGCAATTTGGATATTTGTCACACTGAATTATATCTATGGAGGAATATATGTACGCAGTTATTGAGACTGGTGGAAAACAGTATAAAGTAGAAGAAGGACAAATCCTTCGAGTTGAAAAATTGGACCAAGAAAAGGGTAGTGAGATTACTTTTGCTCCGCTAATGATTGGTGGAACCGAAGTGCTTGTAGGAGACGATGCAAAAAATTATCAAGTGCAAGCGAATGTTTTGCGCAGCGATGAAAAAGCAAAAAAGATTTCTGTTTTTTTCTATCGCAACAAAACAAACGAGCATAAACGGCGTGGTCACAGACAGCGTTTTTCCGAAATTAAAATTAAATCCATTGGGAGGTCAGCATGAAGCGTAACGTAATCATCATGGGAGCAGCGGGAAGAGATTTCCACAACTTCAATGTTTTTTTTCGAGACAATGAGAATTACAACGTTGTAGCCTTTACAGCTACACAGATTCCAGAAATTGATGATCGGAAATATCCCAAAGAACTCTCCGGACATCTTTATCCGCAGGGAATTTCGATTCATCCAGAAGAAGAACTTACAGAATTGATTCAGAAACATGACATTGATGTGGTTGTGTTTTCATACTCTGACCAACCTTACCAAAACGTAATGAATAAATCTGCCCTTGTGAATGCAGCTGGTGCAGATTTTTGGTTGATGGGCTACAACAATACTACCGTGCAGTCCACGAAGCCATTGTTGTCTGTTTGTGCCGTCCGAACGGGATGTGGTAAGTCTCAAACCAGCCGTGAAGTTGTGCGCATTTTCCAAAAAATGGGTAAAAGAGTTGCTGCTATTCGTCACCCTATGCCTTATGGTGACTTAGCAAAACAAGCAGTTCAGCGGTTTGCCTCTTTAGAAGATCTGAAAAAACACGAATGTACTATTGAAGAAATGGAAGAATACGAACCATACATCGCCATGGGAGCTATCATCTTCGCTGGTGTCGATTACGAAGCCATTTTACGTGAAGCCGAAAAAGAAGCTGATATTATTTTATGGGATGGCGGTAACAACGATTTTCCTTTCTACAAGTCAGACTATAAGATTACCATTGTAGATCCAACCAGGCCTTATGATGAAATTTCCTATTATCCCGGAGAAGTCAATGTCCGAATGGCTGACTGTATCATTATTAACAAAGAAGAAACTGCCAACTTAGAAGACATTAATGATGTTCGTGACAATTGTCGTGCTATCAATCCAAATGCTATCATCATTGATGCAACCTCTCCCTTAACCATTGAGAATCCTAAGCTTCTTCAGGGCAAACGTGCTTTAGTCATAGAAGATGGTCCTACTTTAACACACGGTGAAATGGATATTGGAGCTGGATACTTAGCTGCTCGTAAATGCGGTGCTGAAATAGTCGATCCCAAACCTTATGCTGTCGGATCCATCAAAGAAGCCTATGAAAAGTATCCTCAATTAGACGAAATTGTCCCTGCTTTGGGATATTATGAAAAACAACTTCGGGAATTGGAAGAAACCATTAATTCTGCCGATTGCGATGTTGTTGTTATTGGAACCCCCATTGACCTTAGCCGTGTTATCTCAATTAAAAAACCTGTTGTTCGGATTGGATATGAACTTCAAGAAATTGGCAAACCCACTCTTGAAGATTTGTTAAAAGAAAAATTTAACAAGTAAGGAGATACTTTATGCCCGGTTTATACCAAGGAAGAAATTTTGTTTCAATCCATGATTATACGGTGGAAGATCTCAGGCGAATTTTTGACCTTACAAAACTCCTGAAGCTTGAAGAACATACAAATCAAAGAAAACCTATATTGAATAACAAGACACTTGGAATGATTTTTGAAAAATCCTCCACTCGCACCCGAGTCTCTTTTGAAATTGGAATGAACCAGATGGGCGGACAGGCAATTTTTCTTAGCAGCCGAGATATCCAATTAGGTCGAGGAGAGACAATCCCCGATACAGCGCGAGTATTAAGCCGTTATGTAGATGGTATCATGGCTCGAGTTTTTTCTCACGATACTATTGTGCAACTCGCCCAATATGCTACTTGTCCAGTTATCAACGGCTTGTCAGACTTTTTGCACCCCTGCCAGGCAGTTGCTGATTTTTTCACAATGTACGAAAAAAGAGGCTATCTAAAGGGTTTGCATTTGACATATATCGGAGACAGCAACAATGTTTCAAATTCGCTTATGATGGCAGCGGCTAAAACAGGCGTTGATATCACCATCTGTTCCCCCGGAGGGTTTACTCCTTGCGATCAAATCATGGAGTGGTGGAAAGCGGATTCCCCTTTAACAGGTGCGAAACTAACGATTGTTTCAGATCCTACAGAAGCTGTTTCAAAAGCAGATTTTATCTATACCGATGTTTGGACTTCGATGGGTCAAGAAAAAGAAGAAGAAGAACGTCGTCGCATATTTGCACCTTATCAAGTGAACGATGAGCTTCTTTCGAAAGCCTCAAAAGATGTCATGGTTCTACATTGCCTTCCTGCTCATCGCGGTGATGAAATCACAGATTCTGTGATGGATGGACCCAAAGCAGCAGTATTTGATGAAGCAGAAAATCGCCTTCATGCACAAAAGGCAATTATGGCACTCCTCATGAGCTAGCATGTACGTTCATATTGGTCAGGATACCTATGCATCTGACAAAATGATGGAGGAAGAGTTTCAAGTATCCTCCGTTCAACTCATGGAAGTTGCCGGTAAGAATGTTGCTGACCAAGTTTTGAAATATGCGGACCCAACAGTCCGCAGCGCATTGATTGCTATTGGACCGGGCAACAACGGCGGAGACGGAATGGTTGTTGCCCGGTTTTTAATTTCACATGGCTGGTACGTCCTTGTAGTTCCAGCCTTACCACTAGAAAACCTAACAGGTGCGCCAGCACATAATTATCAAATCCTACAGGCCATTTGTCAGAATCCTGTCTTTCATTCTCAACTAATGGCTCCTTATTCCATTAGTTCATTAACGGAAGAAATTGTTTCCTCCTTTTTACAAAAGAATTCCCACTGTGTTATTGTGGATGCTCTGTTTGGAGTCGGACTACATAGGCCTATTACAGGGAAGACGGCAGAATTGATTCAAAAACTGAATAGAGCAGGACAACCCATTTTTTCTGTGGATATCCCTTCGGGAATAAGCTCAGAAAATGGTTCCATCGTCGGGTCCTTTCCTACTTCTGCTATAAAAGCAAGCTTTACCGTTACATTTGAAGCCCCCAAAATTGGTCATCTGTTGTACCCCGGAAAAGAATACACAGGAACTCTTCTTGTAACAAAAATTGGAGTGTTGCAATCGGCACTGGAAAAACAATCTCCTTATACTACTATTCTAGAAGAAAACCAATTGGCTACCTTTGTGAAACCTCGTTCAAAGCAATCTCATAAAGGAACCTTTGGAAGAGTGTATTGTATATGTGGATCTTCTCTTTATAAAGGAGCTCTTACTTTTTCTCTCCTTGGCGCTTTACATGCCGGAGCTGGACTCTTGACAGCGTGTTACAAGGAATCAAATGAATTGTTCTTATCTCCCTATGTTATTCCAGAAGCAACCCACTTCCCTATCCCTGTCACCAATGAACACTATACACCTCACTCTTCTACCTATTTTATCCATCACGTTCATTCTAAGAATGTGGTATGTATAGGATCTGGTATGGGACGGAGTATCGATAACCAAGAATTTTGCAGGGATTTGTATTGCAACATGCCCAATACTATGATAATGGATGCTGATTCTCTTTGGGCTATTCAAAATCACATGAATGAAACTCCTTCTGGTCCCCGTATTATAACTCCTCACCTTGGAGAAATGAGCTATCTAACCTCCATTCCGATTGACGACATTCAAAAGAACCTTGTAGAGATTGCAGTCACCTTTGCAAAAAAATGGCAAATGATTGTTGTACTCAAATCATCAACAACTGTTGTTGCGGATCCTACAGGTTTCTGTTATATCAATAGCTACAGTTCCTCTGCTCTGGCAAAGGGTGGTACAGGTGATGTATTGGCAGGTACCATTGCAGGTTTCGTTGCCCAAGGATATACAGCCTATCATGCTAGTATTGTAGGAGTTGCATTGCACAGTCTTGCTGCCATTGAAATGGAAAAAGATTCTACTTCATGGGCTTCTTCTACTTCTACGCTGCCCATGTATTATGGAACTGTTTTAAAGCGCATTACAAATTCATGAGAAAAAGAATTCAGTTTGCCCTAACCATTTTTATTCTTATTCTTTCGTTTTCTTTTCTCACTTGCAATGCTTCTTCCATCATTGTTACTCATGTAGTAGACGGAGACACTGTCGTTGTAAACGATGGAACCCGAATACGTTACATTGGTATCAATTCTCCAGAGAAAGGTCAAAAGTATTATTCCCAAGCCAAAGAGTTGAACCGACAATTGGTGGTAGGGAAAACTATATACCTTGAATATGATGAATCTCAGTTTGATTCTTTTGGTAGGACGCTCGCCTATGTCTTTACCAAAGAAGGATTTGTCAATGAATTGATTGTTAAAAACGGTTTGGCGATGGAGTTTTATCGTTCGCCCAATGGAAAATACCGCAAAATATTGAAAAGAGCTGAGCAAGAAGCCAAACAGCAAGGATTGAACCTGTTTACGCCTTCTACATACAAGTCTTCGTTAGCAATACATGACTTTAACTATGATGCAGAGGGTGATGACAACGATAATGTGAACGGTGAATGGATTGTTATTGGTAACATTTCATCGAAGCCAATCCATCTATCGAACTTCTATTTTTACGATGAATCTTTCCACTGCTACATATTCCCAGAGATTGTTTTAGAGCCCGGTAAGAATATAAAGATTTTTTCTGGTTCTGGGGAAGATACCGATCAATTCTTATTTGCTAACTTTTCAAAACCGATCTGGAATAATTCCGGAGATACACTCTACTTATACGATTTTCTCCATCGTCTTGTACTAGAAGAGTCGTATTAAGTAGCACTTCCTTTTCTAGAATCTGGAATACAAAAAAGCCCAAAAGAGCGATACCGCTCTTTTGGGCTATAAGTAAAGGAAGGATGTTATCGAGTGAAAAAAGACTTGTTTCTTTTGTGAGTTATGTTTGGAATTAAGTAGTCTAATGAATGACTAATACTATCGAATTGACGAGGAACAAAGGTAAAGCTGAGTTTTTTATTGTCCGTTGTAATAATCGATAGATTGTCATTGTTTCTGTGTTCGAAACCATCTTGATCTCGAGAGACAGATCCTCTTTTCAATACGAGCTTTGCTACAGACCCAGGAAGGATTGAAAAATTGTCTGTTGTTTCTTGTAAAATATTCTCCGGGTCCATTTCCAGGTAACGTTGGTGGAAGTTAGTGTGAGTACTCCATTTTGCCCCAATCTTCTTAAAAATATTTGCCTTTTTTCCTGTTTTTTCATGTTCATCAATCTTTTTCTCATACTCTTCTTGTGCTTTTTTGGGATCGTGATAGGCAACAACTATTCGTTGATCGGTAAAAACTAAATAACATTGTTTTTGCTTTAAAAAACCTACTTTGTGACCAGACATAGGTGTTACATGCTTTACGGTTTCTTCTGTAGACACATCAAACTCCTTATAATGGTAATAAATGAACTATACCATGAAACAGGATGGTTGAAAAGTAGTAGTGGCTGAAAAAAATTAACTGGAAAATAAAAATTTGTCCCCATGATATTTGGCAGTAGGGACAATGTGATGCAGTGCTCCACATAGTTCTTGAAAATAACAAGATTGCAAGTAAAAACTCTTACGACGATTGTTTTTGAGTGTAATGCTGAGTTTGTCAGGGGTGTGATCATCAAAGCCATCTTCGTCTTTGCAACAACAGCCTTTACAAAAAACCAATCTTCGAATATTCGTTCCAGGAATGGAGAAGTTGTCCGGATGGTCGCTTAATATATTCTCCGGAGGCATACAAATATACCGATGGTGAAAGGTTGCAAATGAGTCAAAACGAAGATTAACTTTCACATACAAATTGGAGGAGAAACCGTCGTTGACGTAATCAGTCAATTGCTGTTTATACGATTTTATGGCTTTATCAGGATCATAATAGGCAACAATAATTCGTAAGTTAGTGAAAACTAAATGACAATGTTTAGACGTAAAAGTTGATATCTTATGCGAGGCTGCTTTTGTCGTTATACTTAGAATGTATTCTTGGGAAGCCATTACTCTACCTCCTTTGTAAAGGATATATACCAATAATTATATCGAAAAAAGGGGTAAACAACAACAAAAAATAAAAAAAAGTTACAAAATAGTTACAAATTAGTGAAAAAATGGAATTTCTTGACAATACCGTATGAATACTGTGCTATGTCTCTTCTAAGCCTTTGTCCAGATAACACTGCAGGTATTTTCGATTGGGTTGATTTTTGTGAATAAAAGTACTAAATTCTTTTGGATGAGACCTTTTTATGTATTGTAAAAGCTTTATAAATGCTTGACCTGTGATAGAGTGTTCTGTGTTACAAGCAATTGTTTTGGATTCATCGGGCGAGACGCCCACAATTGAATGAAAGAAAAAGTAGAGTATTTGATGACGGATCCAAATAAAATTAGCTTCCTTTTCTCCTTCTTCTGTTAAGGAAATCACTCCGTATTTCTCATAATGAATAAGACCTTCACTTGCAAGGTGTTTAAGGGCAGTAGTAACGGAAGAATTACGCACATGCAAAAGAGAGGCAATGTCTTTTGTTCGTACTCCCTTTTTCTCATTAAAAATTCGTAAGATAGCTTCTAAGTAGTCTTCTAGTGATGTACTGATGTGTTTTGTATTCATAGATATGTCCTACTACTAGTATAAATTTTTATTTTTGTCCAACAAATAACTGTGTAATTCCCATTGTTAAAGATTCTAACTTAATGATTTTTAATCCTGTATTCTTCATCAAAGTTTGAAAATCTTGTACAGAAGGAAATTGTAAAATAGAATCCCCCAAATACTGATAAGCTCTTTTATTCGGAGAAAAGATTGCCGCAATAGTCGGTAGTATACGGCACAAATACCATTGATAAAGCGTTTGAATCCATCCATTTTGCTGCGAAACCATTTCCAGTACTATTACTCGGCCTCCTGGCAGAACTACTCTCGTCATTTCTTCTAGTGCTTTTTGACGATTCGGGATGTTTCGGATCCCAAAAGCAATGACTGCCGTGTCAAAGCTGTTATCTGGAAACGGAAGTTTTGTGGCATCCCCCTTGATGAAAGAAATGGAGGATAGAGTTTTTTTTTGAGTCATTTTCTTTTTTGCTTTTGCAATCATAGAGGAGGAGAAATCAATACCCGTAACAGAGACGTGGGGAAATGCTTTCGCTACTGCAAAAGCAATATCTCCAGTACCCGTAGCAATGTCCAAACATTTCATGGTGGAAAAAAAGTGCATATTCTGAACAGCTCTTTTTCTCCAGATGAAATCCTGACCTACACTTAAAAGGTGGTTTAGAAAATCATATTGATCAGAAATAGAGGCAAAAATTCCTTGGACTATTTGAGTTTGTTCCTCGGGGACAAACTTGCTTGGATCTTTTACCATATAAAGCCACTAACAACAAATCCTATTCCAAATAGCAATTGAGTAAGCAGCACAATACCCACGTTTAGTTGCATCATAGGTTCAAAGGCATTGGTTGGTAGAGAAAGCAGTGTTCTCGTTTTAGCCGCCATTGGAATTGACAACAAAGCAAGCAAGCAATAGGGAGGAAAAAACCCCAAAAAAACGTTTTCTATAATATAGATATACAAGAGGATCAGTATCATTTTGTAAAACGTAATAGAGCGTGGAATTCCAAACACAATCGGGAAGGTTTTACGAGTTCCTTCTTGGTCGGCTTCTACATCAGGAAATTCATTGATAAAAAGCAAATTATGGACCAATAGAAGAGAAGGGACGGATGCGAGAAAAATGAGAAGAGAATAATGACCAGTTTGCACAAAATAAGTACCAATTACCGGTAGAGCTCCTAAGCCTATGCCAGCAGACCATTCACCGCCTACTATCTTTAAGAGAACCGGGGAATACAGCAATACGATAGCACCAGCTACAAGAATCAATGGAATTAACTGCCAGCCAGTGGGCATTGTGTATACAAAATAAAGGCCAACGATAGAAGCTAGGGTTAAAAATACCAAACCCACCCAAAGAGTTGTCTTTGGAGAGATAATGGAATCTTGAATGGATCCGCTACCACCATTAAAGGGACTTCGAGTAGTTTTTTGATCAATACCACTTCGATGATCGAAATAGTCATTGAGAACATTGACACTGATGTGAGCAAAAAGAAGTCCAAGAAGGGATAGTATGGCAGTGCTCCACTGAAATGAGTTTTCAAACCACGCAACCCCATTGCCGATGATACTCAGAACAACACATAAAACCAGATATTGAGCACGGACTATTTGCATCCAATGTCGAAAAGCAGTTTTCCACTTCATATAGAACACCTTTCCACGTAAGTTGACACAGTATGTAATGGTTCTCACTACTCGATAGAAATAAACATGAAGAAAACCACTGTTATTATGGGTAACAAGTGGGAAAATTCAAACACAAAACGACTATTTTACGTTTTACTCCCTGATCGATGCTACGAGATCATCGTAAAAGACCAGGGAGTAAGGATGAGAATTAATGAATAATACAATAATTGGCTCGTCGAATAACGCAATATCCCGATTTGGTTTCAATCAGGACGATATCCAAATTCTGTATTTGATGGTTAAGTGCAGCAATAAAGTCAATAAAAGCAAACCATTTAAAACATTCTTTTTCGGCTGCACTGTACAATGATTTCATATGATTTCTCAATGTAACCGTTTCAAGTGCTCTAGAATCATCTTTACCCAGTTTCTTTAATTCTTCTTCTTGATCCCGTCCGACAAAGGAATTGTACTCATTTAGCATAAACTTCAGAGATTCCGGATGAATGCTCATGAACAAGTCTTCAAAGTTTTCGATAGCTTGTTTCATTTCTTCTTGAGTACTCTCTTTTTCAAGCTGTATTACAGCTTTCTTAACATCATCAATCGCCAACATTCTTTTCATAACTGATGTCCTCCTTTACGTGTCAATGAATATCTTTATTATAGGGATTGGAATATAGAATTCCTAACAAAATAGAAGTATTTGGTTACAAAACTTTTAAGTACTTGTTTTTGTTGTCAATCCAGTGATTCCTTTTTCATTCCATCAACACTATTCAATCGATTGTTTTTGTCTACGAAAACAATTCTTGGGCAATGCCTTTTGCTCTCTTCAGTGGACACTTGACAATAGGCCATGATAATAATTTCATCACCAGGTTGGACCAGTCTGGCAGCAGCTCCATTTAAACATATTACACCACTACCTGCAGCACCTTCAATAACATAGGTTTCAAATCGATTCCCATTTTGGATGTCTACAATATGTACCTTCTCATATTCCACGATTCCACTTCTTTCCATCAGCTCTTTATCAATTGTAATGCTTCCCATGTATTGCAGGTTTGCATCCGTGACGGTCGCTCTATGTATTTTAGATTTTAAAAGAGTTAGAATCATTTTACCTCCAGATGTATTCGATAATTATCGATCAATCGAGTGTTTCCAATGTATACAGCCAAGGCGATCAACGCATCACCTTTTACATTCTCAAGCGGAGTTAAAGTTTGTGCATCAACAATTTCAATATAATCAAGGCTAGCCAATGGATCAAGTTGTATTCTTTCCTTCATTTGCCTCTGGATGATTGAAGTATTGGTTTCTCCTTGCATAATCAGATTATTAGCAAGTTCCAAACTTTTCGAAAGCACTTGCGCTGCCATTCTTTCTTGCGATGAAAGGGTTGAATTCCTAGAACTCATAGCCAATCCGTCTTTTTCCCTAACAGTCACACAAGGGACAATCTGCACCGGTATATTTAGATCCTGTACAATCTTTTGGATGATGATGAGCTGCTGTGCATCTTTTTCTCCAAAATAGGCTCGATCAGGCAAGATGATATGAAAAAGTTTACTAACGACCGTACATACCCCTCGGAAGTGCCCTGGTCTTTTCGCCCCACACAGGGAGTTACCTAGATGATCTATATCCACAAAAGTGTAAGTTGGATGAGGGTACATTTCTTCTCTGCTGGGTGCAAAAATGACGTCCACTCCTTCTTTTTTACAACACTCTATGTCTGCTTCCAGGTTTCTTGGGTAGTGATCAAAATCTTCATTGGGTCCAAATTGAGTAGGATTCACAAAAATGCTTATCACCACTTTATCGTTTTGCTTTCTAGCTTCACGTATTAAACTCGCATGTCCTTCATGCAAGAAGCCCATGGTGGGGACAAAGCCAATTGAATTATTCTGGTGTTTCCAATCTTGTATGACGCCCCGCATTGCCTGAATATCTTCAATAATGGTCATGATTCTCCTTTCAAAGTTTGCATGCATTCATTCTGAATTTTCTCCAGCACAGACTTGTCCATGTGAAATGAATGTTCTTGGGAAGGAAAAGAACCATTCTGAACTTCCTGTATATACTG
>CAYRWA010000010.1:0-22088 GCA_964427915.1 uncultured Caldisericota bacterium
GAGTGTGTGCCATTTCTTCTGCTTCTTTCCTATTGTTGCAATGGACTAGACTATACTCTTCAATTTGTTCCTTTTTATGGAGCTTTCGCAGAATGCGAAGAGTTTTCTTTTTACTTTGCTCGTAGCGGAAAGCAATTCCATGAAGAGTACCTTTACCCTCTTCATCAAGGGCGACAATAGGATGTAAATGGAAGGCTTTTGCGATAGCCCCTAAGCGATGACTAAGTCTGCCAGCCTTGATCATATTGTCAATGCTTTTAACATGAACATAAATATGAGAACGCTTGATTTGATCGTGAAGAAGCGATTGAATTTGATCAATGGATTGTCCTTCTTCTAGCAATTGAGCGCATTTCATAACAAGCATTCCTTGTGCTCCTGAATTTAACTTCGAATCTACTACATGAATGGGACAGGTTGAATTCACAATGTCTTGAGCTACCTTCGAAACAATATTGTGGGTACCACTCAGCTCAGACGAAACAGTAATAACAAGAATCGAGTCGTAGTAAGAAGATAAGAACTGAAATGTGTTTTCGACGTCCTTGTATACGGGTTGAGAAGAGGTGGGGAGCTGCGCATGTTGATCAATATAGTGTAGCACTTCTTCTGGGGTAATAGTAAGCCGGTCTAGGTAGTTTGTATCCCCTAAAAACAGGTGAAGTGGCAAGACATGAATCTGATGCTCGTCTATAAAGGACTGCGGAATATCTGCAATGGAGTCTGTTACAATGGCAATAGGGTGTTTTCGTTTGGTCATCACATCCATTTGCATTTTCATGTCATCTACTTTTTGATACGTAGTTGTCCCATGTTTTGAAAGGAGAGAAAAAAACGATTGTGGATGATCTGTATGGATGTGAATGCGAGCTTTATGGTTGCTACCCGCAAGGATGAGAGAGTCTCCCAACGGCATACAATCTTTGCGAAGCTTCTCAAGCGAAATTTCTTGACCCTCAAGCAGGGCCTCGGAACAATACCGATAGGTTGTATCGCCATGAATATGTTGGGGAGGATGGATTATGGGGTCGTCTTCAAGCGATAAGGAAGGAGGTATGGAAAAGTCTTCCTTGTTTGTTCGAAGATGATCCAAAAAGCCTTTGATAAAAAGTGCAAAGCCCTTAGCACCTGAGTCGACTACTTTGTTTTGTTTTAATACCTGAAGCTGCTGTGTAGTTTGTAGCACTGCTTGTTCAACATCTTGATAAGCTTTGTGTAAAACATCCACAAAACTAGAAGATGGATCTTGCCACCTCTGAAGAGAATCGGCCCATTTTTGGATGACAGTAAGAATGGTTCCGTGAACAGGTTGGGTAACCGCATTGTAGGCATACGAAACGGCTTTTTGATTAGCAGAGACAAAGTTCTGCAAAGTCAAATAAGCATCATTGGCTGTTTCTAAGCTTAAGCCATATAGGTATTGAGCAAAAATGATGCCAGAATTTCCCCTGGCTCCTTTTAATGCTGATTCTGCTATAGAGTTCAAAGTGCTTTGCACAGATTCATCGCAGGTAGATTCCTGAAGTATAATCTTCATAGTAGAAAATAAGTTGGTCCCAGTATCCCCATCTGGAACAGGAAAAACATTTATTGAATTCAGAATGGTACGATGTGTCATCACTTCTTTAGCTCCTGAAAGATACCCAGAAAACATTCTTCGAACGCTAATTGTTTCCATATTGATTCCTTTCTGCTCCTTGGAAGACAAAAGGCAAAGGTAGAGTGAATCGCATATAAAAAGTATACACTTTTTTCATCAAATCGTTCCATAAAATAACAATAATCAGATCATAACAGAGATCTAAAAAGTTGAAAACACAAGAGATTTTGATATAAAAGGGATGTAGCAGGTTTTAATGATTCACTGCGTAAGATAAGAAGATATTTTGCAACTCGTATGAAAAGAACGCTACATTACAAAGGAGATTCCATGCAATATCGACAATTGGACAAAAAACTACCCCCCGTTTCCATTCTTGGTTTTGGTTGTATGCGATTTTATCGGGTCGACGGTTCTCTGAACTTTATGGATCAGACAACGCCTGTTGACGAGAAATTGGTGAATCGGTTGCTTCATTATGCCATGGAACAAGGTGTCAATTATTATGACACTGCGTATACCTATCTTGGCGGAATGAGCGAGAGTATCCTTGGAAAACAATTTACTCCTTCGCAACGACAGAATAACTGCATTGCTACAAAGCTACCTGCATGGAAAGTAGAAAAAACAGAAGATATGGAAAAGTTTTTACATGAACAGTTAGAGCGTCTGCAAACCGACTATATAGATTATTACCTTGTACATAGTTTAACGAAAAAAACATGGAATCAGGTTGTGGAACTCGGTATTTTTGATTTTCTTGATCGCATAAAAAAAGCTGGAAAAGTACGTTCGATTGGTTTTTCTTTTCATGATCAGTACCCCGTTTTTAAAACCATCCTACATGCCTACCCATGGGACTTTTGTCAAATTCAGTTTAATTATCACGATACAGAGTATCAGGCAGGTTTTCAAGGATATCTTGATGCCACGAAGAGGGGACTTGGTGTGATTTCGATGGAACCCTTACTGGGAGGTAAACTGGCTATGCAACTCCCCCAAGAAGCGATTGAGTGCTTGCGCAGTGTTCATTCTGACTGGACGCCTGCTGAGTGGGCATTACGCTGGGTGTGGAATCACGAAGGTATCTCTACATTGCTAAGCGGTATGAACCAAATGAACCAAGTCGAAGAGAATTGTAGGATTGCTTCAGAAGTAGTGTCATCTTCTCTACAAGAAAAAGAGCTTTTGGCGATTCAATATGTGAAAGAGATATTGGAAAAACGCACCCGAGTACGTTGTACATCTTGTGCCTACTGTATGCCATGTCCGCAGGGAGTTAAGATTCCCTCCATCTTTTCGCTGTGGAACGAAGCCTTTCGCTTCGCCGATCCTACGTCTGCTGTAAAACAGTACCAGCACATTCCTGAAGATGGAAATGCTTCTGCTTGTATTCATTGCCAAGAATGCGAGCCCAAGTGTCCGCAGCAACTCCCAATTTCGCAGTTGATGAAAGAAGCTGACTTGTATTTTTCATCCAAACCTAACAGCACCAGCTAACCAATTGCGAATATGTAAACCCGTGAAATAGGTGAGCGTTTGTGATATGATGGTAAAAACCTAAAATGTTGTGTATGTGTCTATTTTATCTTTGAGAGGAGAGCTTGTATGCCACAGGAATATGAAAACTTTGATAATGAAAACCTAAGGAGCAACGAAAAGTATTGTGCTTCCTGCGGAAATCCCATCCATAAAAAGGATGTATTCTGTCCTTATTGTGGCGCTAAGCAATATCCAAAACAAGCTGCCTATTCGTATCCTCCGAAAGAACGCGTGATTTATGTTTTGCTAGCTTTGTTTTTAGGCTGTTTTGGCGTCCATAATTTTTATGCGGGACATTCTAATACAGGTATTAAACAGTTGTTAATTAGCTTATTGACAGGGTGGATATTGGGGATTGGCTTCCTTATCACCTATGTTTGGGCAATTGTTGATATTATTGGAGTAACTCGTGATGGGAATGGGGTTCCTTTTACCTAGAAAACAAGACTAGATTTTATCAACAAGTGGTAAAAAGCTGCCACAAAAAGGATATTCCTATGGTAGAAGATCATTACAAAAAGATTGTTACCTCTGCTCCTTTTGGGTACATTCATTGCAAAATTGAGAAAGATCAAAACAACAAATTTACTCAATGCACCATAGTCGAAGCAAACAAAGCTTTTGAACAGTTGACCCAGCTACCGCAAGAACAAATTATTGGCAAAACCATCCGCGATGTATTACCTGGCATAGAAAAAAATGGCGTAGATTGTTTTCGAGTATTTCAGTCACCCCCCGGTGACAATGTTTCTGTAGAAAAGGAATTTCAGGTGGGAGATCGATGTTTTCGCCTTCATATACAGTTTATCTCCAGCGAGTATTGCAATTTATTGTTTACTGATCTTACACAACATAAAAAAGCTCTTCAAGAATTGGAAGAATCCAAGGAGCAGTTTGAAGTTGCCATAAACGGTACCAACGATGGAATATGGGATTGGGATCTTCGAACGAATACACTCTTCTTATCCAAACGATGGAAAAATATGTTGGGATATCGAGACGAAGAATTATCTAACAAAATGGAGACTTTTGTCAATTTGACCTACGAAGAAGATCGAGAAAGAGTAAATGAATACGTACAAGAGTATTTGCAAGGATCCATTGAAAAGTATTCGATTGAA
This sequence comes from uncultured Caldisericota bacterium, assembly GCA_964427915.1. Taxonomy (GTDB): domain Bacteria; phylum Caldisericota; class Caldisericia; order UBA6126; family UBA6126; genus JAGLCW01. The sequence goes on from CAYRWA010000010.1 coordinate 4,264, forward strand.
TTTCGAATGAAACACAAAGATGGTTCTCTACGCTGGATTTTAGCTAAAGGAGAAGCGCTGCGAGATCCTGATGGAAAACCGTATCGAATGGCAGGGTCTCATAGCGATATCACAGAACGAAAAGAAATCCAAAAAAGTATCGCTGAAAAGAAAGAACATATTGAATCATTGCTTCATGCAATCCCTGATCTGATGTTTGTCTTAGACCGTAATGGTGTATTTATCGATCTAAAATCTGGACACAAAGAAAGCTTGTATCTACCCCGTGAGCAGTTTATAGGGAAACCTATGGGAGAAGTAATGCCTAAAGGGTTGGCTGAAACCATTATCCAAGGCATTCACAATGTACTGGAAGGGAAAAAGGTCGAACCAATTCAATACCAGTTGCCCATTGGCACTAATATTCTTGACTATGAAGCACGTCTAACAGCAGCAGACAGTCAACATGTCATTGCGATGGTACGAGATATCACAGTGCTTAAACAAACAGAAGCTGCTTTGATAGAATCCAGAGAGAAAGCTATCCAGGCAAGCAAGGCAAAATCAGAATTTTTAGCCAATATGAGTCATGAAATACGCACTCCTTTAAACGGCGTCATCGGTTTTACAGATTTGCTTCTGAATACTCCCCTAAATCTAGCCCAAAAACAATATGCAGAGAATGCCAACACCTCAGGAAAAGTATTGCTCGGAATTATTAACGATATACTTGATTTTTCAAAAATTGAAGCAGGAAAACTGGAATTGGATTTGATTGAAACGGATCTTGTTCAATTGGTAGAAGAAACCGTAGACATTATCAAATACCATGCTTCTCAAAAGAATTTGGAACTTTTAATGAATCTTCCTTTGTCGATGCCACGATATGCTGTTTTAGATCCAGTACGACTAAAACAAGTATTAATGAACCTTCTTAGCAATGCTGTAAAGTTTACAGAACAAGGAGAAATTGAAGTCCGAGTTCAATTTTCAGAGAGTAAGCCTACTACAGGGGAGTATATATTTTCGGTCCGAGACACAGGTATTGGCATTTCGGAAGAGCAGAAAAAGAAACTGTTTCAATCCTTTTCCCAAGGAGACAGTTCTACTACTAGGAAATATGGTGGAACAGGGTTGGGGTTGGTGATATCCAACCTTCTTGTTGAAAAAATGGGAGGAACGATTCATCTGAAAAGTTCACCAGGAAAAGGAAGTGTTTTTTCTTTTACTTTGCAATTCCCCATTTCTAAAAAGGACCAAGAAAAACTGCCACTAACTATCGATGTGAAGAGGGTATTGGTTGTAGATGATAACGATCAGAATCGATTGATTCTCAAGGATACACTTGCGTATTGGGGTATTGAATATGTAGGCTGTGACAATGGTTTGGAATGTTTGCGAATACTCGCAAACAGCGAGCCTTTCGATGTCATCATTATGGATTATCATATGCCCTACATGGATGGGCTTGAAACCATTCGGAAAATAAAAGAAGATTCTCTAATCACTTCGAGACAGTCCCCTATTATTATGCTGCACAGTTCCTCTGATAATCACAATTTACGAGAAGAATCAAAAAAACTTGAAGTAGACTATTTTTTGGTTAAACCTGTCAAATCCTCGGATTTGTTACAGTATTTGCATAACATTCATCAAAAAAAGCCTTTGGAGAATGACAAAAGCGAACCATTGTCTCGAAATGAATCTGGGTCTTTCAAAGAAGCAAAAAAATTTTTGATTGTAATAGCAGAAGATGTTGATATGAATATGATGCTAGCAAAAGCTTTGCTGATGGATGTCTTACCCAACACTACCATATTGGAAGCAAAAGATGGACTCGAAGCCGTGAAACTTGTACAAACGCATCCTGTTGATTTGGTCTTTATGGATGTACAAATGCCCGTATTGGATGGTCTTGATGCTACACGTAGAATTCGCAAGGAGGAACAGCATCATCATGCGAAACATATTCCCATTGTTGCCTTAACAGCAGGTGCTTTAACGGAAGAAAAGCAGCGTTGTCTGCAGGCAGGAATGGATGATTTTTTACCCAAACCCATTCATATAGAAACCCTTCACTCGATTTTGCGAAAACATTTATTTACAACTCCAACTACAGAAGAGGAAGAATCCTCTATCGAAAAATGGATGCCAGAGACCCAAAAGCATTTTGACAAAGAGGAACTACTTTCTCGCATTGGGAACAATACAAAGATGTTTCAGTATTCTCTTGCCATATCAAACAACATTCCTCAAAGACTCTCACTGCTTAAAGAAGCTATTGCACAAGAAAACCCTGAAAAAATGAAACAAGCAGCACACTCTTTAAAAGGTGCTGCCTCGATGATCAGTTTCAACGAATTGGCGCGATTAGGATCGATTATAGAGGCAAACTTTGACAAAAAACCCACCCTCCTTCAGAAAATTTTCCACAAAATAGAAAAAGAATGGGAGCTGTTGCAAACAATTATTGAGAAAGAAAAGGAACAGTGACTCTGCACTAGAAAATAGGAGGCATACCCGGGTATTCTTCCATATATTCAACGCGCCCACCATGAAAGAAGCTGTGATTGCGATGATCCCGTTCATCTAGACCAATGCGCCGGAATACATCTGCCCAATTCGTAAAGTGACAATATTGTTGCACCAGTTTGCTTTGAACAGGTTGATTCTCGAGAGAAGGATGTTGTTCAATAAATGAAGCGTAACAATGCTCTGCGTGATCTTCAAACTGTGCGTTAAAGAAAACCGCCCAGGGTAGATTGAAGTAGGCAGTGTATTTGGAAAAAGCCATATACGTCCAAATGAAAAAGGTTCGTATCCAGTACGAAAGATACCAGGCATCTTGTATGCCATCTTCCTTTGTTTTCTCTTCTATCACCTGCAAGTGCCAATACTCGTTGTCCTGTGCCATGCGACACCAATGAATGATACGCTTACATTTATGAACACAGTATGGATCTTTGAATCTTTTTGTGCAATTGGCATATTGTCGTCTTTCCCATTCTCGATAAGGGATACTTGCAAGCAGTTCTAATAGCTTCAATTTGGAAAGAGTTGTTTCTTTACCAGCAATTAAATCCATGGTGTAGATGAAAAAACGAGCCATTAGCGAGTATGGGTAAGAAGGCCGTTTCAGTGTTGCTTTGTGCTCTTTTCTTACATCCACCAATGGTTGACTACACATTGTTGCCCTCCAATCAGAAAAAAGTGCCCTACATATATTGTAAATGAATTTTATTCACAACGGAATAGGTGTAAAAATTTTTTGTTAATTGTTTTGTTTTTTGGTTGTTTCCATTGCCTTTTTTGAAAGATTCGTCAAAATAGTATTGAGACAACTATAGGAGAGGTGAACATGAAATCGATGGAATCGTTGTTTGCATTTATCCCTTTTTTTGAGAATGCTACAGAAAAGGATATTTGTACGTGGGGTGGCGGTTGTGGCTTGCATGCAACGCACTGCTGCACATCTGCGTATCCAGTATATACAAAGCGCTTTAAAGAATTCATTGATGCCACGTACGATGCTGGCCTCATTGATGAAGATTATTCCTTGAGTGCTTCTAAGTTAGGAACACTCCAGGACAATATTGATGACATAATTGAAAAAGCTGATTATCATGATATTCAAATTCTACTCACCCATATTATACGAGGCGAACGATTCCGAGATGGTTTGTGGGTACAAGCTTTTCAGAATAAAACCTTTGCTAAGATTTTAAAACGATTGCAAGCTCTTCCAGATCTTCCAGAAACCTGCCCAAATTCACCTTCATCCGGCGACTGATTTTATCCTGATTGCCTGCCAAGAATATATGAAACGATTTGGTTGCAATGACACTGCAGTGAATCAATAGTGGGAAACGGGAGCGGATAGTTTTGAAATAAAAGTGGGATTTCCGTGCACCCCATAATGATTGCTTGTGCTCCTTTTGTCAAAAGAGACTCAAAACAATCCAAAAATAGTGTTCGTGTTGAATCTGAAAAAATCCCTATTGAGAATTCCTCTACAATTTTTTGTTGAATCCACTTTTGTTCGGATTCGGTTGGAACAATGCAGCGCAATTGATAATCACGATGAAGCTTTCCTTTGATAAAATCTTCTTCCATGGTGAAACGGGTTCCTACCAAACCGATGGTAGACCAGCCTTTTTGCACAATGGCATTTCCCATCGCATCTGCAATGTGAAGAAATGGAACATGCACTTCTTTTTGAATTGAAGGAATCACTTTGTGGGGTGTGTTGGCGCAAAGTGCAATTCCAAGAGCTCCCATTTTTTCTAACTTTTGTGCATTTTCTAGTACAATCGATCCAATTGTATCCCACTGTTGACTGCACTGCAGATTGTGTATTTGGTTTTGATTAAGACTCACTATATACAGAAGTGGATTGCTGTTGTTTCCAAAGTATGCATTGATTTGTTGATGGATCATTCGATAGTATTCCATCGTAGAATGCCAAGAAGTACCACCAATAAGGCCAAAAGGTTTCATACTACATCCTTTCCAGAGGATACTAGACAATTGAGCTATACGAAAGTATAGAAAAGGAACACTCAAAAACAAGAAAAGTAGTTTTCTATCCAAAGATAGAAAATTTATTGTACAATAGATACAAATTCCCCTTCATAGGAGGAGCCATGAAAAAATTTGCGTTGTTTTTCATTGCCACCACTGTTTTTCTGTCTATGTGGATAGTACCCAGCGCTAGCGCTAAAACAGTTCGGATTCCTTCCGTCGAAATGGTTGTGAACATCCGTCCCGATGGATCAGCATATGTGCAAGAAAACAGAACAATTGAGTTTGACGGAGATTTTACTTTTGGGTTTTATGAGATTCCAAAAGCAGGCCATGGAAGCATTCAAAATGTATCTATTGCAGAAGGGGATCAGTATTACAAATACGAGTCGGTATCAAGTCGAAATCAAGGCACTTTTACTCTCAGCGATACAGGGCATTCAATACGTATTGATTTTTATTTTTCTGCATTGAATGAAACTCGTACCTTTACGATTCGATATGAAGTCAAAGATGTTGTCAATGTATACCAAGATTATGGCGAGTTTTATTGGAAGCTTCAAGGAGATGGATGGGACTTTGGTGTAAAGGAATTTAGTGCTGTTGTTCAATGGAAAGACCCTGTTCCAATGGACGATTATTTTATCTGGGCGCATGGCCCCTTGTGGGGGAATTTTAACAAATCTGACAAAACCAGTGCTTTTTTGCATGTTGAGGATCTTCCCGCTAACACTTTTGTAGAGACTCGCGTGTTGTTACCCTCCTCGTATTTTACAGCCCCCAAAAAAGACGGTACTATTTATGAAACCGTTCTTCAGGAAGAAACGCAATGGGCTAATGAAGCCAATGCTGAAAGAGAGAAAGCAAAGAGATCCATGTTGATAGGCAACCTGATTAAATGGATCATGATTGCTTTAGCACTCTTTTTTATACTGCTTTACTTTTATCTATACAACAAATATGGCAGAGAGCATTCTATTGCAAATGCACCCATATATTACCGCGAGCCACCATCTGATCTAAAACCAGCCATCGTAGGAATGCTGAACTCTTTTCAAAACTATCAAGATCGCTTTTTAGAAGCTACTTTAATGGATTTGATACGGCGCAAGCATATACAATATGAAGAAATTCCCGGCAATTTTTTAACCAAAGACCACAAATTAACACGACTTACAAACAAGGAAGATCCCTTGGAAGATTATGAAGACTTTCTGATGGAAGAACTTCTCTTTGAGAGAAAAACAACCGTTACCATGAAGGGATTGAAAAAGAAATTCCGTACTCGAAATGATTGGTATTACGGACAATTTCAAAAATTCAAAAAAATGATTCGAGATGCTACAAAAAAATATGAGTTCTTTGACGCCAAGAGTAATCACTATGCAACTTTAGCAATTGTGTTAGGAATTGTGTTTCTTTTCTTTGGATTCCTGGGTGGTTTGATTCTCTCTTTTACGTTTTTGGATACGATGGATTTTACCTTCATGATTTTAATACCTGTTGGGTTATTTTATCTCTTTGGCCAGTATGCACTGAAACGACGTACAAAAAAAGGAGCCGAAGAGTATTCCAAATGGAAAGCTTTCTCTTCTTTTATGAAAGACTTTTCCAATTTGAAAGAATATGGACCTACATCTGTCATCATTTGGGAACGTTTTTTAGTGTATGCCACTGTATTTGGCATTGCTTCTGTTGTGCTGAAGGTATTAAAAGTAGTGACTCCTCATTTGTCCGATACCGATCGCGGTGCTCTTCTTGGTCCTGCCTTTTTTGCAGGTTCTACCATGCAGTTTGCTTCTTTCTCCACTGCCATGTCGGGCATCTCTTCAATGTCCCGCTCGATATCAAGTGTTGCTTCCTCCTCCTCTAGTTCTGGATCTGGTGGAGGTGGTGGATTTTCTGGTGGCGGCGGAGGCGGCGGAGGTGGTTCCGGCGGAGGCTTCGGTTAAAGAGTGTGAAAACGATTGGGGATGGCTGTGCAATGCGATGTAAGCAGAGAATCAAATGAAACAAACGATGGATAAACATGAAGTTGCTACTTCTATAGGATGTCGAAGTGGTGGTATTCGAGTGATATTGTTTTTGCTAGTAATACCACTGTTTCTGATCCTCATAGTTTTTCTGATTTTGTGGACTCCTTTACCAGGTCTGTTTTCGGATCCGGGTAGTAAAAGTCGTCATGTAGTTGCTGCATTTACCGTAGGCATCGCAGGTTTTAGCATACTTTTTGCATTGATAGCCTACTTACGAACCTTGTTAAAAATCGCCAGCCATTGTATGGATGCGTATTTTCAAAGCAAAGGATTTCGTGTATCAAAGGCTTACGGGTATGGGCGTCGTTTTTTTGGGACTATCGAGGAGGTTTCTGTTGAAGCCCTTCTTTTGCCTAGCTACTATCTGCAACCATGGCGATTGTATATAACCATGCACAAAGGCCTCCCTTTTTTAGGGGGAATCAGCAACCGCAAACCTATCATAAACTGTTATTGCCAACCATACCATACAGAAGGACCATTGTCTCCTTACTATATCGTAAGCACAGAACCTTATAAAATGGATCAACTGTTACACAATCCTACTGTTGAGAAAGCAATTCAAACAATACTCATGGCGCACACCAAGGCAGATACATGGGAAGTGCGTTTCGATAATGAGAAAACCGTATTTCAGAGCATCCACTATGTATTCTATCCAAAGGACATAGAAACATCCATTGATGCTTTTTTTACTTTGCTTCAGGTATATCCTATACTGGCAAAAGAGGAGAAGCATTCACTTTAGTAAAGGGCATTTACAGCGAGCACAAACATCATCTTGTATGTCATGTAAGGTGCTACAAGCATTACAGAAGATGATAGTGTCTTGTGATTTATCATATTTTTCATACGTGTGTAATGAACCGTGATACCTGACTTTATCGCCTATTTTGTAGTAGTTGTACACAGTATCATCTCTTTCCGTTCGAATGGTGTGAGTGTTGCCCTGTTCATCTCGAACAAATACGTTATAGACTTCATATACATCCCAATAATAGTTTTCATCACTAGTATACTTTTTCACTCGTTTGTCTTGTATGTCTTTTCCGGTTACAACCCCATCCCATGTTTTTCCTCGTCGATAGCCTATCGATCGAAACAGGGCAATAACTAGAAACATTCCACCAATACCAAAACCAATGTATAGTGCCTGTGGATTGTCCATTTCGGCACTTGTTTGGCCATAGATGAAAAAACCTATGACTGCGATCAAGGCAATTGCGATAGAAAAAATCCATGTCCAACGATGCGTGTTTTTGACGTATTGAGCAAAAGCAGGATCGTTGATTCGTTCCGAATAAGCCATACTCCGCCTCCTAAAAAATAAATGCTGTCATTACTATACCAAAAAAACAAGTAAGAGAATAGCTTAAGATAGTATTGCATTGGTATCTTACTTATAGTAAAAAAAGAAAATGCTTCAAAACCTATTGCAGTTTTAACAAAATAGGATATTATAAGGGTGTTAAAAAATGAAATTATGAAAAGATGAACATTTTTTTGGATATCACTTTTGGGAGGAAATGATGTTAACGAAAAAATTGATTGTTCTGTTCCTTATTGTGTCATTCGGTTTTTTATGTTTGCCTACGGTGCAGGCTGCTGATGATGGTTGGACGAAAGTTATTTCGGATCCGAATGATTGCTCCGGGAGTGCAGACATCCGAACCATCTCGGTGAAAGATGACGGAAATGATTGGTCGTTTAAGATCGAAAGCTGGAAAGATTGGAAGTTAACCTCTGCCAATAGAGGCTTTCAGATGTTCTTCAATACAAGCGGTTCTTCTGATATCAATGATGCAGATTATACTATTCTAATTATTGGCGAAAACACATCCTATGTAGGTCTTTTCCTTCATCTAGAAAGTGAAGAATCCACGCTCATTGTATGTGATATGAAACAGCAAAACGCGATTGGTACTTTTTCCATCAGCAAAAAAGACTTGAAAGCACCCAAGCGAAGGTTTTCAATCAATGCATACATTGTTCCGTTAAATGATTTACGCTATTGTACCGATGCAGCACCCGATGATCAATCCATGGTCTTGTATAAAAGTTCGGAAAAACCACCGGAAACGAAATTGATTGTACCCCAAACTTCTTTGAATTTTGGAGAAGTACGATGGAGAGATATTGACACCCTTCCGTTGTATTTTGAAAATCAAGGAGAGGGAAACATTCTAGTGAACATTACGCCCAGCTCCAATATTAAGGTTTCTAGAAATTCTATTCAGTTAAATGAATACGAGAAGTCCTTTGTAAATGTAACCGTGGAAGCTTCAACATTGGATGTTGGAACCTACTCAGAATTTGTTGAGATGAAGTCCAACTACGGAGACATCACAGTGCAGGTTTTCTTTGAAATTTTGCCAAAGCCACTTTTGGAAGTGGATATAGACACAATTGATTTTGGCGATTGTTTTAGAGGACAAATACTAAAAGAAAAAATTCATGTCTACAATGCCCGTAAAGGTCCCATTCGAGTTTCTCTATCGTCTGACGCAGAATGGTTCCGGGTAGACGAAGCAGAGTTTGACGACCATGGTAAATTTATTGCAGTATACCTTACCACAAAAAGAACTACATTTGGTTCGCTACAGGGAGAAATTATGATTACCTCCGATGGTGGAGATATGCGAATTCCTGTAGAAGCCAACCTGAAACCATCCTTTTTACTAGAACCCTCCGACATTGATTATGGAACAGTCGATATTGATGATTTTGAAAATGAAGCAGTGGAATATACCATCACTAACAATACTGAAAAAACCTTAGAAGTTCATATCGTAAACAACGAAAGTTGGTTGCAATGTGCAAGCAGTACTTTCAAAATACCGAAAGGCGAGTCCAAATCATTAAAAATTGCCCTACTGCTTGATGAAATGGAAGAAGTTAATCAAGAGTATGAAGGATCCATTACTATCACTTCGGATTACGATGAAATAGAACTTCCAGTGACAGTAAATCTGACACAAACTCCACCAGAGCTCGAGTGGGTTGATGCTGAAGAAAAGGGAGAATACAACGAAATCGTATACGAAGGACAGTCTTTTGAACACTGTTTTACCATCCGTAACTGCGGAAGTGGCGAGTTGCACGCAGAATTTGATATTGATAAAAACGAAGCCAATTTCCGATTGTTTACCCGACCCTGCAAATTAAAGGGCGGTGAATGCGAAGATATTCTTATCAAATTGGATACAAGAACCTTGGAGACTGGCACCTATCATTCTACTCTTTCGATCACTTCCAACGGAGGAGACTTGGAAATACCCATTGCCATTGAGATAGCAGAAATACCTGTAGTAATCATTACCTTGAACATAGGGTCTGCTATTGCAACTATTAATGATAAAGTAACAATGTTAGAAGAACCCCCCTATATTAAACAAAGCACTACTATGGTACCCCTCCGATTTATTGGAGAAGCTTTCGACGCAGACATTGAATGGCAGAACATTGGGCAAGGCAGAATTATTGTAGAAGCTGGTGAAAACGTTATTCAACTCGATATAGGAAAGACAGCTGCTTTTGTGAATGGAAAACCCCAGTTGCTTCCCGTTGCTCCCGAGATAAAATCAGGTCGAACATTTGTCCCGCTACGGTTTATTGGAGAAGGATTTGGGGCTACCATTGACTGGGATGGAAAAACACAAATGATTACCATCACATACACCATGCCCATTCCTGAAAAGAAACCTCCCTCCGACGAAGAATAACATGTTTGCATAACACCTTCAGCAACATTACAATGGAAGGTGTTATGCATAGCTTCCATTCACCAAAAAGGAGTTGATTGTGAAAAGAATTGCGGTGATCTCGGATCCTCAGATCAATCGAAAACAGGCTAGTTTTCAAAAACAATATGGCTGTTTGCGTCGATGCTTTGAAAACATGAATGTAGATTCTGTAATTGTCTGTGGGGATATCACCGAAAATGCCGATGTGGAGGAATGGAATGTTTTCTTTAAAGCCTTTAATCAGCATTGCCAAACAGAAAACCTGTTTCTTGTTCCCGGCAAAGAGGTTCAGGTGCTGTACGGTTTTGGAGAATTTTCTAACATGTATATACTGGAAGCATGAGAACATTTATTGGAATTGATTTTTCTGATCCAGTCAAACAAGCCTTGAAGTATAGTCAAGAACGATTGCGGAAATATGTGAAAAAAGGAAGATGGAAGCAACCAAACAACTTTCATCTGACGTTGTTCTTTATCGGAGAGATAGAAGAATCGTTTGTGCAAGAGATATACTCTGCAATAAAACCATGCGCTGCATCTATCCCCCCTTTTCAGCTTTCCTTTTCTCACATTGGGGTCTTCCGAGGAAGAAGGCATATTCGGGCTCTATGGACTGGCCTTGGTGGACAGCTGCATGTGCTTACTCGCTTGCACAGCTGTATCCGAAATGCCATGGAAACCCTTGGTTATGCCTCATCTCAAAAAGATTACATCCCTCATGTAACATTAGGACAAGACATGATTTTACGCGAGAAACTATCAGTTCTTGAAAAAACTGTATCACTACCATCTATACCAATAATTACCGTATCCCACGTAACCTTTTTTAAAAGCGAACAAATTGATGGAAAACGCCTCTATTCGTCCATACATGAATATCCTCTACTAGGGAGTAAAACTCGACTTGATTAGGTCTCTTTTCGCCGTATTGTGATTCTTTGTTCTTTGCTTTCCCACTCAATGTCGGCTCCAAACGCTTCGGAGATAAATCGTAAGGGCACAAATGTTCTTCCTTGCACCACCAAGGGCGGGGCATCTAAAATGGTCGTTTCATTCATGATAAGAGCGTACTTTTTCCCTATGTACAAGTGAATATCGATACACTCAAATAATATCATAATATCTGTAACGAGTCCTGTTTTAGGTGCATAGTCAATGCTTGCTCCAAATGCTTCTGCAATAAAGCGTAAAGGTACCATAGTTCGTCCTGGAGGTTGTATAAACGGTGGTGCATCCAATCGGATCTCCATTTCGTTAACAAAGGCTTTCTTTTCTCCGATAGTCAAATGTATGATTTTTTCGCTAGGGAGAACATCAACACATACAACATAGTCGATAATGTTTCCATTCTGCTGATGAGTAAGAATCGCCTGATGTGTACCTACTGGCAATTTTGTTCCATCTATTTCAAAGTGAATGATTCCACTAGGATCCTTTAAAATAGGGTTTTTTAGTGTAATCCAGGTCTGATCTGCAGATAGCTCCACTTCTTCTATCAGAGAGGATTCATTCCAGTATACGATTCTCCCTTGTACAGTTGTGTTTTGAATCATTTGGATCTTTTCCTCGGGTTGCAATTTAACATGCCACACCGAGGGTTGATCTTCTTTTCGAACATCCCATGTAAAGTCTGTAATATAGGACTTCTTATTCACTACGGAATCCCAAATCTCTTGGGTAGAAAGAAGTAAAACTTGTTGATCTTCCCCAGCAAGAGTAATCCGAAGCCAATGACTGGAATTGGGAGGGGCATAAATGTATAGATCAGAACCATGAAAAGCAGTCTGTTCGTAAGTGAAATAGACATTGCTGTCCAGCGAAAAGCTTGTAATCTCTAGCGTTTTTTGGTCGATTTTTTGTCCATCTTCAGCCAGGAAATACGTCCTGATACACGACCCTGGAATCACAGGTAAATCTGGTCTGGATGCGATGGCAGGGATGGGATTTGAAACCCAGTTTCCATGGTTGTCTTGCCAATAATAGGTCATTGCAGGACGGTATGTAGAACCAATTGCTTCTCCTGCGTCTCTGCTCCCGTTGTCATTACGGTCCTCAAAGAATCCTTGATGTACAAATATAGCATTTATCTTTTGTTGAGCGCTTATGTTTCCTTGATATTTTTGCTTCAATGAGTCATAAAGATCTTTTACAGTATCTGGTTGGTCTTTCTGGATCAAGCAGAAGATATCTCTCCAATTGGGTAGAGAAAAGCCATCATCGTCACTACCATGAATTACAACATCCGGTGTAACACGGTCATACCATCCTGCATTGTCTACTAAATCCAAAAGAAGAGCTACTACAGCGAATTCTTCTTCTGAGCGATACATAATGATATTGTGACCGTGTGCATCTGTAAGACTACCCGCGGCGTTAACGTGGGTATTCTCGAGGGGCACAGGAACCAAATTCCCACTTGCATCAAAGTAGCCATATTGGCCATTTCGTGCATGATGGTTGCGATCATTTTCAATATCCGTTGCTCCACCACCCCATCTATAAATGCCGTTGGGTAAGCCAGCATATTCATCACAGCACGTATTACGGCTTTGAACCATTTTTGCCATCAGTAAACTTGTAAATTCTGCGAATCCTTCTGCAAAAGAATCATGCGAAGTTGGGTTTCGAAATCCTTCGTGATTCAAGTCTCCCGGGTGGAGCTGCAAACCCATCAAACTATCGTGAAGGAAATGTCCAAATTCATGCCATTCTCTATTGTGAGGGCGATTGTTTGAATGAATACCACTATCTGCTTGATCAATGTTAATTTTCTTCGTGGGAGTGAATTGATAAAAAGTACCATTAGTGCTACTGAAACCGCACACCAAAAGAGGTTTCATAGAAGCAGGAATCATCGGAGTGCCATCACATTCCAGCGAACCGAAGATAGAAAAGCATTCTTGCATATGGCAATAGATCTGTGCCATGGATCTTCCATCATGAGGAAAGTCAGAAGGAAATTGTAAATCGGTATCTTGTCCTATGAAGATATTTCGGGTATAGTCCACTTCTTTGCAGGGCTCTTCAGTGCCGGAGATGTCTCCCGAAGCAAAAAAAGTATTGGTACAGTCTTTGTAAGTGAGATTTATTTGATCATTACGGAAGATAGCAATCACCCGGTATCGATGATCGCAGTCTTTGTCGATAAAGGAAAAGTGGTAGAAACCATCTGCATCTGTCTTGGTTTCCACATACAATGAATAGTGTGGAAGGCCATTTTTGGCACTTCCATGAACATCCGGAATTGGATCTAGTTCTACCGTGAGGGAAGGATCATGGCCACACTGTGGTTCATACCGAAGGTATAACCGTACCAGTGTATCTCCAATGCCACATTCTTTCCCCTTTGCATTTAAAAAAGAAAGGCGGCCTTGTACTTCTCGTTTCGTCGGACACAAACGAATTTGGAACTTTTTTGTTATCGTTTTTGGACAAGGGTCGGGTGCTATTAAAAATGTGGTTGTGATTTCAAAAAGCTGCTCTTCCGGGATCAACTCCGGTATATTTTCAAGTACGATTTCACCCTGCAAGTTGTAACTAGAACCTACTGCAAGTGGGAAGGACGTTGGTTTCCACGCAAGCTTTATAGAAATATTAACAGATCCTTGTATTTGATCAATTGTACTTGAAACGATTATGCCAGCATCAATATCTCCGGTGTTGGATAAAATGTATTTCACATCCATGTAGTCTGTATACCCACCCTTGGCATGATCCCACGTAAAACAAGTTGGGCAAAGCGTTTTGGATTCGATGTCGCTGATCTGGATTGCACATTCCTTTTCTAGAATTTCAATTGTTTCAGGGATGATCGTTGTCTCCCCTTGTAGAGTTCCAGTAATGTCGACATGATCATTGACCTTAACTTCTATGGTTCGCTCAGGAACTTCTACACGATGGTGGATGTCAAAAAAGGATTCCACCCAAAAATGTTCTTCCTTTTCGTTGACTTTCGTTACGATTCCCTTTGTATGAATTTGGGCGGATTGATCTGTCTTCCCTAGAAGTCCTTGTCGAATTTCTATAGGAGGTAGTAGTGGGGGGCAGAAAGGAGCTGTATCGTCCGTTAATATCGGGTAATCCAACGTAATTTCTATGGTTTTTTCAGAAGTAGTTCCCTTTTCAGGATTTTGTTTTTCAGAACGTGTTTGATGAATTGTTAACCGATATGATACAATATCCATGTTCTTTCTGCTTATACTCTTTTTACGATCAACAATTTTACATTGAAGCTTTTGTGTATACAGAAAACCATGCGAAAAAGGGCAGGATTCGCGGAGATTTTGCAAGAGCTCTTTTGGATTCAATGTAAATTCCTTTTTTTCCAACAGTATAGGAAGAGTCCGATACAATTCGTGTGTTAAAGAAATGGGGCAACACAATGCATCAGATTGTCCTTCTAAAGGGTGAAAAACAGTGCAGTTTCCAACTTGAGACAAACTTTTTTCGATGGCAGTAGGAAGATTTGTTTCTAACACAATGCCAATTGGTCCCAAAATACTGAGCTTTTCAAGCTCCCTTTTTAGAGCGGATAATGAAAAAGGTTTTCCTTGGATTTGCATATAAGGATCGTCTTGATCGGTATTCCACCAACCACTTAGGTGAATCCATAAAAGGGGCTTCCCTGAAGACCGAAGAGTCTCCCTCATTTGTTGGTTCAATGTCGACAAAGCTACTTTGATATGCTCAATAGAACTAGGGTGAATGCACTCTCTTGAAAACGATGCAGGTATGTTCCGATAGGGATTTGCGAAGGGTAGAAACACTGTAGCATGGTCACTGTGGATTGGCATTTGCGATAGGTACTGCAAGGTTTGATTGGTAAGAAATTGCTGTATCGGTTCAGGACCTATGGAATCGGATTGTAAGAAGAGTAGAAAATGAGTAGAGGGTGTTTGGAATGCTTTCCATGGGGGCGGATCTTGTGGAGAACGGAAGGAAAGAAGAGATTGTACTGGGTTCTGAACTGCCTTGCTCATCGTAATTTTTCGATCTGACAATGTACCTTGTAGAGTGCAAAACACAATATCCCCTTTGGGAATATTGCTAGCATACGTTTGTGCTTCCTCCACTTCAATACAAAAGACAGTTTGTTTTTCGCTACTACAGTAGGGAATACGATCGCAAAGAATAGGGGGTTGTGTCATGCATAAATAGCCTGAGATCATGACTTCTTTACCAACCCATAGAGAAGAATTTGTAGCAATCTCTTGCAATGTGATTATGGGGATTTCCCCAATAGGACTCAATGTAATCTGGATCGTAGCAAGAATCACATCATATGATACAAAGTCAAGCCAGAATGTTTCTGAGGAAAGAAGATCTTTGGTTGTGATCTCAATGGGTATTGTAGCCTTTTCTCCTTGCTGCAATTGAACGGTTGAAGGGATAGAAATGTGCAGAGAAGAATCGATCGTCCCCCCCAAATGTATTCGCATCTCACAATCACACTGACGGTTAAAAATCCACACATTTTTTTGCACCGAACCATTGGAGGGAACATCCCATTGAAACTGTTTTTGTTCCACTTGAATCGTAGAATGCAGCACGTTCATTTGTACAGGAATCTCTGAACGCTGCGGTTTGCAGTTGGATTGCAGAAGGATTGTATCTGCGTACAACCCTGGCTCAAAACCATCTGAGCATATTGTAGCAACAACAGTATCGGATCCTCCTGGGGGAAGAACCAACTCTGACGGAGATATATCCAGCCAGGCAGCAGACCATGATATTGTGACATGACACGATTCATCATTATCAGCATTCGCTGTGATGGTAATTTGGGATCGCAAACTTTGATTGGGACATATTTCAAAATAAAAACCTTCTTGGGCAATGGTGTACTGATTTCCCCAAAAAGGAGTGATATACATGCTTGACATGACAAGTAGAAAGGATACAAAGAATCGCACAACAGACTTCATGATATCCTCCTTATCGTATTCAATGAAGTAATTCTATAGTAAACCCAATTCCCTTTTTTTCAAAGAAAAAAACAAAAAAATCTCACCAAAAATTACAACATCAAGTAGCGATAAAATACCCATTTTCTGTAGGAGTAAATTTTTGATACGGGAGATGGATGCGAAGTCCTTCTGCTTCGATGGTAACAACACTTTGTTCTTCTTTGATTGTACACGTTTCTGGGAAAATACATTCAAAGTATTTCTCAGTACTATATTCAATTACATCGATACCCTTGATGTCCACAATGAATTCATTAGAAAATTGCAGGCCAAACGTGGTAGTGTGCAGTTTTATTTTTTCATTTACCATAACCATATCTGATGGCGAAAACACAAAACCTGTTGGAGGAAAATCTTTGTAGTGTATCTGCAGCTTGTATTCGGTAGCATTGAGAATACGGTTTATTCGTGTTTGGATTTCTTGGTTTTTTTGACGTTGTTCTTTTTCTACAGATTCTACAATTTTATTGTAATGGTACCTATTGAGTAGATCGTTCACTGAATGAGAAGCGGGGATAAATTCTTCAAGCAAGTCTTCCAACAAAATGGTTTTTTCCATCAAACTATTTTTCCATCCTGGTAGCAGGATGTCCAAAGCAGTTCCCAATTGATATCCAATGCCAAACCACCGAAAAATCAACCCAGTTGTATTGCAGCTCAAGGCTGTTTTATTCACATATGTATGAATCTCTTCTTGATTACTTTTCTGATCAAAAGTAGAGAACACCGTGTCAAATGACTGAAGAAGAATTGTGATTACACGTTTTTCAATGTATGACGCTGTCCCTTCTACCAAAAGACCCTTTTTCTCAAAATCAGCTATTTCCGTAGATAATCTCGAAAGCCGAAACTTTCGGATCGAAGCAAATGTTGCAATTTTCTCTGAAAGAGAAGCAGTAGAAAGAAGGATCTGATTTTCTATTTGGCTCAATGCTATATTTTCTACATCATTTTCTGGATATTTCGACCACAAATTAAAATTATGCCATCGGTTTTTCATCCATTGTTGTTGAAATGCATGAAAAGCTTCATGGTACAAAAAAGGTATAGCTAGAGAATCGTCAATATGCCTTGTATCAACCACACCACAATACACCGATTGCAAGGAAAGCATGGTATTGCCCCGCCAGGGACAATCTTCCTCTCTATACTGACACAGCCTTGAAGAATCCACCCAAGAAAAATCAGGAAGCAATGCGGGATGTAACCATAAATATGCCCATCCATCACTTTCGTATAGGGAAAAAGGAGTATGACACAAAGACCAAGTAGGCCATACCGATTTCACAATCGATTTTGAATCAAACTGAAGGGCTTTCTGCCCCAATAAATAAGCAAAATCTTTTCTCATGAACCACCCTACCATTTCTGAATTGCACATTCGTATAGGATACAACTACTAGTATAGGTATTTAGACCTTACTAATCCACAAAATGAGAAAAGGTTTTCTAGAATCCAACATAAAATGCAAATATATGAAAAGGGGCTTTAAATGGAGAGTATCGAAAAGAGACAACAAAGAAAAATGGCAATGAAAAGAAAAAGACCCATAGCAACAAATATAGTTTTGTAACTTTGT
>CAYRWA010000011.1:0-7144 GCA_964427915.1 uncultured Caldisericota bacterium
TATCTCACTGTGTGAGTTTGGAATTACAAACTCCACTTGGATCCATAATGGATGATGGTTTGTTAGTGTTTGGAGAAACTTCTAAAACAAAGTATCCTGCTTCTTTTGTACAAAAGAATGATTCATATTCATTTCATATACAATGCGAATCCACCATGGAAGAAGTCATTGTAATTGATCCAACCATCGAATGGTCTTACTATATTGGAGGTTCATTGTCAGATAATGGGTGCGATATTGTTTTAGATGGAGATTATTTATGGATTACGGGTGTTACATCATCTCCTCACATGCATAAGCAGAAAAACAATTACACTGATTATGACGATGTTTACGTTATCAAAATGTCAAGCAATGGAGATATTGAGTGGACGGTTTACTTTGGGGGAAATAGAAACGATGAGTCAAATTGTATTGCTGTTGATACCTCTGGGATCTATGTTGCAGGATATTCTGAATCTGAGGATTTGCCAAAGAAGAGAAACAATAGAATCGCAAGCCGGTATTATTGGGACGGTTATATAGCGAAAATTACACAAAATGGCACTATCGAAACCTCTGTGTATATAGGAGGTTCAAGAGATGACTATATTGAGTCTATCGGTGTAGATAAAAATGAAATCTACTTTTCTGGGACTACGAGTTCAATCGATCTACGACATTCAGGAAACACTCACAATGGGGGGAAATTTGATACGTTTTATGGGAAATGTACAAAAGATTTTACAGTTTCATGGATTTATTATTTTGGAGGAACCGGGAATGAATGGTCAAAAAAAATACTCTTCAATAAAACTGAAATATTTGTAGTAGGCTCTACACAATCAGAAAGTTTACCAAAAATGATCAATAATAAAGCTAGTACTACAGACGTTTTTGTTACAAAGATTAGGAAAAACGGGGAAATTGATAAAACATTTTGTTATGGGGGAAATAGTTATGATTGGGGATATGACGCAATTTTAGACGAGGAGAAACTTTATATTGCAGGTAATTCCGAATCAAAATCTATACCGGGTTCTTTTTTGTTAAACTCAGGTCATTATGATTTTTTTATCACAGAGCTAACCATTGACTTTGATGTGAATTGGAGTTTACTGCTGGGTAGCTCACGTACTGAAGAACCTCCTTCAATTGCTCATGATAATGATAATATATATATTACTGGAACAACAAATTCTACTTTTTTTTGGAAATGTGAGAATTATAATGCAGGGCAAAAAGATATCATTGTGTCTTCAGTTTCTAAAGATGGAGTAATAAACTGGAGTCATTTTGTCGGTGGAAGCAATGATGATCATTCAGCAGGAATTTGTCTAACATATTCGGATATTTATGTTTTGGGTTCAACGTATTCTTCTGACTTAATCCAAAAAAGAAATTCGATGAATGGGTGCACAAAAATCGATGCTTTTATCGCAAAGATAAACCATACAAAACCTAAAAAGGATGAAATATTTATAGAATTTCAACCTGATCGATTAGATTTTGGAACAATTTCTGTGAACGAAGTATCACAGAAATTTACAATCTCTGTTGTAAACACAGGTAAAGTGAATTATTTTGGTAATCTTAAGCGAGACACAAGTTGGATTCAGCTTAAAGAAGATGAGTTTATACTACCCTCTGGTTCAACTAAAAGTTTTGAAGTGTGGCTTGATTCAACTCATTTGACTCCAGGAGTTTATCAAGGATCTATTCTACTTGAATCCTATGTGAAAAGTTTTATTATTGATGTAAAAGTAGAGGTTATACAACCTGCTGGATTTTTATTCTACCCTTTGGAATTGGTATATCGAAAAGGGAAAGATGAAAGTCAATTCTTCTCGATAGGCAATACTGGGCAAGCCGACTTCGTTGGTTTTATCAAAACTACTGCAAATTGGATTCAACTGAAGGAAAATGAGTTTACATTACCCCCCTCTTCAACAAAGGATTTTGAAGTATGGGTTGATCCTTCCAATTTGAAACCTGGAATTCACAATGAGACAATTCTGATCTATTCCAGCACAGCGGATTTGATCAAGGAGTTAAGGGTTATCTTGATCATAGAAGAGAACAAGAATCTTTGTATTATTCACGAAAGGATTGATCAATGAAGGGTTTCACCGTACGTCTATTCATCGGATTTGTTCTAATTTCCTTTTTAGTTTCTTCTATTGGTGCAGAGTATAGTTACGCACAAGATGCAAATTCTATTCCTCATGGAAGCTATTTGGCTGAGTATTACAACAATCCAACCCTTTTGGAGCCTTTTGAATATCAACAAATTGAACACGATATTAAGTATTTATGGGAGTATGGAAGTCCTGACAAACTAAATATCGATAAATTTTCTATTCGCTGGCGAGGTTATTTTGATTTTGAATCATGTGTGTATTTATTCCATTTTCGTTCGGATGATGGCATTCGAGTTTGGATTGACGATGAGTTGATTATTGACCATTGGTATCGCCATGGGGCTATTGATTTGTATTCTCTTGTTCGTTTTGAGCAAGGAGAACATCTTGTAACCTGTGAATATTATGAGCATGACGGATTCGCCGAGATATTGCTTGATTGGAGCAAGTATAGTAGTATCAAGAAAGTGAGTGATGAAGCTGATGTTGTTGTATTACCGCTGCTTGTTGAATTCTCTGATGTTCGTCATACTAACACACTAGCAAATATTGAAAAACACTTTTTTTCAAGCATTGATACAGATTATTCTTTGCGGAACTTTTACTTTGAAACTTCCGAAGGGAAAATTGATATCCAAAAAGGAGAGTATGGTGTCGGTCAATGGGTAACTCTTCCTAGTAAAAAAGGAGAATACAGTGGCGTATGGTCTTCTTCTAAATCCAGCAACATTGGAGTGTTACTTAGGGATGTTGTGAATACGCTCAAGGAAGAAAATCTTGATCTGTCGGAATATGATGCAAATAATGACAAGATCCTTGATTATGTTGTCATCATGTGTGCAGGTGTTCCTGACTCAGATTCTATTTTTTGGTATCACAATGGTTATTCTCAAGACGATGTTACAATCAATGGATACAAGATTCATAACTATTGTATGGTGCGAGAGATATTGAACAATAATGATTACGAATCTCTTAGAATCTTATGCCATGAATTCTTCCATTCTTTGGGGGGAGAAGATTTGTATTCTTACATCTCCTCATATGATCCAATTGGACCATGGGATATTATGGGGAAAGAATATTGGAATTTTGGATTATCGGGATTTTCTAGATATTATTTGGGATGGTTAGAACCTACACGAATTGAAAGTAACGGCAGATATACAGTGAATGCACTCGGATCAAGGAAAGAAAACCAGCTTTTTCGCATTGATATCCCCCAAACGAAGGAGTATTTTTTGATTGAGAACAGGCAAAGAATTTCAACAGACAATTGGTGGCACGGTATTGTGGATGAGGGCATTGTCATTTATCATGTTGACGATTCAATTCCCCAAGGTTTCAGATTCAATGATGGATACCCAGAATACAGGAATTCTGCGATTCATACTCAGAATCCTACCCTTTACACAACATATTGTTTAGACAATCTACGAGTACGATTTACACCTTTTACTTCCCCCAACTCGAAGGATTATAAAGATTTTTCTCCATTCGAGATTTATATTACAGATATCTCTGAGTCAGGAATGGAAATGTCATTTTCAGTAGAGTTTCGAAAGAATCGGGCTTTTCCAATCTTTCAACCAGCTTCTTTAAACCTTGGTCAAGTCGAACTGAATGAAGTTGTTATCGAAGAAATTCAAATAACAAATATCGGTACAGGAGTTTTGTTTTGTGAAGTTGACACCAGCGACTATTGGTTTTTTGTTGATAAGACTGAATTTTTGGACAACGACATTGTAATACGTGTTCGCTTTGATCTTTCTAAAACAACGATTGGCAAAAAGAAAGAATACATTTATCTCAAAAATAGGGATGGTAGAGTGTATAAAATGTTGATAAAACTAGACGTAGTGAATTTGATAGGGGATTTGAATTATGATGGTGGAGTTGATGATGACGATTATATTCTCTTCAAGGATGCTTTTGGAAGCTTACAAGGAGAAGAACAATATCGTTCTGATGCTGATTTTAATGGTGATAAAGTGATCAATATAGAGGATCTATTCGTCATTTCTAAGAAAATGAGTAAAAAAGGATAGCTTTATGTCAAAATTTACTAAATTGCTTGCATGTTTTCTCATGTTTGTTTTGTTACCAAGCTCTACCCCGAAAACTTTCTCAGCATTTGATAGTCATGTGGGTACTGAATTACCCTTGCAATGTTTTTTTACTGAAAATAAGGGGCAATGGGATCCTAGTATATTGTATATGGGAAATACGGAATTCGGTACAATCGCATTCACGAAAAATGCAGTTCATTATACAATTGTACAAGCCAATGTTTCTGTTAGTAATTCTTCAAAGATGTTTTCGTTGAATCCAAATGAAAAGAGAACCCATACGGTTACTTTGACGTTCCAACAATCATCTACTGCAATGATTCAGGGATTAGACCTACTTTCTCACTATACAAACTTTTATATAGGGGATGATCCATGTAGGTGGGGAATTCAATGTACCAATTGCTCGAAAATTGCATATAGCGATGTTTGGCCCAATATTGACTTGATGTATTATTTCACCCCACAAGGTTTAAAATATGATTTTCTGGTTCACCCTGGCGGAGATTATAAGGATATTATCGTCCGAATAGATGGTGCAGAAATAACTGCGCAATCTCACCAAATTGAACTTAAAACACCCATTGGATCTTTGATAGATAAAGATCTAACAGTATATGGAAGTAACTCAAAAACAGTTTATCCAGCCTCATTTCTTAGTGAAAATCAGTTTTACAGTTTCCTTCTTCCAC
This sequence comes from uncultured Caldisericota bacterium, assembly GCA_964427915.1. Classification (GTDB taxonomy): domain Bacteria; phylum Caldisericota; class Caldisericia; order UBA6126; family UBA6126; genus JAGLCW01. Next base: position 4,882 of record CAYRWA010000011.1, read on the forward strand.
CACTTTCCAATCAAAATGAGACGATTGTGATTGATCCCATTGTGGAATGGTCTGAGTATATTGGTGGTTCCATGACCGACACAGGGAACGATATGGTAGTGGATGAATCGGGGATTTATATTATCGGAAATACCAATTCTGAAAATATCACACACACTGAATATTCTTATGCAGGAAACTGTGATGCACTCATTGTGCGAATTACAAAAGAAAATAAAATAGCCTGGACCTGCTATTATGGCGGAAATAAAGAAGATATTGGATCTGGCATTGTGGTGAACAAAGATTATATTTACATAACAGGCACTACAAATTCCAGTAATTTACCAAAAAAGAGAACTTCTGGTGGACCAAAAGGATACAATATTTTTGTAGCAGCTTTTCAAAAAGAAACAGGAGTTCTTTTGCAATCATATTGTTATGGGGGGGATGATTACGATTATGCTTCGAGTATTTCTTTTGGGAATATGTCTGAATTATACATTGGAGGGTATACCAATTCTGTCGATATGCCTGATTCAAAGAATTCCTATTTTGGGGGCGAATCTGACTCATTTGTTATGAAAATTTCTACCACTGGTACACTCTACTGGTCTCTTTACGTGGGTGGGAGCGATTGTGACCAAACAGTTTCTATGGAGGCGAATTCTTTTGCTGCCTATATTTCTGGGGTCACGTTTTCTTCGGATATACAAAACTCAAAAAACGATTATTCAGGGAAGGGTGATGGTTTTACTGCTAGAGTGTCTAGTTCTGGAAAACTAGAATGGTTCCGGTATTTTGGAGGAGATCATTATGACGAAATCAATTCAATTTCTTACTATGATGATAGACTATATGTGATTGGAACTACTGAATCACGTCACTTACCATCTTCTATCAATAGTCACCATGGCAAAAAAGATGTGTATGTTTCAACCATTTCAAAAACCGGTGATATCCAAGTATGTTTATTTTTGGGAGGTGACAAAGATGATATTGCTGGTTGTATATTTACTTACCTAGATTGTCTGTATATTGCAGGAACAACGAATTCTCCAAACTTAAACTCTGCAATCAACTCAATCACTGGAAACAACAAACATGTTTTTATCACCAAGTACGTTACTGAAGAATTTCCTGACAATCATATAGAATGGACAATGTATATTGGTGGAAGTCGTGAGAATATCAGCAGATCTCTTGTTGTAGACGAAAAAGGGATATACAGTTTAGCAAACACGAATTCTATAGACATCAAAACTGAGAAAACTTCATATCACGGTGGTAAATACGATTTATTAATCCAATACATCACAAACGATGCAATTGCTTCTCCTGAGTTAATGGTAGAGCCTGCATTCATAGAACTTGGGGATATATATATAAACGATGAAGTAAGTACTCATATCACAGTACGAAATTCTGGAGATGCTGTTTTAGAAGGAGATATTCAATCTAAAGATGTGTCAACCCAAATGGATACAAATCATTTTTCGATTCATCCCCAAGAGGAACAACAATTTCAAATCACAATTGATACAACTGCTTTAGCAGATGGTGACTTCAATACAAGCCTATTTATCACTTCCAACGGCGGAGATTGTGAAGTTGAAATACAGATGACTATTGTTTATCACAAAGAAGATTTGAATCGAGATGGTGAGATTGATCAGCGCGATTTTCGTCTCTTTGAAAAAAACTTTGGTACCTATCTAGGTGAAAAAGAGTATTGGGAAAAATCGGATTTCAACCAAGATGGAGTCATTAATATGCTAGATTTGTTCATTATGGCTAAAAAAATGAAATGAGGAATAACTCGAGAGAGAATGAAATCACTGGTTCATCCATTTTGTGAACCATTCTGAAATTTTATAATAAAATGAAGGTCTACGATGAAAAAACCGCCTTATGAAATTACAAATAGAATTGTCAATCTGATTGCGGATATTTCTGCAATGCTTCCTGTGCTTTTGCCAAAAGTAAGCATGCAACTTCGCAAAGAATGTAATGTTCGATCGATACATTCGTCGTTGGCGATTGAGAATAACTCACTTTCACTGGAACAAGTGTCAGATATTGTGAATGGCAGACGCGTGATTGGTCCACCAAGTGAAATACAAGAAGTGAAAAATGCATATAATGCTTACTCGCAGATAGAAACTTTTCAACCATATTCGATCATAGATTTTTGCAAGGCACATAAACTAATGATGAAAGATCTTGTTACGAACCCAGGTGAATTTCGTCATCAAGGAGTTGGGGTTTATGCTGGCAATGTGCT
>CAYRWA010000012.1:0-9402 GCA_964427915.1 uncultured Caldisericota bacterium
CCTATTCACCACCTCCCTGCGAATCCATTCGTATCGCTCAAAAAGAAGCAGAAGCAAACCCAGAGGAAGCAAAAAAGCCCAAAGAGCTAGTAAATAAAAGAACAAAGAATTCTAAAAAGTACCTATATTCTTCCGGTATTTATAGTAGTAAAACCTACCCACGTGCGATTCATAAAAAAAATGACAAAGGAGGGTGGGAAGATATTGATGAAAACATAACAAAACCTTTGTCTTTCTTGACAAAATTTGCAACTTGGGCAAATGAACAAGCACAACCAGGCACTCCTCCTCTATATCCCCAGGCACAAGGTGGAACCATTACACCATTATCCCTGTGTCTTTATGCAGGAGGATCGTCCTTTGATCAAAATGGCACTCAATCGTATGAACAGATGTCTTTGTCCAATTACACAATAGGGGGACAGACATTCACAAATGATACATATTTGCGATATCCCAATCTTAGAGATTTGATCCCAGAAGATGCAACATTAACCAGTGTACAAATTATTGTTACCCAAGATATGGCTACGAACCCCTTCCTAGTAGAAGCAAAAGCAATCACCCAATCGTGGAATCCAACTACCAATCCTCTAGCAATACTTCCCACGGCAGTATCTCAAGTCCCTCCTATTACAAACACATGGGATCTATCACCTGGTTCACCAAGAATGAATCGATCAATCAATATTACCTCTATAGCAAATGCATGGTTTTCGGGTGTACAATCAGACTTTGGTATATGTCTTTCTATACCAACTCCGGATATTAATCCCAATGGAATCACAGGTTTTAATCTTCCCGTATTGGTAGTTAAATATGATATACAGGGTATTCCCTCCGATCCTTCTCATGGAGGATCCTACTATATGGATAATATTACCCCACCAGTGTTAATTCCAGGTCGATCCGTTTTTGTAGATAGAATTGGAGATGTAGACAATCCAATCCATTCTTTCTCAATAACAGCCTATTCCATGGATCAACTCATCCCCTTTGGGGAAGATACGTTATCGGTAAATCTTACCTATGAGGATGTTTTTCCAACTACTCAATCAAATATACCGTTCCAAACTCCAAGGCCCATCTCTAACAACTGCTTTTTAACCTACTCGTTTCCAGTTTTAAATGGGGATCCTGTTAGTGGAACCGACATATACCCAAACAACGCATTAAGTGTAGTACTACCGGATAACGATACTACACCTCCTGGGGTACTTCCATCTGCACCCTATCTTAGCCAATCCATCCCCTATATCAACCTAGGCACTACCAATCCACATCATACCGTAGACATCTCCGTTCTTGTCAATACACCAATATCAACCACGGTATACCCAAACTACCCCATCACCAACTTCACCTCGGTTATGCAAGCGGATGCATCCCTTATGGGACAACCGAACTTCTCGGTCCAAAAACCATTGTCCTCACTTCCCATGGTAGAAACAATATCGGCAAGAGACATAGGAACCAACGGGGAACTCGAAACAAAAGCATTCGTCAGACCTTCTGGAGTAAACTTCCCTATGGCAATCAACATTGGCAATAACGACTTTGTTATTGATCCAATTGGATTTTCAATAGGCGATGGGTATAGCAAGAATCATTTTGGATTTGACCTGAAAGGTTGTTTAGAGCAACAGGTGGTGCAGTCATCTCCTAACTTCTGGGATCCTTGCGATCCAAGTAATTCTAAAAAAGAAAGGATCATACCTCTTCCTAGAGATCCTACGATCGGCCCGTGGAATGATGAAATGATAATGAGTGATCACAATGGAGGTTGTTATTCATTTCAAAAAGTACTCAACCCAACTCAAACAGCAGTTCCAACAGTAACAACATACTACAATCCAAAAGTAACCAATTCCAAACTTATCTGTGATACATCCAAACCAAGCACGCAAAGATTTGAACTACAAACCCCAACAGGGGATATTTCTAGATGGTACAATGAAAATGGTCAAATCCAAAAGATTACTTCTTCTATTGGAGCAGAACTGATTTACAACTACAATGCCCAAGGACAAGTAATATCGGTGGAAGATGGATATTCAAATAGAAGTATGTCCTATTTCTACGATGCCTATGATCGCTTAGTTGAGATACGGAATCCTTTAAACGAGCAGGTACAATACCAATACAATGCCAACAATCAGATAACATCTGTAATCGACCCACAAGGAAAAACATACCATTTCGACTACGATGCTGTGTCAAGTTTATTGACTGGGGTAAGCATAACAACTTCTTCAATGCCCGTTAAAGATCCTTTGTTTTACATACAACCCATCACTCCCCCTGGGTTAGAGGATGATCCATGTCTCTATGCCATTGGTGTTGATGTCAGTCACACCACTGCAGATCCCGGGGAAGATGCCCATTATTACATATCTTGCACTTGCCCCTATCCAAGAATGATTGATATTGAGCAGCCCGATGGCTCAAAACAGACGGTTACTCTTTATCACGAAGGCACTATTGCATCCATTGAAGATGAAGACGGATGTAAAAAGTCATTCTTTCCAGACTCCGAAAATGCCAGTCCAGCCACAAAAGAAGAATCTCTTGATGATGGCAATCCAAATACAGAAGATGAAAAGAAAACATATATGTATGACAATCAAAGAAATCTTACATCAATCACGGATGCTGATGGAAATGCAGCTACTATTGCATACAATAGTGATAACAAACCAATTGCCTATACAGACAGAGAAGGGAATACAACAACAATAAACTACACCCCCGATGGTTCATCAATTCAATCTGTTGTATCTCCATCTGGTAAAACGGTTACAATACAATACAATGGAAACCAACAAGTAGCAAGTAAAACCTACACCTGGAAAACAGGACAAACTGCTACATACTCCTATACATATGATGCAAATGGCTACATAAACACGATTACGGACCCACTCAATCAAGTTACAGATAGAGATTATGATGACTTGGGTAGATTGATAAAAACGACGGATTCCCTTGGGAGATACAGCGAAATGACACTGAATCCTGGAGGTTCTCTAAGTCAAATTACGTATTCCAATTCTACAGGCACCCAGACCAAAGATGTAGATTTAACCTACAACGATTTGGGTCAGTTGATCAGCATAACAGATCCAAAAGGCAATTCAACCTCCTATGCATACGATGTTTGCGGTCGATTAGAATCCACCACTGATGCACTGAACAATACAACATCCTATGCTTATGACATCATGGATCAAATCATCTCCGTAACCGATGCTAAAAATAGGGTTACGACATTCACTTACAATGATCAGCACCAGCTAATAACCGTAACAGACCCAGACAATAAAAGTACAGGCTATCAATACGATGGACATGGAAGATTACTCTCTTCTACAGATCCCCTGGGTCATACAACCTCTTTTGAATACGATGTTCTCAACCGAGTTACATCAGTTACTGATGCACTCAACAATGAAACCACCTACACATACGACAAAGAAGGTCATGTTCTGTCCACCACTGATCCTCTTAATCATACCTACACAATGACATACGATGAAGAATATCGATTAGTCTCTGTAACCAATCCATTGAACCAAGTAACATCCACGTACACATACTATCCATTTGGACCCGTAGAAACCATTACGAATCTAGCTTCTCAATCGGTAACATATGATTATGATGAACTTGGAAGAATGACGTCCTTTACTGACATTAAAGGACGAACCTCTACGTTTACGTATGACAGTGTAGACCGACTTACCCAAATGACAGACTCAGCCAGTAGAAGTACTTCCTATCAATATGACATATTTAACAATGTAACCCAGATAACAAATCCATTGTCTGAAACAACTTCATTTGCCTATGACCTAAATGGAAATCAGACACAAGTAACCACTCCCCTTGGTAAAATTTATTCTGCCACCTACGATGCACTGAATAGAGTCGTAACAACCACCGATCCACTCAATCATACGTACACCACCACATACGATGAAGTAGGCAATACAACTTCTATTCGAGACCCGCTCAACCATCTTACACAATGGCAATACAACGTTAGAGATCTGATTGATCAAACAACCGATGCATTAAATCAAACCTCCGAAAACACATACGACGACGCAAGAAGACTTACAGAATTCGAAGATACACTGGATCGAACCACAGGCTTTGTATATGATAACATCAACAGACTTACCCAGGTAACCAGTCCAGCCAACCATACAGCTTCATACCAATATGATGCAGTCGGAAATCTAACACAGCGAACACGCAACGCAACAACAGGATTAAACCCCACATCCGCATCAGTAACCTCGTATGTCTATGATGCCCTGTACAGACCAACAACAAGTCAAGATCCATTAAACAATCAAACCTCATTCACATACAACACCATGTCTCAACTCACGCAAATATCTCTTCCGGGAAATGAAACCATCCAAAACACTTATGATACATGGCACAAACTAACCCAAGTCTCTGCCTCCGACAATCATACGGTATCCTATACATACGATGCATTAGACAGAATTACACAAACCACAGATTCTATTACTGGTTCTTTTAGTTATACATATGACAACCTGGATCGACCCACCCAAGTGACAGGTCCTGATTCAAAAGTCTCCACGTTTACGTACGATCACGATGGAAGAACAACCCAAACCTCGTACGATGGAAATGCTACAAACTACACATACGACGATGCTTCTCGCTTAACCCAGTTGCAAGCACCGGGAAGTAGAACCTACATCAACAACTATGACAATGCCAATCGATTAACTACAGAAGCATTGCCCTCTACGGTAAATGTTCATTATGTCTACGATGCAATCAACCGTCCCACCTCCCTGACGTACGTCATACCAGATGGAGGAAGTATCTTCTCCCAACCCAGCAGCGACAACTCCTCAAAAATCAATCCCCGCATCAACCCATCAAATTTAAACATTACTCGAACAAACCAACCCTCCTTCCTTGAAATAGGGCACTTAACAGAACGAGTGTTTCGAGATATTATCCTGACATGGAAATTGAACCAGGGAACGCTGGAAACAATCAAACAGAAATATGGAATTGACAGTGAAGAAGCATGGGAATACCAGGTTGCAATCAACAACCTATTCCGATTATCTGCCCTGGGAGACATTACTATTGCATCTTTTACGCCTACTTACAGTGCTGCATCCCGCATATTGACCGAAGAAGATTTTATGGACGGAACGACGACCAACTACACATACACCCGAGACAACGAAGATCAACTTTTAACTGCAAGCACCCCATCGGGCACATACACATATACATATGATGAAAGAAACAACCGGTTAACCAAACGGCTTGTAACTCCCTCCACCGATACAACAGAATATTACGCCTACAATGTAGCAGATCAGATGACGGCCATGACAAAAAAAGATACGTCTACTCAAACTGTCATAGAATCATACGAATATACATACGACAACCAAGGGAGACGAATCACAAAAACAAAAACATCCGTAATCCCCAATGAAGTAACAAGTTATACGTACTACGTTGGAGGAAACCTGAAGCAAATCACCCTGCCTGATAGTTCTACCATCCAGTATCAATACGATGCTTACGGGAATAGAACGAAACAAACCACCTCCACAGAACTCATCACCTATCACTACAGTGGGGCCTCCTTGCAAACCGAAATCCACAAAAATCCAAACACACTTGTTGTTCTGTATACACTGAAGTACTATCCGTGGGGATTTACCAAAACTGTAGGACAAGACACCGTACCCTATTATTACATCTTTGACCACAGAGGCAATACCAGAGCCATTACAGACTCACAAGGAGACATCCTTGAAGAATACTATTATTCTCCTTATGGCATTCTTCTTTCTACTCCCACTATCACACAACCCCATTTCTTGTCTGGTAATGCCCAATGTCAATACGATACCGATGCATCTCTGTACTACATGCATGCAAGATACTACGATGCTCAAACCGGACGATTTCTAACCAAAGATTCCATCCCTGGATCGCTTGCTTCTCCTTTATCTCAAAACCGATATACTTATTGCCAAAACGATCCCATTACTTTGATTGATCCTACCGGCAATTCTCCAGAAAACACTGGTAATCCACCCCGAATGAGTGGACCCAATGTACAATCAAACTATGATCCTTGTATGCTGCCTGAAGTCAACACACAAGGCAATGGAACCTTTGTAGATGGCGTTGCCAACCAACACCTAGACGATATGAATGATGCGTGTAGTTTTGTACCAGATTATAGACGGTTGTTTAGAGAAGCAGATGGTCAAATCACGGACAATGGAGATGGAACAAAAACTTACACACTGGAAATTGACGAAGAAGAAATCAGCATTACTATAGACAAAAATGGAAAAGTAACAAAGGTTGTATCTGAATCTGGTTCTGATAAGGGTAAGATTATTGCGAAGGCCATCAATGATGCTTGTTGGGATTTACAAAATCGAGGGGGAACAGTAGGTAATATTTTTAATTTCATGTTAAATTTAAATGATTTTGCTTATAACAACTATAAAACTTGGTTAAAGATATATACTGGATCAAACCCTTTATACACTTTCTTCTTCCATGCTACGAGGGGGGCAGCTATCACAAATGCAATGTTAAATGATCCAAGAGCAGGAGGAGATCACGGACAATTTGATATGATTTTTGGTTTTTGGGTGAGTTATCATTTGAGTATAGCTGAAGAAAAAGGTTGGAAAATACCATGGAAATCAACTTATAGCAACCAAAAAGATGGAAAAGGTACTCTTTTGGGAATGGTAGATATTACCAGGGGGATGAAAGCTCTTATGTACTGTGAACATGGAGGAACTCAAGGTAATTTTTCAGATGTTGGTGGATTACCATTAGATCAAGAAACACAGAATAAAAATACTGAAGGTGAAGTAACTAGCACTGATTATGGATTAATGCAAATCAATGACAAAACATTTGTCCAAGGATGGGATGATTATCAAGGTTTATTGTATCAATCTATCTTTTTTGAAAACTTGCAGGGATATGACAAAGATGATAATTTATGGAAGAAAAATGCCTTTGGGAATATTGGCGCTAGTATTGGTATTGTATTAAATAGAGCATATCGGAGCGAAAAAGGAGTAATGTATGGTGGATCAATGCCATCGCTTTGGCATTGGGCTGGATTCATATATGGATATAATTCTAGGGTTACTAATGCCGATAAAAGCAAATTGGCTTACTACAAATGTTGGATTCGATTCCTCAATCAAATAAATAAAGAGATTGACATACCTACTGATTATTCACCTTTACCTGATTAAGGAGTTTTATCATGACTAAAAGACTAATTGGATTCGTTTTAGCTTCACTACTTTTTTTCTGCGTTTCTTGTGGTACCGAGAAACAGAGTATTTACTCATCTAGTATTGATGAAAATACAAGTTTCGCCATGTCCAATAACCTTTCAATGATACCGCTCCAACCTTTATCCATTTCACTACTTATTGATGCTCAACTTGAATATAGTAAACAATATCCCTCACAAGACACAACATCCGATATATCCTTTCAATTCTGCAATGACGATGGTGCTGTCTATATTTTATCAAATCAAGGATTTTGTATTACTCATCAGTTGTCAAATCACACAAATCATATTCAAAATAACCCACTATTGCATGAAATTCTTTCTAATTTTAGTGATGTTTCGAATGTAGGGAATTACCTTGTTGTAGATCGAGTCATAGATCGTAACCATATACAGTCTGTTTCGTTGGATAAAAACACTCTTGAATCTTGTGGCACTACAACCATTTTTCTTTTCACTCTTCCTTATTACTCCAGTAATCAATATTTGTATCGCATCGGTACCACTTGGAATGGAGGGGAATATGGACTGAGTACACAGGGTTGTGAAGGCAATCTTCTATGGACTTATCCGGAACAGGATCAATATGGTTCTTTTTATCCTTTACAAAAACCCTATGAGAAGGATGGCATCTTCCATATTTTGTACATTGATTTCGTCAACAAAAGTTTTCTTAAGCACATTGCTATAGAATCTTCTTCAGGTCAAATTTGTATCGATGAACAAATCGCAATGTATGATGAAAATGGTTGGTGGGAAAGCTTACATTTAAATCCCTGCACACGTGTTGTATGGAAGGATCCAGCAGTTTTTTTTCAAGGATATGATACATCGGGAGTGTACGTAATGAAATGTATGTTACAAGAAAATCATTCACTGCAGGTCCAATGGAAGAAATACATTTCTGATGAGTCAGTTCAAGAAAAGGATTCACACATATTGGATCTTCACGTTTTTTGTGGTGTTACTTCAGAAGAAGTTATTGCTGTTGTAGAGGAGAATCAAGAAGAATCTATGAAACAAACTAGATTGGTTTGTTTGGATGTTGAATCTGGAGAGATCAAGTGGAAAACACTTCCTATCAATTGGTATTCTACATTTCAAATACATATCACAAAGCCCTATCTACTACTGAAAACAGATTCCACATCGAAAACAGAAGGGGAACTGAAAGCTCTTGATTCTGATTGCATAACAGCTTTTTCTTTCGAAGATGGTTCGATACAATGGCAAATCCCAATTCGGAAACCACTGTTTGATGAAAATAGAATGTGTAATGATGCGATTTATTCTTCTAGTTCTTATGCATATTACACATTTCATGAAAAGGGTAAAATATTATCGAGAATTGAAGCTTCTTCTGGAACATATTCACAAATAGAACTCCCCGTAAATCAAGAAATTGCCCAAGCAGAATTCTATCATATCAATGAAAACATATATCTTTTTCTACAAATAATCGAAAAAGATACTCCCAATAACTGTCTTTTGTTTCAGATCAATGAAACATGACGGCTTCTATACGTTCTAAATTCGTGATTAAGAATATATTGGGTATTAAGTGTACGAGGATGTTTTTTGGATTTCCTTCTTGTTCTATGAATATATCCTCTCTGGCAAACAAAAAAGAAAATGCCAATAAAATAATTGGATAATTTGTTCCCATTTTTCAGGGTAACTGATTGAATCTTTATTGAAAGAAGTGTGCTATCTAATGTGTCCAGCTATTTGTCCACACTTCTATCAGTTAAAAAGTAGAAAATAAAGTAAGGAGCAATGTATGAAACAAAAGCAACACACTTTTTCGAAGACTACATTTAGACATATGGGAATGATTCTTTTTGTAGTAAGTTGTTTTTCTGTCAGTAATCTTTGTTGCAATTCGACTCCAAATATTACAAACAACAACCCTTCTCCCTTATTCATTGAAGATTTTGCTTCTTCTGTTCCAGATCAATCTCCTTTTGAATCTGATACCTATGATTGGTACGAAGATGATGGAACTGATATTGAACTTTTGTATCAGGATCAACCATTGGACCTTG
>CAYRWA010000013.1:0-4525 GCA_964427915.1 uncultured Caldisericota bacterium
TTCCATCGACGCCTTCTGTATCCAATTCCTTGGTAGAAGGACTTATACTTTGCAGCTCATATATATAGTAGGTTTTGAAATACCAATCCCCAGCAGCTGCGTAGGAAGAGACAAGTATGCCCATCTGCGCGTTGCTATCTTCTGTCAACGTATAATCCACCCCAGGCACAAGTGCAGAAAATGTATTGGTTTGCGACATATAATCGTTAAACATTTGGTTATATGCGACTTCCCAAGTTCCATCCGTATCTTCAAATGAGTCAAGATAGTGGTAAGAACCTGCAAAATTACCACCAGCAGGACGTATTTTATACGGTCCCTCATCTCCAGGCCAATACCGAATAAATGTAGCCGATACTTTTGTCCCAAAACGGCTATAACCTGGGGCATCACGAAGAACCTTCACGGAAAAATTGAGGCTACTTTCTTGTCCCGGCAGTAGGGTTTGTGGAGGAGGAGTCCAACTGACCTGCGTAGTAAAATCACTCTCTGGATTTTCGGAATGAGTTACTGCAAATACATGATTCCCTCTTTGATACGTAGCTTCTCCGTGTGCCATTACACCAAGAGAATCGGGGGATGTATATTGGAGGGGCTTCTCACCTTTGTCATCCACAATATTCACTAGCACCCAAACATACTCTGTTTCTCCGCCATCTTCTACAAAGATGGTGATACTATCTTTTGCCAAAACAGTACCCTCCAGGTCATACAGGATAACTTCTGGATAATAGGTCTTTTTCTCGTTGTATATATGTGTAATACCCGACGTGTTTCCTTGTGTGCGCTCCAAGGATGATCCATCTCCAAAATTCCATTCAAAAATGTATTCTCCCTCTTCGCTGGCATAGGCCTCAAAGGGATGTTCCACTTCCGTTGCCCCAGCGACTAATTCATAGGTCATAAGCCTAGGAGGAAGAATCGTCACCTGAATGGGAACCAGCGTAACCGTTGCCGACACACTTCCTAGTGTGCTGTCTCCGGTAAATATATCAACCTTGACGGTAACGATCAAATCTTCGTTTTTTTGTGTTTTCTCGGAAGGCAAAAAGGTATAGGGGATTTCTACCTCCACGGTTCCACTTGAGCTTACTGCAGCAGTAACGCTACCCTTAGCATCCTTTCCCCCATCTCCAAAATCATAGTCCAGTCGCACCTCGGAAATGCCTTTTGCAATAGAGCTTCCTTTGATGGTAAAAATATATTCTTCGTTTAGCTTTCCCTCTTCAATCTCTTCAGGATCGATACTCCAGTTCCCCACAGACACTTTCACTGCCCACACTTTTGCTGTGCAGTCTTTGCCTACCTCAAAATCGTAGTTGGCCAATAGCTTTTTCTCTCCACCATCTTTGGCAATATGCGATATGGTCATGGCCGATTTTCTGTCTAGCTCTGTTCCATTGGGCGCAACAAAATACAGGACGTCGCCATCTTGAACTTCGATCTGTACATCCTTGCCTGATTCTCTTACATTGAGTAGTGGAGATGGCAAGTCGCGGGAACTGGTATGGCCTGCATTGCCCTTGTAGACAAACATATTGCCAGAACCTGTCTCTTCTTTTTTCAGCAGAAGGGTAGCTTTCTCTTCGGGTATGGAAATCATTTGCTGTTTGTCAGCCACAACATTGGTGTTGGAGGGATCCTCAAAGTCTGCCAATTGGAAATCAGTGTTTTTAAACATCCAAAGCACAAATTCACTATACACCTTGTCCAATGGATGGTCGGATTGGTCCATGGTATATCCCAGTCGTTCTTGCACGTAGTTTTTAATAGCCTGGAGAGGTTCTGTCCCTTTTCCTGCTTTAGCTACATACTGAATAAGGTCTTTGGGGTAGCTATTTTTTTGCTGCACAAGAAATCGTACAAAAATAGCACTGACGTATTCGTAGTTCAATGCATCCCCTCTATAGGTTAACGATTTTCTACCCAGAGTGTTCAGGGGATAGGCAAAGAATTTATTACCAATGCGGGTGTTGAGTACAGTATTGCCTCGTTTCCATGCAATATCGTTGGAGGCATAATCAGCGGTCGCTTCCATCCACCACAGATGCTTGCCCTTTCTCCATTCGGTAAACATCCCATAATAGGGAACCTGAAAAGAATGAAACAGCTCATGGGCCAATATGTGGGTTAGCCATATTTCGGCTTTGGCATAGGCAGAAGGATCATTTTGCAGGGTGTCAAAAAATTCAATCTTCACAATTTCTGTGGGAATGTTGATAAGATCCCATATAGAGCTATGGTTAAACTCACCCGATCCATAAAAATTCCAATAGGAATCGATTTTTACTTTGACTCGCCTTTTGTATCCCACTCCCAGAAAACTCTTTGTTGTGGGATCATCAAAGCCAGCATCTATATAGGATGCTAACGATTTCTCAAGAATATTCCCTATATCCTGCACCATAAAAGGGTAGATATGTCGATATCCCATAGGAAGTCGTAGATTCCCACCTTTCATTACCTGCTCCCAATCTTTATCAGGAAACATCTTGTAAATGCCTTTCTTTGAGTACAATATGCGGATATTTTTCCACTGCGAGATATATACGTCGTTGGCAAGCCATTCACCTGCGTATGCCAGGGTTCCTACTGCCGCTGCTGTTTTCCCTAAACCCAAAATCGAGACACTTTTCAGGCTAAGAGTAAAAAAAGACAAATGGTCGGTTAACATGTGCACGGTCTGCGTGCCTTCATCAATGCGGTAATACAAATTGACCCAAACCCCTGTTTCTTTGTCCCAGCTTACTGCGTCCAATTGCTCTTCCAGGGGAACGTCTGGATCAAACCAAGCAGGGTCGTATTTCATAGCAATCGCAATGGTGTCATCGAGCTGTGTCAAACCTTCGATGGAGATATCATATACCTTTTGATGTTCAAAAGGGTGCTCTTGGGTAACAGCAGGATGATCAACCTGAGACACAGTAAGAAGTTTTTTATCACGCAAAAAATGACCCGGGATTGTGATAGAGATATCCTCGCAAATAGGTATTGTTTGGGGCTGAGGAGAAGGATTTAAATTGCTTCTGCCTAGCTCTGTTCTACTTTCATCCAACACTGTAAAAGGAGCTGTGTCTTTGCTTCTCTTGTATGCAACCTTAATCTCATCGCTACTGGCATCCAAAGGAATTGTAAGGCCAATCACTTTCTCGGTGACTTGGGTAAATGGTATCTGCACATCGCTATAGAAAACCTTCAAATCGGTTTGGGGTACGTCACGGTTTAGCTCAACCATAACAAAACTACCCACCCCACTTTCAGTAGGATAATGGTTCTCAATAGAAATCGTAGGAGAAGCAAACAACCAGATCACAAGAAAAATGACGACAACGAAAACAATAGCCAATAAAGCCCACACAACTTTTGGTAATCTATTCTTCTTTGCTTGCATCTCATAGCTCCTTTAATGCGTAATAGTAAAAAAAAGTATACGAAACCGTTTCATTTCTACCAGCTATGAATATTGATAAAAAAAACGAAATAAATGTGCAAAAATGTAATATTTTTGGTATCCTACAATCATGAAAAATATTGGTAAAGTGATAGTAGATTGGCGCAATGGGTATGTTGGGACCGAAATGGTTCGAGAGTTTCACCAAGACGTATATTTTGCGACGCCTCATTCCATGATGGAAGAACCAAGGTTCGCAGAAGTTATGAACATGAAAATTGCCTTTATAAGTGAAAAACTCGCTTTCAAATCGGAAGAAGAAGCCAATGCATTGATGGAAAAAATAACTGCCGACCCTGCCAATTTGGATATTGAATTCGAAAAAACCAAGCGCACGGAAAAAGAAAACAACTACTTCATTTATCGAGACCTTATAGCCAAAGCCTACCAATCCAGTGGTATATCCACCATGAAGTATATCTACAAATCTCTACTTTACACCGATGAGCCCATTGATGCACTTCTGTGGATTGCCCACAATCTATCCGAAACAAGCGAAGAAGCATTTGAGCTTTTATGGAAAGCGTATGCTACATCTGAAATGTTAGCAGAAGAATACGACAAATCAGACAATCGAGAACTTGATAAACGCTGGACAGATTCACGCTATCGACCATATATGAGAGCAAAAGCTTGTTATATCAACTACCAGCTTGAAGGACTACTTGAAGAAGAGAAAGAAGAAGAGCTAGAATTCACCCAAAAACTTCAGGACATGATACAGCTAGATACAGATGATCCGATGGGCCTTCGATTCATTATTATGGGCAGATTGATTCGCACGAAGCAGTATGATCAAATGGAAACCCTATACCAACAATTCCCCGATGACAAGATGAATCCTCTTTTCCTGTACCCCATGGCTTTCATGAAGTATGCCACACTCGGCAAAGATCATCCCGATACCAATTCTTTCATCCAAAGAGCAATAGAGAGCAATTTATTCATCGCTGTGAAACCTAATAAGGACGATTCACTTGCCCATACTATTAGTTTCTACAAGCCACATTCCGAGGAAGAAGCACAGTACTTTTTTCAAGTAAATCCCACCCTTTTTGATGTAGACCAAGAACA
>CAYRWA010000014.1:0-12593 GCA_964427915.1 uncultured Caldisericota bacterium
TTACAAGAAAGCAGTGATTGCAGTTTGGAACAAATTGTTACGAATGATTTTTAGCATGTTACAACGTCGTACGTATTTTGTATTAAGTGATAGTTGACTCGTATTTCTACATGTTGTATGTGAATACTTTCAGATAAATTCTTTCAAGCTCTTCTTCGGATATTCCCAACTCCTTAGCTACTTCTGCAGTAACTTCTTCTTCGGATCTATCAGGATCTTCCCAAAGAGCTTTATTATATAGGTCATAAATTTCATATTCTCTGGCAGTGGGCTTATTTTCTAAGTCTACATTACCTACTTTGTCCTTGATATTAAAGGCAAATTTGTAAGAAGATCTGTCATTAGTGGATGCAATTTTGCTGGTAACCGCACCCCATTGACCATTGGGACACCATTCGGCTTTACCGAGGGTATAAGCTCCGTCGGAGTCCTCTTCACGATCATATATAAAAATGGCAATTTCATCAATATCTGAATCCATTTTGGTTTTATCTAAAACAAGCTGAATGGCAGTAGCTTTAATCTCTTCCTTTGTAATATTCTCTGGTACCACAATTCGGTAGGTTTTTCGAATATTCATGGGGAGTTTTTCAATTTCTCGGGTTGTATAGGATGAAAGATTTTTATCAAGGGCTTTCATACTAATATCTTCAGTATCTACAATGTTATAACTTTTCACTAGACTGGGATCGTAATCGGCATATATTTTAGTTTGACTTGGTGAAGATTCTGCTTGCTCAGTAGATGATTGGCAACCTAAAAGAGAAATAGAAATTAAAATAGCAACCATTGTAACTACCCATTTGTTAACACTCATTTTTGTCTCCTCGTAAAAAATTTTTTGGATATCTCTTTAAACTATTCTTTTGTTCTAAGGAGTTTTTCCCAGGAACATTTTAGTTTCGAGTAAAAACATTTGCTCATCGAATATATAGTAATTCCAGACAAGCTGCATATTTTTTCGTTATCTGAACTCGATTCTACCCATAAGCTAGGCATAACAATGCCTAATCCTTGATACAGCGTCTTTTGGGGTATGGTGACTTCAATCAACAAGCCTTTCTTTACTTGCTATATGGCTTTTATATATTTATGCAGTTCAAACAGCATCCTCATAGCAGATTATTTTTGGATCCAAATTGCCTTTCTTTTTTTAGAACAGATAGTTGTGAACAATCATATCCAAAAACAAGACAAAAAAAATCATCTCAATATTAAGGTTAATACATGTATAGCTATAGATTCTTCTTATAATCCACTGCAAGATCTTTTTCTAATATCACACTCATGCATCAAACTGCTCCGAATATCATCCTCATTTTGTAACAAGGTCGAAGAGGAAGAGTTGTAGAAAGAATCAGCAATACTTCTGAGAGCATTGCAAAGTGCAGGGTTATTAAAAACCATCGTAGCTGCTCTTTCGTGAAACTCTGGATGTGGATCCTCAATTAAGCAGAGTTTATCATTAAACTGGTGTACGATAAAATGGAATTTACTTCTTTTTTTCACCTTATAAAGTCGTATTTTATCCTGATATTGATTCTTTAAAAACAAGGTAATAAAATAATTGGAGTCTGCGAGAGAATCCTTGTCAATATTGTAATCATCTGGACAGGATAAATCTGGACCAGCAAAACAATTGATATGTGGTATGGTTTTTAATCCTTTACCCATGATCAAATCAAAGTAATACTCTTTAAGCTTACCATAGGATTTGTGATTCAATTCACCTGCAACAAAAGTAACGTCTCCTTTTATACATTTACCTTCCATTACTTCACTTTCATAGTAGTCGAGACAATAAGATATTTGAAAAGTGCTCGATATTTTACTTCCTATTGGAATCCTCATCGCCCAACTATCTGATGATTCTGAGCATTCTTTACTAAACAAAGGAGACTCAAATAAAGTTTCATCAAAATGGGATTCATTCTGTATTTCTTTTAAAACTTCCCTGTAGGAATGTATGGGTAAGGATGTAAAATGATCATACTCGTTATTTGAAAAAGTGTTTCTTCGTTTATGTAGCTTTGGTATGCTGTCTGGATAATCATCAAATATCGTAGAAAAAACATGTAACAAGTCTTTTCCATACATCTCAATCATCGTGTCAATTTCCCAGTTTGCTAATCCTTTGGTGGGGCTTTGATATTCCATCGTTTCTCCTTTGGTTAAGCAAAAGTAAGTTTTTTCTTCATGTTCTTTTTCCATCGCGTGCAAACATCCAATATTACATAATGAACTAACAATGATATTCTTTCTAGCTCTAAATTTCCTGTGGGAGTGTCAGCACATAAAAAATCACAATCCGAACAAAGAAACCTATAATAACTGATTGGTTCTAACAATCTACAAACTAGTTTTTCTTCAAATTCATGCAAATTCGCAAAATTCTCATACTCTTTAATCATAACATCCAAACTATCACAGAATTTGTCTACTTTTTCTTCAACTACATTTGGAAGATAACTTTTATCGCATAAAGTATTCTTGAAATCTTCAAAAGTGCTTTTCATATTAGTTCGTATGTCTTGAGACACATCCGACAATCGCAGTAAGGGTGCAAGTATTCTTCTTCTATCATCCTCTAAAAGTTTTAATCTTTCAATAAAAGCATCCATGTAACTGTCAATAGTAACGCAAATTTTTTTCATATCAACTGCTTTATCGATTTTCTTCATATTCGTCATTGTCATGTGCAAGGTTGCTTTTTTCAAGTCTTCGATAATGTTTTGGACAAAGTGATACAAGGTATGATTCTCATCCAAAACTGCACTAATCATTCCCGGATCAAAACCACTTTTAATGTAGTAGTACTCTTGGAGAATAGCAATTGCGTAGTGTAAACCGTTCACACAAAAAGTTTTCATACAGTATTCTTGTTCATATTCTCCATGCTCTACAAAACAAACATGATCTCTATATTTTGGATGAAAAAAGTTCTCCAGTATACCTAGGCAAACTTTCTTTTCTGTTTCTGATTGCCATATGGGATATTCAATCGTCCACCTAAAATATTTCTCAGTGTCGATTCGAAGAAGGTTTTTATTGTCTTCAAGCTTCCACTTCTTTGGTACCAGTCTATCAACCACGCTATCCAAAAAAAACACATGCTGAAGCTGATTAATTGTACAAACATTCAACAATTCTTTCATGTAAAAACTAGTAGTTACTCTAGCACCATTTTCACAAGAAATGATAAAGATGTACATATCTGGATTGGCTATTTGCAATATTTGTTTGATTTTTTCAACTGCATATCCTCTTCCTTTACCATCAGGAGACATAGTAATCAAAAGGTGTGAGTTTGTTACTCCCTCAATTTTTGGCAATCTATCATCAATGTTACTCTCGAAGAGTTCAAAATTCGATACCTTTTCGATAATACTCAGAAAATCTAAATCATGTGGTATTGGAAGTTTATCACGTAAAATTTTATAGCTTAGACAGTATTGCTTATAGTTTCTCATTGACTCAAAAAAGCGATATCTTTCACTACTAGGATCAGACTTTACACGGTTTATTAAAATAGACCTACAACCAGAAGATATACCTTCTAAACTAGATGAAACAATTGGAACTGGTAACGATAGAGCCAATCCACCAGTACAAACATGAACATGTAAAAATTTATTGATATCCAAAGTTTACACCCCATAGCTAAAGATTCTTAACAACCATTAACCATTGCTCTGCAAAGCATAAAGCCCCATCTAGAAAAAGATCTTGTTATGAGATATTTTAAACAGATAGGGCATCTTTTTCTATTTCACCGTTACATACAGTGTAGAGGTTTTTTCTCTGCCGCCGGGGTCTTGGATGGTGATTTTGATATTCATAGAGCCTTTGGCAGTGAACTTGTGTTTGAGGAGGATAGTGGCACTGGATTCCTTGTCAAGAGTAGTGGTTTCTCCGTCTCCCCAGTGAATGGTGTAATTGTAGTGCGTTTCATAGCCAGAAACTTGCAATTGCATTTCCAGGGTTTGATCAAAGGGAAGATAATATTGTCCGGTTTCTTCATCAAACTCCAGGTTTAACAGTTTTACAGATACATCTAGGTTTTGTTGTCCTGTTCGCTTTGGTTCTAGTGTGATGTTGACTATTTTTCGTGCAAATGCATCACATTCTTTCGCATACATATCTAGAACGATGGGTGCAGTTTTCTTCTTTTGAACATCAGTAGTTACTTCCAGGTACAACACAAATCGTATGACTTCATCAGTATCTAAATTTCCAATTGCAATGGAAAGGTGATTCCCCTGGGATGTAGCACGGTATTTGTCGCAACCAGCATAGGTTAGCTCTCGAGGAAGCTCTACATCTACTGTAACATGAGTAGCCCGTCCTCCTAAATTGCGCACGGTTACATTCAAATACACCATCTCACGGAAATAATAGCTGGTTTTGTTTGGAGTACCCTCGATAAAAAGGTTGGGGCAAGAGGGGGGTGGAGCAATGTGAAGCAAACGCAAGAGGAAAGATGTGCTGTCTGTAGCATTTTCCAGACAAGTAGCGTCAAAGTATAAGAAGACATCTGTATCGGCAGGAACATTTTCGACTACTTCTACATACACAGGAAAACTTGTTGTATTCGAAGAAAGCAAATCTCCTACGTGAAAAGTAAGGCTCTCCCCGGGTCCTGGTGTAGCTAACAAGGTCTGTTCTTCAAGAAACGCAAGCTCTGGAGGTAGAGTGATCAGCACTTCACAATCTGTAGCAAAACTATCTCCTGAATTTGTGAGATCAACAGTAAGAATGGGTAAATTCCCTTCTGAATAGGTAGACCTATCAGCTTGCACCTGAATCTCTAAAACAGGCTCTGGGATATCAATTTTTACTACAAAACCATCATGAATTCCATTGTATGTTTGATCATAACCAGGGGCAGGTGTACCATCATTGGTTTGTGTCATGGGGAAATTATAACTGGTTGTAGATCCAACAACATAAACAGATCCTTGGTCATCGATGACACCTTTTTCAGTACGATCATACTCATCTCCACCTAGAAAGGTTGCATAGTGGAGTTCAGTTCCCAAGGGATTTAGTTTTACTATGAAAACATCTTGCAAACCATTGAAGGTTTTGTCATATCCAGGTGCAGGCATGCCCCCTAGAGTTTTTTCCATAGGAAAATCAGGACTTGTTGTATAACCCATAAGGTATGCAAAACCATTATCATCGGTAGCAATCGATAAAATGTAGTTGTAATTACTCCCACCTAAGAAAGTGGAATAAAGAAGCTCTGTCCCGGAAGGAGTAAGCTTCACAACAAAAATAGTAGAGCTTCCGTCAAATGTTTGATCATACCCAGGTACAGAGGAACCTTCTACAGTTTGTGTCTTGGGAAAATCAGGGCTATGGGTAATTCCTGTCACATAGGCATATCCATTCTCATCAACATCAACGCAGTATCCCCAGTCTTGATTACTACCTCCCAAATAGGTAGCATACAGTAGTTGCGTTCCCGAAGGATTAAACTTCACGACAAAAACATCTTGCGCTCCTTTGTAAGTTTGGTCATACCCAGGTACAGAGGAGCCTCCTAGGGTTTGTGTCATGGGAAGGTCGATACTACTCGTTACTCCCGTTAGATAGGCATTTCCATCTTCATCTATGAAAAAATCCAAGGCTACATCGTATTGAGTGCCCCCATAATACGTTGCGTATAGGAGCTGCGTTCCCGAAGGATTTAACTTAACCAGGAAGATGTCACGATCTCCGTTGTAAGATTGGTCGTATCCTGGGGCTAAAGAACCTCCAATAGTCTGCGTCACAGGAAAATCATCAGAGTAAGTGTAGCCGATTATGTAGGCATTTCCGTCTTCATCAGTAGATATCGCTACAGATTGGTCTAAATTGGTGCCACCTAAGTATGTAGAATAGAGCAATTCTGTTCCAGAAGGATTAATCTTCACAACAAAAACATCCCACGATCCATTGAATGTTTGATCATAACCAGGCGCAGGTGCACCCCCGAATGTTTGTGACATAGGAAAATCAGAACTAGCGGTGTGACCGGTAACATAGGCATTCCCCAAATCATCAACAGATATGGATACCGAACTCTCTGCTGAAGTTCCACCCAAATAGGTAGAGTACAAAATCTCAGTACCACTGGGGTTCAGCTTTGTAACGAAAGTTGATTGACTAGGGTCTAATATTTGATTATAACCAGGCGCAGGTGCACCACCATTCGTTTGTGTCTTGGGAAAATCAGGACTATTTGTTATGCCTGTCACATAAGCAGCTCCAAGGTTGTCAACAGCAATAGCATTGGCTGTATCCCATTGCGTACCCCCCAGGTAAGTACTATATACGATAGGGTCAATCACGATGGTTTCATCTCTGCAAACATCCTCATCCACATCAAAAGAAAATGTATCGTTATGTACTTGAAAAGATGCTTGAATGGGTAATTGTGAATCTTGACTATACACAAGAAGTTTGTCATCTTTCAGATTTCCAAGTGGAGTAAGAAGCTCTAAACTCTCTTCATTTGAAAGCAAATCTGCACCAATGACTTGTATTTGTAAATCTTGGACATCTGCTCCTGGGTGAACATAGTACTCGTATTTCAAACTGTCAGGAGTGAAGAAGTATGCCAGGTCAATCCCATCCCATACGTCTGTATAGAGAACTTGTGAAAAGTTTCGACAGTCGGTTGCCCATGTGGAAGAATCATTGCCGATAAAATAATTGTTGTGGTGGGATTGAAGAATTTTTCCCTGGACCAAAGGAGTTTGAACATTCACAAAAGATAGCTTGATAGTTTGTACATGTGTTACAGCAGATAAAGCAAAATCGTCCATTTCTGGGTAGGGTCCTGCAATCGCTTGCGTCAAACCTCCAACTTCAAACTCCTTGTGATGTTCTATCTCATTACGATCAATGCGATCTTTTGATGAATAACTTGTGTTTATAAGTTGATAATAGATAGCCCCCTGAGTAAAAACTACTCTTCCAAAGTCTGTATTACCCACAAAGAAAATTTCTTCAGGCCACTGGCCTTTGTTTTCAGTAAAACAGTTTCTATTAGACTGCAAAATCTGATTTGCTTGCTCAAGTTTTACCAAACTGCTTCCAGCAGTTATATCATCGCTTGCAAAGCCTAAAGGGCTAGAAAAAATAAAAATCGTTGCAGTTAAACATATTGACAAACACAAAGAAAAGCATTTACGTATCATAAAAACCACCTTTTAAGTATCACCTACGAACTACTGTAAAAGAAAGCATTGCATGGCAATGTGCCAGGTTTTCCACAGACAATATAAAAGTGATACTTCATAACAATGTGCACAAACAACATGGTAGTATTCGCGTGTACTATCCTTCGCACAGAAACATTTGAAACAAACACTTTCAGTGTATGATAAGACAAAGACATAGGAGAGTAAACTTCTCGTAGTGAGAACATAGCTCCCACGTCTCCGAACCACCTAAGTTGTGGTGATGGGGCTTTTCCATTTTGCACCATTGGTTACCAATTTCACTGATTCGGTAGTTTCCTTCAATATAACAGGAGTTTGCCTAATGAGGGGCCGAAACACCCAAAATAGTACAAACACCAACAAAAAAATTCTACAAATAGTTCTTATCTGCGCAAGGTAAAAATGAAAAATTTTTTCATTTTCATTTTCATAAATGGAAAAGATTATTTATGAAAGGCTCATAAATGACTGTCATGATAATGATTTGTACAATGGCGGGGGGTAAATCGTTGGACCGACAAAATGAAGGAACTTGTGTAAATCATTGAAGGACCCGGCAATGAAAGATAGAATCATTGGATTAACAAAAGAAGATTTATTATGCTGTGAAAAAAAGTGGGGTAAACTCCCCAACTTTAAGGTGATGCCAAATGACAGAACAAAGAATATATTTTAAATAGTGAATGCACTATTGACAATGCTGCAATTTTCTTTATCCTACTCATAAGTAGGCTACTTGAAAGTAGGGTAAAATGTTTATAGGTCGCAGAAAAGAATTAGATGTTTTAAACAAAGAATATTCCAACGATAGCTTTCGCTTCGTTGTTCTGTATGGAAGGCGAAGGGTGGGTAAAACGTCACTCATTTCTAAATTTCTTGAGGCGAAAAAAGCAATCTTCTACATAGCCACTGAACAAAATGATAAACTCGCTCTAGAAAATTTCTCAGAAAAAGTATTGACCGTTTTTCCCTCAGCAAAATCAATGATAGATACGTTTCCCACATGGGAAAAAGCATTTACCTATATCGTCAAGGAAGCAAAAGGAGAAAGAATCGTCCTCGCTATTGATGAGTATCCATATATAGCAAATAGCAATTCTGCGTTATCTTCCATTTTACAAAAACTCATTGATACGACCTTTAAGAATAGTCGGTTGTTTCTTTTACTGTGCGGATCGTCCATGAGTTTTATGGAAAACCAGATTTTGGGATACCAAAGCCCCCTATACGGAAGAAGAACTGCTCAAATAAAACTGGAAGCATTTGATTTTTTTGATAGCGCATTGTTCTTTTCTCCCTTCTCTTTGGAAGAAAAAATGATCGCATACGCTGCATTTGGAGGTAATCCGCAGTACTTGTGTTATTGCCAGGAATCACCAAATGTATATGCAGCAATACATGATAATTTTTTGACAAAAACAGGTCCGTTATACGAAGAGCCCGAAAATCTTCTCAAACAAGAACTTAGAGAGCCCGCCACATACAATACAATCATACAGGCGGTAGCCAAAGGATCTAGCAAGTTAAATGAGATCGCAACAAAAACAGGCGAAGATGGTAAAAAGTGTGCAAAGTATCTGAAATCATTGATATCGCTTCAAATTGTCTACAAAGAATACCCCATCGGTAGGGAGTCTGAAAGAAACGGTATTTACAAGCTCAGGGATAATATGTTCAAGTTTTGGTATCGGTTTATACCCCAAAACAATTCCAGTATAGAAGCAAATCACGGTCAAGAAGTACTACAAAACCGAATTATACCAAATCTCAACCACTATATTGGTCCTATTTTTGAAGACGTTTGTACACAATATTTAATGCGTAAAAATTGGTCTTCCTTCGTACCGTTTCCATTTCATACGATCGGACGCTGGTGGGGATCAAATCCAGTAACCAAGAAGCAAAACGAAATTGATATCGTTGCGCAGGGGGACAATGGAACACTCCTAGGTGAATGCAAATGGACAACAGAACCGGTTGGTAAGGAGGTATTAGATAAGATCATAACAATCGCTTCCATGGTAAAAAGTTTTCAAAACCAGCACTATATATTATTCTCAAAATCAGGATTTACAAACACTTTGAAAACGATATCCGAAACCAAGCCAAATATCCAACTTATTAACTACGACGAATCATTCCTGTCGCTATAGAGTGTATAACTTACTCATAAGTAGACTACTCGTGAGTCGGTTATTAGTAACCACCCTATGTTTCTGGGGGGGGATTGTTATTTCCATTTCATACATTTCGAATATATCAAAAAACTATTAGGTGGTGCGGAAATAATCTTGGACTCTAAAACAAGCCAATAGGATGTGCGGTTGTTTTCATATGAAGACCCACAAGGTTGTCTAGACTTTTTGATACACTTTCAATCTATTACAGGGCGAACGAGGGGGATTGGGTTGATTGGTGAATAGTAATATTTGTGGGCTGTATCTTCAGTATTCCCTATTGATCAATTCTTTGTAATAATCTGTTTCTGCAAATTTGCAAAAGTGTTCGAAATCTTTCTTTTCTTCTTTTCTTGTATAGTTCTCTGCTTTATTGGGTAGAACATCTTTTTTGATTTTACCACTTTTCAAGTCCTCGATAAATCTCTTTGCGGCTTCTTTCGCTTTCGTTGAATCAGTAACGTTCATCATATCCTCCTCTTCCATCACTCTTCCTAAAGACCTTAGTGATCTCGGTAAGAACTTTGGTTACTTACTCGTGATTCTTCCGGTTAAAAAAGAGCTCATAGCAAGCTCAATAGACTGTGGATCACACTGCCTGTACATTAAAAAGTATAGAAACAGGTCGATATACTCATCAACAGATTCCATTTGCTCTTTGTTTAGAGGAACCTCACTATCTTTATACAAAACTTCATTGACAATAAGGGTCATGCAGAATCGTTCATTTAAAAAAATATCCTTATCATTGTCTTCACGTAGCGCTCTGATAAGAACAATTGGCTTTCTGCGAATGATCCAAGTAACAGTATATGCAGTGATTTTAACAATATTGACCTTATCAATAAAATGGAAGTTTTTGAGCCTAAAAATGTCTGCAAAGTAGTCCATAATAACGTGTTGCAAGATGTCTGGATTACATTCCGCAATTCCTTCGTTACCGGAAGCTTCGATAAAGTCATTCATTTTTTTCTCTAAAAAACTATAACGTTCAGCAATTCGTTCTTCCGTGAAGTGTCTAACAATAGTATCATAACTAACAGAATGCATGGTTCACCTCGTTTTCAAATACCAGGTTTATCGTAAGTATCAACTTACTGAATTGTGAGAAAACATTATAGGTTTCGGTACAATATGATTCCGGGCAATAGAATGAAAGATACTTGTTTTTAGAAAATTATTGTAGGTTATATAATCCTCAACAACAATTTCATCTCTAAAATCCATGCCCTTATTTGGGCTTGTATATTGTCGTAGCTTGTCATGTTTTAGCTTTCGGATGAACTTTTGTGTGTTTTCGCTGTACATATTCACAGTAACTCCTTTCTTAACACGATTACAAACCAGTTTTTATTCTGCTGTTAATCCGGTCAGAAGGATTCACAACAGAATCAATTTGTGAGAATTCTCTACTTTCTTGTTTTGTTTCTCTGCTTTTAGATTCTAATTCGGATTTTTCTACAATGACAGGATACTCTAAATCCCTTTCAGCATAGTGAGTCTTACATACATTGACTGCGTCTTCTGGTAAATACCAATACATGGATAACATATCATCAATTTCATTGGTTAATTTCGATATATGATCCGTATATCGCTTTAGAAAAACATTTTTCTCATTATCCGGATAACAAACATCATGGCTGAACTCGGCATATATCTCATCAGCCATGGTTCTCAGCTGTATCTCGCAATACACATCATAGATTTTGACTACATAATGAATTGAACGCTAACCTCTGTAGGAAAGTTTGCTTTTTATTTTGTGGGAAGTAAAATCTGCCGAACCAAATCGCATGAATAGAATTGGTTCTTCAACTATGTAAACACTGCTTTTGTCAAGATCCCTAAAGTTGTAGTCAGGTTTTTGATCAAATCTTATGTAGTTTTGTTTTTTGTCAATTGCGTTTGATCTTATGAATTCATCGATCTCTTTCCAATCTTTAGCATATTTCAACAAGATTCTACCGCCCACAAAATCTGTAATTATCTTGTAATAGTTTTGTACGTTTATATCTTGGTATTTCTGTTGAATAGCAGACAACTTTCTAATGATTTTGTACAGAAGGTGCTCTTCATCTTTAATCCTTGTGCTTATAAAGTGAATGTGTTTGGTTTGTTTTTTCATGTTATTCAAGAATGTTATCAAAAATTCTTGAGCTTTTTCTAAACAACTTTTTCTCTTAACAAAATCACAATAAATTGAATGTAAATCCGTCCAAGTTATATGCTGGTTCTTCTCTAACCAAGAAATCATTTCTTTACAATCATACTTTTCTTCAAAATAATTTCTACAAATCTCTTCCAAAGTACCCTCATCTATCAACAAATTTAACTTTTCCGAAATCAAATCAGCTAAATCAACCTGTACCACAGAACGATACTTTTCTAAACGAAAACATCTATATTGTACCAATGATTGCATTCAATGCAACTGAAATTACCTCTAAATGAACTCTATGCTCGTAAATCTCCCCAAAAGGTGGAATGGAAACAATCTTGAACTTTACATTTGGTTTCCGCTACTTCCAAAACAAAAGAAAGCCATTTGGAAGAGGAAAACGTGTTTATCAAGCGAAATTACTAAAGCGCAACGAATCATATTCCAGAGATTACAGATTGTGTTGCCTAACTTGTAGAAAAGTGAAGTACAAAATGCTACAATGAATGCATCGAGGTAGCGATTGAATGCTCTTGTGATTAAACAACATGTATTTTTGGATAGGTGAAATGAAAACAACCTTATGTATATTTCTGACCAGCAGAGTGAGTCCATTTCTAAGGTGTCGTATGCACCTTTATTCAAGATACCAGGGGCTCCCTTCTAACAGATGGTCAGTATTTGATTACATAGGAAGAGAGGGTACGATAAATGACTGAAAGTAAAGCGCAAAAAATGTTTGAAAAGTATAATCCGGTTGAAG
Organism: uncultured Caldisericota bacterium; assembly: GCA_964427915.1. Classification (GTDB taxonomy): domain Bacteria; phylum Caldisericota; class Caldisericia; order UBA6126; family UBA6126; genus JAGLCW01. The sequence continues at coordinate 12,313 of CAYRWA010000014.1, forward strand.
AAGTAACTCGTTGTCCAAGGGGTCGCTCTCCTGTTCGCAAAGAACTGGACCACTACGCAAAGGCTGCTGTGAACCTGTACGGTGTCATCTCCAAAAAAGAACTCGCTCAAATATTTAACAGTCAGAACACAGAACAAACCACCCCCGACGAAATTTTCACATTGCTGTTACCGCTGGTACTAAAACAAAAATGGTATTGCTTTTATAAACATTACATCGTCCACTACTTGGCAATCAACAACTTTGCATTTGCCGACTCCTGGATCATTGTACAGGGTGAC
>CAYRWA010000015.1:0-5873 GCA_964427915.1 uncultured Caldisericota bacterium
AGAAGCATCCTTGAGCCAACCATTAACAATTCATACAATAGCACCCGGTAAGAAAGTGCAAGTAACTTTTGATAATGCGCCTGGTTATCGTGATGATGCGATTGGTTTGTATGATGTACAATCGGGCAAGAAAATCACGTATCAGTATCTTCAAGGGAAGAAAAGTGGGACTTTGGAATTTGCCATTCCTGAAACTCCGGGAACTTTTGAATTCCAGTTATGGGGAAACAATTGGCGAAAACACCTATCTACCACTACTTCTTTCCAAGTAATATGGGGTTCTGTTGGTTTGAAAATCGGTGTTGGTGATCCTGATGCGCAAGGAAAAAGAAAAATTCGTATTGAATTTACAGGTGCACCAGGATACAGAGATGATGCTATAGGCTTATTCAAAGCAGGAACAACCACAAAACTGAAATATCAGTACCTACACGGTTTGCAAGACGGAAGCATTGAAATTGGGGGTATCGATGAAAATGAAGCTCTCGAAGTTCAATTGTGGGGGAATAACTGGAAAATAATGCTTGCAAAAACACAACCATTCATACCAAAAAATGGCCCCCCCCCCACAGTAGACAAAGAACCATCCAAACACGTTGAAGGACAAATTGTGATTGTCCTTACGATTGGAAGCAAAAACGCCTATGTGAACAACGCACTTGTTGTTTTAGATGTTCCACCGTTTATAGATTCAGGGCGTACTTTTGTTCCTTTTCGTTTTACTGGAGAATCACTTGGTGCAGAAGTTGGTTTCACAAAAGATGCTTCAGGACGTGTAGATACCGTCACTTACAAGCTTGATTCAACTTTCATTACATTGTACATTGGGAAACGCGAAGCTACTGTGAACGGTAAGACAGTTTATTTAGATGTTGCTCCAAAAATTGTGCAGGGAAGAACTGTGATTCCTTTACGCTTTGTTACTGAAGCCCTGGGCTGCAAGGTTGATTGGGATGGTGTTAAAATGCAGGTTACTATTGAATATCCCGCATAAAGATACTATCGCAGTAGCGACATAATAGTATTCCCGTAATTTAACCTAAATACAGGAATACATTCCCGTAATTTGACAGAATTGCGGGAATTAAGTATACTTCTTTTATGTATATTGAAAGATTCTTAGAAAAGCAAGTTTTATCCTCTCTTGAAAGCTCTTTACACCCTGCTATTCTTGTGTATGGTCCAAGACAAGTTGGCAAAACAACCCTTTTAAAGAAAATAATAGAAAGGATCTCACTAAAAACAAAATTTGTAGCATGCGACGATCCTGCTGTTAAAAATGTTTTTGATACATTTAACATAGAGAGCTTAAAAAGATTTACTGCGAATACTGAACTTCTCGTGTTAGATGAAGCTCAAAAAGTACTGCAGGTAGGTACAATCCTAAAGCTTATCATTGATTATATCCCTGGGGTGAAAATTTTAGTGAGTGGTTCTTCTAGTTTTGAGTTAGCCAACCAATTGAGTGAACCTTTAACAGGCAGAAAAATCACATATCTTATGTATCCTGTTTCTTTATTTGAACGATATGACAGAGGGCAGAGTATTGAGTTAAGAAGTTCCGTCGACTACTATCTTCGTTTTGGTTTGTATCCAAAGATTTTTCATTTCTCAGATGAACAGTCTCTAGGAAATTATCTCATCGAATTAACCGGGGATTACTTGTACAAAGATATTTTTGAGTTTAGGCAGGTTCGTAACGACGAACACATACGAAAGCTGCTTACTGCTCTAGCTTTGCAAATTGGGCAAGAAGTATCATATACCGAGTTGTCCAATCTTGTTGGTATTGACCATAAAACAGTCATCAATTATATAGATCTGCTTGAGAAAAGCTTTATTGTGTTTCGTCTCCCTGCATTTGCTAGAAATAGAAGAAATGAAATCAATAAGAGCAGGAAAGTCTACTTCTACGATATGGGAATCCGCAATGCTCTAATTCGAAATTTCAATGAAATGAAATATCGCGATGATAAGGGACATATATGGGAGAATTTTCTCATCGTGGAGAGAATGAAACGAGATTCTGCTTTAGGGATAAAAAAGAATTACTATTTCTGGCGTACATATGAACAACAAGAAGTTGATTTGATCGAAGAATACGGGGGAACCTTAAAAGGATTCGAGTTAAAAATGAAAGATACAAAGCATAAAGGGTCTCAGTTTTTAGAAACCTATACCGACAGCACTATTGAGAATATTACTATGGATAGTTTTGAAGAATTTATTCAACCTTAAAGAATTCCCCAACTAGTTGCTAAAAATATACATCTCGTTAAATCGGAGGGAAAGTTCTTCTGTAAGTACATCTGATTGATTATCGAAGAAAACGTTTACACGCCCAGTCAATTGAAATGCCCCCTCTTGCAGTGGTGGAATGAAGCTAAAACTTTTTATCCGAGAAAAATCCATATATACGTATAATACTCTTGTACAAAAAACAGTTACAAAATGGTATTAGCAGGAGAAGTAAACATGTACTCAAGCACAGAAGAAATGGATAGTAAAAATAGAGTGATTCGGCCTTTGCGACATTCTGACTTTGAATCAATTTGTGAGCTATCGAAATCAATTTGGGAAGGAAATGACTACCTTCCATCGGTATTTCACGAATGGGTGGATGCGCCTGGTGCCTTTGTGTGTATAGAAGATCTTACGAAGCATTGCATTATTGCTACGGGCAAGTATTCTTACCAATCCGATGGCACTGGCTTATTGGAAGGATTGCGTGTTCATGAAGCATATCGAGGGCAACATGTAAGCATGCATATCTGCAAAGCAATCTTTGAAAAAGCTTGGGAGGATCGAGAAAAAGGAATCATAACAAATATTGTGAATTGCACTCATAGATCCAATGCTGCAAGTTTGCATATTTCTAGTAAGATAGGATTTACAATCCAGCAGCGATTTTTAATTGTAGAGTCCCCTCCTACTGCTGTATATTCCCAACCTCTTGTGATTGAAACATGGAACCCTACTTATGAAGAATGTATACAGCTACCTTATTTTTCTCTTACCCAAGGATACTTAGCACAGAATTTCATGGTGCAACGAGCAACCCCCTCTCTATTTAAGACACTAATCAAAACGGCTCATTTTGCGAAAATCAATGGATGCCCTGGTTTTTATGACAACAATCATGGATGGTATAACGTTTCTTTAGATCCTTCTCCGCGTTCTATTCATGAGTGGATTGTGTATGCAAACAGGCAGCCCAATGTGAAAGAAAGTCTTGCATTTGTTCCACCAACTCCTTCCATTGTTGAAGGCTTAAAACAAATGCCTATAGAAACGTGGGAAAACTTCGAACCCGACTTGTTATATTTAGTGTATACATCCGATAAAAAACCCCTATAGATGCTATTCTCTGCATATACTTTCCGCCTTTGGGCTAATGATTTGGGAACAATCAAGATGAACTATGCAAACTTCCAAAGTTTTTTTATAGGTTATTGCAATCTATCATCATTATCTGTATTCTAGTAATAGATTCTTATGTTACATTTCATTAATGGAGGGTATGATGAAAATTACTAGTATTTTGGTTGCATTTCTATTAAGTGTATCGATTGGGTTGTCTGGTTGTACTTTGTTTTCTGGTCCACCACCAGAAAATGTAGCTAAAAAAGATGTTGTACAGGAGCCATCTCACACTGATGACTATGACGACAAAGAAACCGATCTGAAAAAAGAGGACGTCATTGATGTTTCTATTGAAGGGGAAGATGATGATGGTGTTAAAACGAAGATTGATACTGGGAAAAGTGCAAAATTGCCTACGGATATCCCTTCGTTTTTTCCTTTGTTGAAAGGAAACTTGGAAACTGTTATTGAATCTGAAGCAGAGGGATATACAAACTATACGCTTGCGTTTAAAAATCCAACACCAACCGACATGGAAGATATGGCTCAAAAACTCGATGGAGTAAATGGTTGGATTATACTTTCGAAATCTCAAATGGGAGATGGATGGATCGTAACTGCACATAATGAAACCAAAGATGCTATGCTGACATGTTCCATCACTGACGAGGATACCGGAATGATGCAAATTAGTTTTAAGCCATAAAGACGAAAAGCCAGTGCATCACTTTGGCCATTGACTTGCTTGAATCTGTGTATTGATATACTATATGCGAGAAGCAATCCGGTGGATTCATGTCTACCGGATTGCTTCCTGTTGTTTTTATGCCTAACGATATTTACCGTAGATTTTTATCTCCATGCAATTATTCGTTCGAAATCGTTACTGTTTTTTTCGTACTGGTCTAACTCTTTTCATATATTGCGAAGGATCGAAATAATAATAGGAGATTCTACCCGGAGATTCATCAAGCCTATATTGCGTATCTGAAAATGAATACGAAGACATAGAGTCTCGCATTTTTTCTCCAACAGCATTGCATTCCTTTTCAAAGTCAAAAGGTCCATGTTCAAAAACAATGTATTGCGCAGAGGGGATTGAGATGATATGCATGTGTGGTGGAATTGCGCCACAATAGTTTTCTGGCAATCTTATCCCATACGCTTCTGGTTGTTTTCCATTTTCTTCAAAAATACGTGCCATAATCTGCCCACTGTAGCTTCCAATGATCTGATCGGAACCATCTAATTTGCCGGGAATGCTGTCTAACAATCCACATATTGTATCACAGTCTTGACCTTTCAATGCATCTTGCTTTTCCCAAAAATCAAAGTATCCATTGCTTTCATAATTCTTGATGTGCAAGAATGTATGAGCAGGAATAGAAACAAAGTACACGTTAACTTTTTCCGATGAATGTACCATACCCACCTCTCTAATATTAAGGATATATCGATCAAAAGGGTGAATCTTTGTACGTAGCACAACAGGACGTGGATTAGCACGATACTCACTGGGGGCAATTCCGTAGGTTGCTTTAAATGCTCTAGTAAAAGCCTCATGAGAAGAGAAACCAAAGTCCATTGCAATCGATAACAATGAACGATGGGTATCCCGTACTTCTAAAAGAGAAAAAGCAAGCTTCCTTTTTTGTACATATGTGCGAAATGTCATTCCAGAGAGCTTTTTAAATTTTTTGGATGTATAAAATTTGGAATATCCAAGAAATTGCGCAAGCTTATCTAAGGCAAGCGAATCATCCAGTCCTCTCTGAATGGTTTCGTCAATCGTATCAACAACCATTTGAATGTATTTGTGCCATGTGTACATTTGTTCACCTCTGATAGTATAGTGTAAGAGTAAATTGTTTGCATATTTGATTTGAGTTGCAGTATTGGTAATCTGTAATGTCTGTTAATTATACATAACAGACATGTAGCTCCCTCAAATATTAGCCTTAACACCAACCAATCGAACTTTATAATGTTTATAACAATCACAAACAATTGAAAAATCAATTTTTTTTATTTTTTTTGATCAAAAAAACTATTTGCCAGATGGCAATTCACAAAAAAATACCAAAAGCATTCCTCAAGCAATTCAAAAATCATTTTTAGCCCCTTTTTAAGCATATTTACTTTCGTCATTTATCTATGCTTATTCAATTCAACAAAAACAAAAAAAACACACCTTTTGAATCATCTTATTTTTTTCAACTATATTTTTGTTTGAGATTTCTAAAGCAAAGGATGTAACCCTAAAAATGTTTTTTAGAACGTGTCTGCTTTCTCGGAACTATCCTGTTGTCACAAACAAGGTAAACCAATCGAGAAAGAGAAATTCAAAAGACTCCTCTTTATCGATTTTTTTTGCGTGCTCATCCTCTACTGCTGAATACAATGAATAAACTCTATCTTATCAGCAGAAGCATGCTTCCATAGTAAACAACTAAATATAGCAGAACAAAAATCAATAAAAGGAAGCCCCTTGTGGATTGCTTTGAAAGGTA
>CAYRWA010000016.1:0-2839 GCA_964427915.1 uncultured Caldisericota bacterium
ATATAGAACATATGTGCATTGTGTTTACATTCTTTTGGGACTGACGGTAAGATCAAAATACCTTTTTCTTGCAACAATGTTAGTTCGCTGTAGTAAAGATTCCAAGAATTCATGCGATCTGTTAAAATGGGCTTTTCTTCCATAAATTGACCAAAGAGATAGGCTGCACTTATCTCGTTTAATAGATACGAAGAACCAAGATCAATCCATGTATATTTATCAACTTCTCCACGAAAGAACTTTTCTCTGTTGGTGCCTTTTTCTCGAATGATCTCAGCTCTCTCAATGAGAATGGAGTTGTTGAGTAGTATAGCTCCTCCTTCTCCGCAAGAGTAGTTTTTGGTTTCATGAAAACTGTAACAACCGATGCTTCCCAAAGTACCTGCATGTTTTCCATTGTAGGAAGAACCTACTCCTTGAGCAGCATCTTCGACGATGGGAATGTTGTACCTGTTCCCAATTCGTACAATTTCATCCATATGGCAGGGTACACCCGCATAATGAACAACAACAATTGCTTTTGTCTTGGCGGTGATGGCAGATTCAATACATTGTTCGTTAATGTTCATTGTATCTGGCCGAATATCAATGAAAACCAACCGAACACCCCAAAGTGCAAAAGCATTTGCTGTAGAGGTAAAGGTATACGAAGGGAGAAGCACTTCATCTCCTGGTTTTAGCTGAAGAATCAAGGATGCCATTTCCAATGCATGGGTGCCCGAAGGAGTAAGAAAAGCTTTTTTGCAATGATAACGATCTTCGATCCATCGGCAACATTTTTTGTTAAAGGGACCATCACCAGAAAACTTCTTGTTTTGGAATACCTCCTCTATGTATTTTTTCTCTTTTCCTGTTATGCATGGCTTGTTGAAAGGAATGTTCATAAAATCCGTCCAATCTACTATGTAAGTGTGAAAATAAAGATTCCTATCACAATAATAATGGTTCCAAAAACGGTGTTTCTTGTTATTTTTTCGTGTAAAATGGCAGCGCTTAAAACCAATACAATGATATATCCCAGCGATTGAATAACGGGACCTTCTTTAAGAGGAATATTTTTGTAGGCAAGGATGGTTAGAAAAGAAGACACAAAAAGAAAAATGTAGGCTACAATCACAAGTGGATTTACATATTCTTTTAACTTAGAGGGATGATGTTTATTGGCACTCATTTTAAGCAATATCTGACAATGAGCAGCAATAATGACGGCACATGTGAAAAGAAAGTAAGGATTAATCATGGTTTTGAAACACTACATAGATGCCTATACTGATGATAATAGCGCCTACGATATTATAGATGGATACTGTTTCTTCAAAAAGAAAAAAGGAACCAATGAATGTCCACATAAAGATGATTCCTCTATTTGCGTACGCTATAGAAAGGTCCATTTTTTTCAAGACTTGTTGCCACAGAACTGCATATACAATGAGAAGCAAAAATACAATACCGTACAAGAGATAGAAATGAGGAGAAGAAAGAGGATGATTTGATGCCAGTTTTGCAAATATACCAGATAGAGAAAAAAGCAAAAGTGAAAAATGAAGGAAGAAAAAATAAGGATAGGTTCTTTTTGTTGACAATTTGGGGTGCTTCAGCATGATAGATTGTGGAAATGATAAAGGTCGAATACATAGAATGGTTCAAAGTGAAGCTTTTGCCAAACTTTTTGGACAGACAGGTTATGAATTTGTGTAGAAACAGTCACAACCGATATAGATCTTTGGAAAGAATCATACAATACATGTTTGCACAAAGCTTCGTAAATTCCTCTTCGGCGGAACTGTGGAGAAACTGCATTTAATACGATGTCTGTAGAAGAAAGCGAATCCATGGTTGCAATAAAACCTGTTACAGTAGAAGAATCCATGTGCGTGAAAATAGAACTGTTGTCTGTATGGGTCAAGGTTTTAATCCACTGGGTGTATACTTTGGTTGAGAGAGGCCGTAGCAAAGGAGATAGAGAGTAGTGGCTTTCATAGTTCTGAAAGGATTCTTCGGTTATTTGTTGCAAAATGGTTTTGATAGAAGGGATACTATTGCTTTTCGTTACATTCTTTTGAGGAAGATGGGAAGCGTTGGGAATGATTCCGTAACATATGGTTGAGTCCATATACCTATATGGAGATCCTTTTTCAATAAGGGCATTTTTGATAAAAGGAAATTCCTTGGGAACGCGTAATATGTAGTATCCTTTTTGCTTTTTTGAAAGGGATTGAATGTAGTCGATAGCATCTTGATAAAAAGAATATAGAGACTCGTCAAAAGGATCCACATGATCAAAACAAAAGCTGATCCCAAAAATAGGAAATTGGTAAAGATTGGAAAGACTTTCAATGTCATAACACCTTACTCCTATTTTGTGGGTATCAGAAGTTACAAGAAAATGGTAGGAAGAATGTTTCTTTTCAATTTCTTGCGAAAGGAGTGAGGGTGAATGTAAAAAAAGGTTTTCTGCGAGACAATTTTTTTGATCTATATAGGAACGTTTCACTTGTCCTCATCTTTAGTGGAAGAGGTGTATTTTCTTTTAACAATAGTAAAGGGTCGGTCTTTTGTTTCTGTAAAAATTTTGGAAAGATATATTCCGATCACTCCTACAAACAATATTATAATGCCCCCTAAGAGCCATACAGAGGCAATGAGAGATGTCCAACCTTCCACGCTACGTCCGAAAAGAAAGTAATTGAACACAAGTAAGGCTACGTATAAAAAAGAGAAAAAGGTAATGAATACACCGGTGTTAAAAATGAAAAGAAGGGGTCTGCTGCTAAACGATGTAATGGAGTTAATGGCCAGCTGGAGCTTTTTCTTAAACGAATACGTCGAACTTCCTTTT
>CAYRWA010000017.1:0-2602 GCA_964427915.1 uncultured Caldisericota bacterium
CAGGTTATGTCAGAACCATTTACTGTAGAGCCAAACCTAGAGATTGATTGTTTGTTAACGCCCGATTCACCTGATGGTTTGTCTGACTGGTACATAACAACCCCTACTGCAATATTCACATCCAATGTGATTGGTACTTTCTACTACCGTATCGACAACAACCAGGAAAAAGAGTACACCAACCCAGTGGCATTGAATATACCCGGAAAACACACACTATACTACCGTTTGGTCACAAAAATGGGAACCGAATCTGATGAATACAAAGTATCGTTTGCCTATGATGGAGAGGGACCAGAAATCCTTACCAATATTGAATCAGAAGTTATTTATACACGCGATCAGACATATCCTTTGTCCATTCGTATCAACGATATCTCTCCTGTCAAGGTTACTGTAAACCAAAAACCTATTACACTTATGGAAAATACGTATTCAGCGCTTTTGAATTTACAAAATGGTGAAAACAGTATTCAAATAAAGGCTGAAGATGAAGCTGGAAATATCACGTATGCAACCTACCGCATCATTGTGAAAGTGAACCCGCCCATTCTTGTTCTATCTTCTCCGCAACTGTACCAAACTGTCGAAGATGTATATTTCTCTACCACATCTGATGGAAATGCTTTGTATGCGAATATACGCATTCGGGGAAATACAGAAATTGGTATCAAGAAAGTGCGAGTTGTTTCTTCAACAAAGCCAGACGAAATGATAACTTTGGATGTCGATCAAATGGGAACGTTTGATCGAGTTGTAGGAATGTCTGTACTCGCAGGCGATAATATTTTGAAAGTTGAAGTAGAAGACTCTGTAGGAAATAAAAACAGTGTGACCATTTCCTTTATTGTACGATGCACATTACGACTTCGCATCGGTGTTGAAACAGGGTACTTAAATGCAACGTCCCTTACATTGGATGCATCTCCGTATCTGAAGTATAACATGCATACCATGATACCTTTCCGCTTAGTAGCTGAATCCTTTGGTGCTACAGTAGGATGGAATCATACAGAAAGAAAAGTTTCTTACGATTTCCGAGGGGTTCATATTGAACTATGGATTGATCAGTTAAAGGCTGTTATCACCCAGTCAGATGGACGCAAAGAAACGAAAATGATGCCAGCAGAACCTGAATTAAAAAATGGAAGAACGATGATTCCATTACGATTTGTTGCTGAATCGATGGGCATGAAAGTTGGTTGGGATGCCAAATTATGGGAAGCCTCGTTAACATACCCATAAAGGATTCCCTACCATTTGAAAGAAAGAAAAAAAGACTGCTTGCACAAGCAGTCTTTTTTTTTATCTTGTAAAAAAAGCATGAAATGATAAAATTAATAAAAATGATTAGGAGTTTTGAATGAGTAATTATGTTGAAATAAAGTCGATGGATGATTTTCAAACACAGGTCTTGGAATCAGAGACACCTGTTTTAGTTGATTTTTGGGCTCCGTGGTGCGGTCCATGCCGTATGGTAGCCCCTGTTCTTGAAGAACTTGCCGCAGAATCCGATGGAAAATATGCAATTGTAAAAGTGAACACCGATGAAGTACCCGACATCGCTATAAAGTATTCCATTGTGAGCATTCCTACTTTAATTCTTTTTAAAAACGGAGCTGCTGTAGATAAAGTTATTGGAGCATTACCAAAAGAACAAATAAAGGCCTTTGTCGATAAAAACTCATAATTAATGGATAAAAAAACTTTTATGGAGAATATCCAGTCTTTTGTTTTAAAGACTGGATATTCTCCATTGGACATGAAAGTCCAAGTGAAAAACGATACCTTGAAGGTTTCTTTTTGCATTTTTAAGAAAGACGCACCAATTTCTTTGGATGATTGTTCAAAGGTAACATTGGTTGTTCGTGATTTTTTAAATATGTTACTCGGCAAAGAAGCCGATTTTATTGTAGACGTTTCTTCTCCAGGAGCAGATAGAAAACTGAAAACATGGCAAGAATTTTCATTGTTTACCGGAAAAAAAGTCCGGTTAACACGAAAAAATGAACCTCCTGTTGAAGGAATCCTAAGGAGTGTTATAGAGCCCGATAAAGTTGTTTTTCTATGGGACGATAAGGAAGTTATTGTTCCCTATGATGACATTGTATGTTGCCAATTAGTTTTATAGTAGGAGTTAAAAGTGCCAGCTGGTAAAATTTTTCAAGCGATTGATATTTATTGTAAAGAACGTGAGATTAAGAAAAAAGATGCAATATATCATGCTATAGAACAGGGAATTTTGGCTGCCTATAAACGGGCTTTTGGGTATATTGATAATCTACGCGTTGTTATGAATCCTCATATGCGACTCTTAAAGGTATATGAGGCAAAAAAAGTAGTGATTACTCCTCAGAATTCAATTACCGAAATTTCGTTAGAAGAAGCTCAAAAGATAAAACCAACTGCTGAGCTTGGAGATACCGTTGAAATTGCATTAAATTTACAAAAATTGGATCGTATTCTTACAGATGTTGTAAAACAAGTAGTAATGCAGCATATACACAAGAATTCCCAAGACGAGATATATGATGAGTTTAAAACAAGAGAACACACGATGGTGATAGGAGAAGTTTCTAAAGTTACACCCTCTCGCATCTAT
>CAYRWA010000018.1:0-3674 GCA_964427915.1 uncultured Caldisericota bacterium
TAATACTCATATAACCTTCTCACTCACCAGTTCCAGTTCTACCCAAGTTGGTGATCCTCAAATAAAAATACATCCTACTCCAATTCTTTTGTACTACCGTAATTATACAAGCTGCTGATTCACGATCAAGAGTTCAATTATGAGCAAGATGATACTATGGCAAAATAAAGTAAGAATTTATGAAAGCATTGAGTTGATCGGCGATGATTTGAAATGATTGGTTCAAATCCAGTGTTTTAACGCTGATTTTACTTCCGCTTACTACAAATTCACAATCTGGCGTGATGTCCTCTTCTGTTTTTGCATACAGCAACATCCCTGCAACATTGCCAGTGTTGTTTGCATCCTGATTCTTTACGTATGTGAAGATTTGGTATAGGTTGTTCGAGTGGATCTTATGGCTATCAAATTGATGATGCACCTGCATGGTTTTGCTGTAATACTTTGTGTCAATGATAAGGGTGCTATCCCCTTGTTTTAACATAATGTCGGATTTCATAATGGGCAGAAACTCAATAATGCCTTCATCGATATTCCATGCAATATGAGAAGAAGAAGCTTTCAATTCAGGATGATGGTAGCGATAGTATTCCAAAACAAACTTTTCAAATAGCTTGGACATTTGAGTATCATCTAGAAAAGTTGCCATTCTATATTCTCCCTTTTCGGTAGACAAAAGGAGACCATCAAGGATGAAATAGCAGATGTGCAGAAGCATCCTATAACTCTGGTTGTTTCGTTGGTATCGAAGATTGTTCCAATGAATATTCGATGGTTCAATTTCATCGACATCATGGAAAAAAAGCATCCGCTTCCTTAACTCAGCCTTGTGTTCAGTTTTAACTGTTGGTTGCCGCAGGAGACTATTGGCAGTTGTTTTAAGGATTTGATTCAAAACATTGTTTGTAGACAATTCATCATACTCACAGTACAGTTTTTGCTTTCGTTGCAACCTGTTGCGGATGTTTTCTTGAATATTCAGTTTCCCACGCAAAACTGACAAGTTATTGCTTTTACCTATGTATTCACGATACAACCCCTGTTTTAATTGTTGAGCGATTCCTTTTGCTAGAATTGTAGCAAACAAGTCATGAATGTGATCAAACTCCTCTGATGCAATTTCATCATAGTTCGACTGTTTCAGTACCTGAAATGCATAACCGAGCATATAATAGACATTCTTGATCAATATGCCTTTATCAATCGTCATGAAGTACCTTGCGAAGATTTATTCTCCATTTATCTACCTTATTTGATTCATCAAACCAATACTCTTGTAGCATCGGAAGAATTTCGAACTCAATAACTTGTTGAATCCATGCTTCATCGCAGTTTTTTAGATTGCAAAAATAGCTATGGCCAATACGAAAACCATCGCCCAGAGAAGCATCATCCTTTATTTCATTGTTCAGTTTTTGTATCTCTTGGATCAATTCATTAAAGATCTCATTTTGAAGAGAATCTTGGTACTTCTTGAAACAACCTGCACCAAATGACGGTTCCATATCAAAAAAAGAAAATCTTCGTCGAAGGGCATAATCAATCATCGCTAAGCTACGATCAGCTGTATTCATTGTACCTATAATGAATACATTTTGTGGAACTGTAAACAAAAGCTCATTGTAGGCCAGTTTAATCTTTGTACCCCGATACTCATTTTCAATCAACATAAGCAGTTCGCCAAATATCTTGCTCAAGTTGCCACGGTTGATCTCGTCAATAATGAAGAAGAAATCTTTATCGGGAGCATTGGATGCTTTTTGACAGAATTGATAAAAACTACCATTGCGAAGTTCAAAACCATTATCCTTCGGCTTGTATCCCATGATGAAGTCTTCATAGGAATAGTTTTGATGAAATTGAATAAAAGAAATCCGACTTTCATCTTTACATCCCATCATTGCGTAAGCAAGTCGTTTTGCAGCAAAGGTTTTTCCTACACCTGGAGGACCTTGTAAAATCAGATTTTTCTTTTTCCGCAGGATGGATACCAAGGCGTCATAGTCGTTTTTTGGCATATACACTTCTTCTAGAAAGTTTTCTGCAGTGTAGGGTTCAATTAAATCCTCTGAAACAAGAGGATTCTCTTCTCGAATAATGTCCATAAGGAAGTCATATTCTTCCTTGCTAAGCTTAAATAGGCTACCTTGAGAATTCCTCATTACCTCCATATTTTGTAACTCTGGTTGTTTTGCAAGATCATTGTAATCTATCGGAGTGAGTAAATTTTCTGTTTTCTTTAAACAGAATTTTTCTTCATCATTCTCTTGTGTTACCTCTGCCAAAGAGACAATCTGTTTTAGTGGAGACGTTTCATAACAAATGATGGGCTCACCAAGTTTTACTTCAAAAAAGTGCTGGAAAACACGCCGTTTATTCCCATTGCTGTTGTAGTTCCAACAGGCTACCTCTTCTCCGATGTCAGTGTTTAAAAAGCTAAACACTTTTGGATTCGCATTCAACCACCAGTAATTTTTCGTTGGTAGTTGATCAGAAAAAGAGTTTAAAGTACGATCAAAATAAGGTTTCAATATATACTCCTCAAACAAATGTTTATCTTGATCTTGCACTGGTACGCAAGTGGAATTGAAATTGGGAGTCCACCATTTCTTTTTGTTTTTATAAGGGGATGTATCCTTCGATGTAGCAATCACTTTGTATTCCCGTTGGTACCATCCATCTGGATTCTCTGTTATCAATTTTACTTCATCGGGATCGACATGCTTGATTTCGTCGGTTGTAATTTCAGCAAGAAGCTGAATACTGTTTCCATAGCAAAGGTAGAAAATATCCCCTTTGCGCATATTCTTCATGAAATTTTCTCCTTGACCAACACCAGCACCTCCAATTATGCCGGTATCTTTTTCAACAGTAACCATGTGCTTTTTTTCAAAATACATTCTTGCTTCTTCAGGTACACATTTTGGCCCGTGGCTGATCTTCCAGAAAATGGGGTCTCTTTTGGCATACAGTGGAACATCAGAAAGATCAACTGTATCTAAGGCTTGGGATATTTCAGGGCGTAGTTTCCAAACAAAACTACCCGGTGTTTCTTTATCAGCATGCTTTCCTGTGTACAATATGGGCCACCATTTTGAGTCTCCAGAATCGGAATCATACAAAGGGCATCCTGTTACATTGTGAATGCGTTTTGCAAGGGACGAGGAACCTGCATTATAAAAGTTCGCAGATTCTCCATATCTTTCTGCAAGTTGTTTGCATGTAGCAACTCCGCCAAAATCCTTCATGCGTTTCACGATGGTCAAGTTGCTGCTTGTGAATACAGAATCATCCTGCAAAAGTTCTTCCCATTTCTCGGTTGAAATCTGTGGGTTGTAGTCTTGGGGATACCACATTTGTTCGCTATAACTCTTTACCTTCTGATACCCTTTCCATATATAATACCCTACATCCATGGTTAGTGTAATGAAAGCAGGATCTGGGTAAAAATCTTCGGTAAGCTTAGATTGAATCAATTGAATCAACTCCGGGTCTTTTTTAATTTCTTCCCGAATTTCATCAAACATTTGGAAAGTTTGTATGAGATTTGTTACGGAACCATTACTTTTTGGAATAAAGGGGTTTTCTAGTTCTTGCGCAACTTTCTTGCTCAAAGAGTATTTATAGAAGTAGTGTTTATCAGGGTAACGAAGCCAAAGATACATACTGATGGA
>CAYRWA010000019.1:0-3117 GCA_964427915.1 uncultured Caldisericota bacterium
CCATCTCCATCTTCAGCTTTAACAACTTCATAAGAACCAGTACCATTTTCAAGATCATCAGCAATTTCATCCATCAAATCATCTAATGATCGATCATCATTCTCATCGATCACTCCATCATTATTCAAATCTTTATTCTCTACTTCTTCCCATTCATCTTCCTGAATTTCTCCGTCACCATTTTTATCCACCCATTCATACACATGAGTACCAGATCCATCGCCTGTGTCTTCGATTTTCACAGTTTTCCCGGAAGAAGTAGTGCCAATGATAGTGTAGCTAGTAGGGCTTTGTAATCGCATTTCAAAATGCCTAGCGGAAGTTGAATTGGAGTTTGGTCCATTTATTGCAGCTTGATCCCATTGACCTAGGGGGGAATTGGGAGTATAGCAGAAGCCCGTATAGGTTGTTTCTCCTACTTCCATATAGGCGAAGGTACCAATAAGAGAAGCTGGGATAAAAGGAGCATCTAGTTCATTGTGTTGGATCACGCGATAATCGGTAGATGAATCTCCATCATAGCAGACTTGCGTTATAGTATCTCCGTAGTAGCCATCTCCTACAAAAATAGGAAGGGCAAATTCGGTAGAAGAAGTAATGGTTAAAGAAGAAAAAATGATGACATCATTCAGGTAGGTAAGTCGATCTTCAAAATCATTGTCACCGGGAACAAAAGTAGTTTGATCGTTGTTACCATCCAGAACAGGGTCACCATCGATAGTAAATTCATAGAAGTTCACATCGCCGGTTGTGTTGTTAATTTCTAGTACTTTGTAATCATCTTGACCTATGGTCGCTTCAATTACAACATCATACGTATTGGCTTGGACTTGTGGTTTGGGGGATAGTCCGATAACAGCCAATGCCATGGTTACAATCGTTAGTAAGGAAATGAAAGAATGAAAATTACTCTCTCTCTCTCTCTCTCTGGAAAAGGTAAAAAAACGTTTCATAAAAGACATCCATTAATTTTTCAAAATTGTACTTACAAAAACACCATCAAAACAAATTTTTCCCGACGGTCATGAAACCATTGTTACGTCACAAATACGAAATACACCTCGAACCAAACCTTGTTCTCTATACTGCTTCCTTTCCCCTTGTTTTGAGGGTTTACAAAAATTCAATGGTTCGTTCAATGAACGATAATCATAGTTTAATCTCTAGAATTTAAAATGCAAGATAAAAAAGTTAATTTTTGGATACAAAACATAATTAAATTGTGTACACCAAGTGCCTCTGGTGTTTTTTCCTCAGAGGCACCTGGTGTTTATTACATCCTGTTTAATACGTCACATCGGCTATTGATCTACTCTTTTTCTTCTGGTGCAGGATAGGTTACCGTGATTTCCTGTGTATCGGGGTTCCAATCTACTTTGTGACCAATATTTTCGAACAGTAAGCGAAGTGGCATAATGTAGGTATACCCAAAGTGTGCTTTTTTGGTGTCAACTCGATATATTGCAAAAGGAAGAGTAATTCTATCTTTTTCTGGCAATAGATTGTAGTCAATAAACACTTTTCCATCCGAAAAGAAAGCTTTATTATAGGGGTATATCATTGTAAATTGTCTTGTTTCAGTTTTTGCGGTATAGAAAGTGAGGTAAATGTCGCACTCTGACTCTTTGCTTTTTTTGGATACGTTGTAAGTTCTTTCTATGTGAGGGTAAATATTATTTTGAAATGCTTCCCACTCTAGGGTCGCTCTATTGCTTCCTGAGTGAATACCAATAGGTAAACATAATTCTTTTGTAATAATTTCAACACCATTGTTAATTACAACTTCATTACTGCCTATAGTAAAGGTGCAAATAATATTCGACTTAGTTTGTGATTGTAAAACTGATAGATTGCTACATAAGGAGAACACTAGAATTAAAAGAAATGCTGAAACTTTGTTAAAATTCATTGTTATTACCTCCAACGTTCTTAACAACATGATGGCCAAAAGCTATCACCATACATCATTAGAAAAGTTGGACAGGTCCATCCAGTCCAAGGGAAAGGTTTTCCTCCCGCGTCGGTACCAATAGTATAAAACTCTAATACACCGTTAAACCGAGCGAATTTTTCGAAATACCACCAGTTGTTATTATTCGAGGGGTTCCTTCCTCCCACCGTCCATGCTCCGTCAGGATTTGTGTCTGGACCATCATCAAGATATCCTGCGGTAATCATACAGTTTTTAGAGCATTGAGTTTTTGCGTCTAAACCAAAACTGCCATTTGAATATGTAATTTTGAAACCAGTATAGGTCCCATCTTTTCTTTTCAACCAGATAATGGCATCAATGGGGGTAGGAGGCTCAGTACTTTTGTCGTACGCTTCTCCTTCCCAGTCTCCCGTTCCGTTTTCAATGTCTTCGGCAGCTTCATCAATGATGTTTTCAATTTCCTCTTCATCTTCTACTTCTTCCCACTCATCATCGCCGATTTCTCCATCTCCATTTTTGTCATTGCCTTTATAAACGCGTACTTTCCCGTTTTCATCTGTTTCGATTTTTACTTTTGTGCCATCACTTAATGTACCTGTTATCTTAAAGTATACATGACCTCCAAGTTTAGATTCGTCAGCTTCTGATGCAATATAGCAAGTACCAGTGTCACCAGAGATAGCTTGTTGGGTCCAGAAATTTTGGGGTTCATCAGGAGTATAAGAATAACCATTGTAAGTATATTCATTTACGGTTATATATGAAAAAGTTCCTACTGGATCGTTTTCACTGAAGGGTTCTACTAAATCTATGTATTGAACAATACGATAATCGGTACTAGATGACCCATCAAAGCATAATTGTATAATCACGTCCCAGCTATTATAATCATTGCAATAAAGCTGAAAAGAAAACTCATTTACTGCCGTTATAGAAACACTTTTTGTGACAAATATGGTTGCTAAGTATGCAATGCGATCTTCAAAATCATTGTCGCCAGGAACAAAAGTAGTTTGTTCGTTGTTACCATCCAGAACAGGGTCTCCATCGACAGTAAATTCATAGAAGTTCACATCACCAGTTGTGTTGTTAATTTCAAGGACTTTGTAGTCATCTTGACCTATGGTTGTTTCAATCACAACATCATAATTATTGGCTTGTACGTTTGGTTTAGGGAATACACC
>CAYRWA010000020.1:0-2734 GCA_964427915.1 uncultured Caldisericota bacterium
TCCCAGTGTTCCGGAAAAATAGATCCACTTCTCCGCTCAAATAGATCCACTATTTCCGTTCTTAGCTCCATTCTTTTGAAAACCTGCAGTATACTACTCTCATATACAGGAAGACCTGTATAAATCTAATTGTCTGGAGGTTTTCTTATGATTCAGTATCATGAGGTTCTTCGGTTGCATAGCCTAGGGTATAGCCAAAGGCAAATTGCAGCCAGTGTCCACAGTTCTCGAAACAAAATTCGAGACATTCTTCATGTAGCCTCTGAGAAGGGACTTCATTATCCCTTTCCGGAGCCAACCACTGATGAACAATTGCACGTGTTTCTGTATCCACAGGAGAGCTTGTCTTCTCCTCGGAAAATTCCTGATTGTTCATGGATTCACAATGAGTTAGCAAAACCAGGAGTAACCCTGACACTCCTGTGGAGTGAGTATTGTGAACAGGCACAACTTGAACATTCGATTCCGTATCAGTATTCGTATTTTTGTGAATTGTATCATTCGTATGCCCAACGAACCAAAGCCACCTTACGGATTCAACGGAAACCAGGAGAAAGCATAGAGGTGGATTGGGCTGGCAAGGTTCTAACCGTATTCGATGCAGTAACTGGAGAAGGCATTCCTGCCTATGTATTTGTTGCAACCCTTTCGTGCAGTCTGTATAGCTATGCAGTGGCGTTTCCGAACCGGTGTATAGCCAATTGGATTCAAGCCCACATCCAAGCCTTTCAATTCTTTTCGGGTGTTGCCAGAATCTTGATTCCGGACAATCTCAAAACAGCTGTAACGAAACACACCACATCGGAATTGATTTTGCACAGATCCTACCAAGAGATGGCGGAATACTACAATACAGCCGTGATTCCAGCACGACCATATTCACCAAGAGGAAAACCCAATGTGGAAAGTGCAGTGGGTGTATTGTCCACGTGGATCATTGCAGCATTGCGCAATGAGAAATTCTTTTCTTTTGCAGCGTTAAATGAAGCTATTGCTGTGAAATTAAAAGAGTTTAATGAGAAACCTTTTCAAAAAAAGAATGGAAGTCGTTTGCAGGCATTTGAACAAGAGGAAAAGGCGTATCTTCAACCATTGCCTATTTCTCCATATGAAATGGCACAATGGCAAACCACTACCATTCAGCCTGATTATCTCATAACCATTGAAAAAATCAAGTATTCGGTTCCGTATGAGTACATTGGACAAAACGTAGATATTCGTATCACATCTTCCACCATCGAAGTGTTTTACCATTCCCATCGAATTGCTTCTCACATTCGGCGATATGGAATGTGTGACATGCAAATCTGCAAAGAGCACATGCCCGAGAAACACCAAAAATATCTCTCGTGGAATCGAGATACGTTTTTAGGCTGGGCACACGATGTAGGAAAATCCACCCACATTGTGATGGAATCTTTTTTTGCATCGGTCAAAGTGGAGCAACAATGCTACAAGTCCTGTGCTGCTCTGATGAAACTAGGAGATCGGTATTCTCTGTCCAGAATTGAAGATGCTTGTTCTAGAGCATTGCTTTATACCCCCTCTCCCAGTTTTAAAAATATCCATACCATTCTGAAGACTGGGCAAGACAAACATGCGTTGAACCCAAGTGTCACACCTACAAAAAGAAGTGGAAAGTATGGGTATACACGAGGAGCGCATTACTTTCAAGGAGGAAAACATGCTAAACCAGACCACACTTCATAAACTTTATGAAATGCGATTGGGCACTATGGCGGATACGTTTTCCTCGCAAATGAAAGAGGCAAGCTATGATTCTTTGCAGTTTGAAGAACGCTTTGGTATGATCGTCGATGCACAATGGTCACAACGACAATCCAACAAAATCAACAAACTCATTCATGGGGCTGATTTTCGGTTTCCCAATGCATCGATGGAAGACATTGAATACCATGCAGATCGCAAGTTGAACAAATCTCTTCTTCTGGAACTGTCTACATGTCGATACATTCATGAAGGGCATCATGTTATTCTGAAAGGTGCCAGTGGCAATGGAAAAACCTACCTTGCATGTGCACTGGGAATGGCAGCTTGTCGGGCTTTTATGAAAGTTCGGTATACTCGTATTCCAGAGCTTTTGAACGATCTCATGATTGCCAAAGCAGAAGGAACACAAAAGAAACTACTGAAGCAATATTTCAAGGTGGATCTATTGATTCTGGATGAATGGCTATTAAGGCCACTTACTACCGCAGAATCCATGGATATTTTGGAGATTGTGGAAGTAAAAACGCGAAAAGGATCGATCATTTTCAGTACACAGTACGATCCAAAAGGATGGTATGAACGCATTGGAGATCCAGAAGATAGTACCTTGTGTGAATCGATTATGGATCGTATCCAACACAATGCGTACGAAATCTTTATTGATGGAAAAGAATCAATGCGAGAAAGACATGGCTTTAAAAAGCATTCCAACAACGAGGATTATCTAATTCCCTAAAATGGGATCCAGGCACAGGTTCACCGATGGGTGGATCTGTGCCCGTACTTCTGGGTCTATACGACCGGAAAGGTGGATCTAATTGAATGGAACACTGGAGCTAGTTGAGTGGAATACACATTATTGATTTTCTTTTTACTTCTTCTGTCCGATCATAGATACAAAGTTCATATATTTGCTGGCACCAGCTTCGATGGCGGGTTTGTCGCTTTGGCTGTATTCATTGAAGTCTCCGGTGCTGTAGATCCAATCATTCCAGGCTTCATC
>CAYRWA010000021.1:0-5706 GCA_964427915.1 uncultured Caldisericota bacterium
ATGTTCGGTATTCTTCATAGTGTATGCTACGATTCGATTACAATTTCGATTTCTTCGTCTGATTTCGCACCGATGAGAAGATCTAATTGTTCAGCAAGAAGTGATTTGTATTCTTGCACCGTTATGACTTTGTTGGTAAGATGAAAGGGTATTTTCCGTGGTTTTTTGGGAACCGAAGGAGGATCCGGTGTACCGTCAGTGTTCGTTTCTGGTTTGGGAATTTCTTGAATGAACCTGCTTTGAAGTATTAGCAGCTCGTTTTCCTTGTTTGAAACAAGTTCTGTATAGTTTAAAATATCCGAGAGTGAGTAGCCACACTTACTACATGTAGTAGAGTACTCGAGTACAGGTTCTTTGACGATTCGGTCTGAACAGTAACGCTTGAATTTATCTAACTCTTTCTGGTTTTGTATGTTTAATTCCTGCGGATACCCTTTCAGAATTTTGATTTCTTTATCAACTTTCCCACTAAGAATCTGATATTCATTGCTCATGAGATCCAGTGCATTCTTTATCAAATCATAATACCTGTCTTTTACAATTTGTACCTGATTCTGAAGTTCATTGAAGTTTTTTACTATATCTTGTTTATAGAGTCGGTTAAACTCTTCGTATGCTTCTTCGATAACAGAATCTTTGCGGTCTGCTTTTTTTAACTCTCTGGCTACTTCTTCCATAAAATTCTTGAATTCTCTAACCTTGGGAAGATTCTTTTTGATAAATTTTTGGACTTTTTTTATTGTTTGCACTGCAGCTGAAAATTGATCACAGCTTTCAAGCAGGGTCTCAACTTTGTGGATGTAATTGCTTTCTGTCACTTTTCCAATATATCCCTGCAATATTCTTTTCTGTTCATTTAATGTTGGGAAAAGGGAACTAAAGCCTTCAACTGTATCTTCCATCGTTGTCAATGTACCAATAAAATAGTCAGCCATTTGTCTGATGTTAAACGCTAGATCAAAATCGTTGATATTCCAGTCCACGCTACCATTAACGTAGGCTTCAATATCAAGATCCCTTAAAAATTGCACGGCTTGTTTTTTCTTAGAAGATGATAGAGAAGTCGTGATAGATTTGAATGATGCAGATTTAAACTTCGTACCATTTGTAAATGCTTCCTGAATACCACTATCCTCATAGGAAAACCAAGTATTTCCGTTGTATTTAACAGATAGATAACCTGTGCGAAAGAGAACTGCTAATGTTGAAATGATAGTGCCAAAAGAATACCCCCACGGTGCATCTGAAAGTTCTAATTCAATTGTACGACCATCAATATAACGGTTTTTAATTTTGGCGTTCATCTCCTCAACTACTTTTAAATGATTGCCAATAAAGTTGCCATGGGTATCAAAAAACTGAAAATCGTCTCCAGAAAACAATTGGTTCAATTTTTCTTTCGGAAAATTAAAAATTTTTGAAACCAAGCTTTCAGAAAGTCCAGTGGATAGACGTTTGGTAAAAATATTCTTGATCTGTTTGCGTTGTATTTCTTTGATTTCGCTACAGAAGGTATTCGCATTGAGCCGGTACTCATCAAACAAGTACACCATTGAAGCATTGTGATACGCTTCCTTAATCAAAACTCTGAGTTGTTTTTCTTTCTCTTCACGAATGATGGAAAACTCTCGAATAATATGACGTTTATCTGGATCTGACTCATTGGAATACTTTTCTTCCATGTAGGAGTAGCGACTAACTTCTCCAATCAATTTATCAATTTGCAAGAACTCTTTATTGTCTGGAATCAAGGAAATGAGATCTTTTTGATATTGAGTTTCTCGCATGATAGTATCAATGAAATCCTGCCTATTTTCGCTAATATTGAACACACTATATACTTTCATTTTAAGATTTTTATTGCCAGGGCTAGTTAGTTCATCATCTTGATCGGAATGGATGCTGAACTTAAAGTTATCTGAGCCTTCATTGTAGGAAGTAACTTGAGAAAACAATTTGTGGTTTTTGATATAATTGATCAAAAAGCGTTTCTTGGCATAAAACTCAACCTCATAGTCTTGCATTTCTTCTAGTAGTCGATCTTCAAGGTCAGATGTAATTTTATAGTTATTGTTTGACAGAATCAGAATTTTAGCCTCTACCAATAAAGTGAGATCTTTTTCAATATTTGGCTTGATGTCGTAGTAGGTGGTGATATCTGAGATGTAACTCTTGGTGATATTTTCTAGGGTTGGTAGAGCAATTTCTGATTCAGCTAGGAAATGGATAGTTTTCAGTAACTTTTCACCATCAATTAGACTGCGATCCTTTAATATCTTTTTTGCTATATCATATTTATTTATCAGCCCAGCAGTAGGTGCGGTTTGCGCTTCAGAGCATATTGCATGGCTTTCAGTAAAATGGAAAATCTCTCTTTCTTGCATCTGCTTACGAAGCACATCAAAGGTAGTGATAATCATTCCACGAGCAGCAATTTGATTTGCTACCAGGGTATTGGAACTAAATAAAAAATTCTGCAAAATATCAAATTGGTATCTGTGGAAGGGATAATACGATGAAAACTCATCTACATTGGAAGTTTTGGTTGGTAAAGATGCTTTCAGATTTGTAGCATCGGATACAAGACCTGCATTCTTTTTGTAGTAATCAGAGAGCTCTTTGAGACCTTGAGGTGTTTTACGAAGCAACCGGGACCGAATGATAACATCCACTTCTGTTGATTCTAAATGAAGCTTGGTCTTGAAACGGTCTGTTACCTTTGTCATCTGACTTCTATTTACGTTGGTGTTATTAATCACATCGTCTAATTTTTCTTGAGCAATGGCAATAGTCCAGACCTTACTGCTGATGCTCGAAAGGGATTCACTAATCCCTTCCAGATCGAGTAATGAAAACTTTTTCTGTCCAATCGCTTCACTGGCCTCATCAAAAATAAATACAAGTGTTTCATCTGGATTTGTATGTAAGTATTTTTCAAGTTCATCTTTAAATGTATTTGCTGAGAAATTTTCAATGGTATCTTCGTACAATTTTTGTGTATCTTCATATTCTTTATCGGTTAGATCATCAAGTTTGCGTATAGCCCTTCTCATATACTTAGGAGTCTCGCGCTGGGAAATCTTACTCCAATCTTTACCAGACAATTCTTGTATTATTTCTTTGAATGTATCGTATTTACCATCAATGAAAAGGTGAAATTCAAAATACCCATACAAGCCCTCTTTGAATCCTAAATTCTTTAACAGATTCGTAAAAAGGGTAAATGCTAATCCTTTGTCTGTATTCTGCTTTGCCACATCAAGAAATACAACCCTACTTTTGATTGATTCAAGGTTGCGGATGGAGTTTTCAATGATACTATCATCTGAAATACCTTTGATCCTTGGGATGAAACGATCTCGGGCAGGAGTTCCGTTGATCATAGGATTATCAATAATGTACCCTAGCATCTTTCCAAAATACGATTTGCCTGAACCATAAAAGCCCGATATCCAAACTCCCGTTTCCTTTATGTTTGAGGTAAATTGATTAATAAAATTGTTCAAGTGCCGACCAATTCCTTCGGTTACAATATAGGTTTCAATTTCCTGTTGAATTTCCTGTTCTGATCGATCCTCTAAGTCAATCACGTTCTTAATATCTTGATGAAGGTCCAAAGTAAGAAGGTCTTTAATTTTTTTCATGACTAATCCCTTATTTGACCAATGTGCAACGGTACTTCGATGCAGGTTTGAAATTTAAAAAATAGGGGTCGTTATCCTCGATCTTGGAAGGATAAAAAATGACCAAAGGATGAGGTAAACTAATAACGGTTTTATGTTCCATGATGTTCAGATTTTCGATCCCAGTTCCATACAAGCAACCGGTTCTTAGTAAAAATGGAATTTTACCATTCTCGCGAGTTTTATTAATTTCTTTAATAATGTAATCATAAAGATTTGGCGTGGGATCATCTGAACGAAAAATCAAATGAGGGGTATTTTTAAAATCGTTGTAATAATGACTAAATGAGTCCCATCCATCTTCATCAATGAACTGAACTAGCAATTTACTGATATCAATGAAGAATGCTCTATCGGCATAAAGTTCTTTAACTCTTTTGATATACTGTTGTTCTTCGGCAGGTGGATAGGAGAATAGAATAGTGTTGCCACCATTTGCCTGCCTTCTTAGTTGGTCTTGGTTTTGTAAGTAAATGTTCAGATCGTTAAATTTCTTCTGATGATCAGTTATATATGACATCACAAATTCCTTTGTAGCTATGGATTAGTTCGATTTTCAAAGAGACTCCATTGAAACTCATGTTAAAGAAACCTTTCATGGAAAGTTTTTTTAACCGATTCTGCACATCAGTCAGTGGTATAAAATTCAATGGTAAAAAATCGTTTTCTAGGAAATTGCTTACATTTGGTAAAAACAATTTTGCAAAGTAAAGAAAAAGCACTTGTGCTTCTAGGGAGGGATTGATGTGCTTAAATGTTTTATTTCGACCAGAATTCAAGAAACCAAGTTTGCTCATCAAGTTTAGATATTTAGTTGAAATTGTATTGATGGTGCTTTCAGACCAGTATATTCCCGCTGATTCGTTTTTGTGAAGAAATTCTTTAAGATAGGCAATAATATCATTCTTGGTGATGTTGACACGACCCGAGAGGTAGATTTTGACAAAAACACCTGTAGAGATTTCTCTGAATAACCTGTTATTAAGGGCAAACTGCCACATAAGAGCTAGATTTTTATCATGCAGAGGTACCCGGTCAGTGAATATTTCCTGGATGAGTTCTCGATGCTCTTCGCTATGAAAATGTAATAAAGTTCTCCTTACTTCTTGCTCGATCCGAGTGCGACTTCTCTCTGTTCGGAGATGAAATTCATTATTTTGGTATATGAATTCTTTTACGGAGACAGACGTGTTGAAATATGATTGAATGGCTTTAAAAATGACGCTACAATCCTTCAAACCACCAATCACATTGATTGCAGTATTATACGTACTAGGATCGGTTTTTTTATGGCGTTGTTGCATAGGTTATTGTTGTTCCTTTTCCGATTTATCTGCTGCCCCGCCAGAACGAACCCATGTATCAACTTCGTTTTGCTTAAACATCCAACGGCGCCCTACACGATGTCCAGGCATATTTCGTTGATCAATCCACTTGTAAATAGTTTCATTACTCACATTGAGATATTTGCATATGTCATCAACCGTAAGCCATCGTTCTTCCATTGTTTCTATCCTTGCTCAGTGTAAGATTACTGCACTAACTCCACTAAAAGTGGAGGATTTCGTATCTCAAAATTTTCCCACAATACACCCATTAAGATAACTATATTCTAGACTGAAGTCAACATTATTATTGCCAAATAGTGCCGATGAAGAATGTTTAATCCATAATATGCAAATCTAGAGAGAATGAATCATCTTCTGTTATCTCAAGGTTTTCTTTGGGTGGTCTTCAGAGAAACCACACCGTTGCCTCTAAAATAGCATATTAAAAATTCGGAAGCTCTATGCCACTCAACTCTCTATACATTCTTACAGCGTATGAATCAGACATGTATAGCAATGGGAACGATTCTCAACAAAACAGAAGGGCCGAATCTGCTTATTCTCCGGTGAAAATTGTTGGTATCATGTTGAACGAAATTACAATTCCAACAATGGATGGTTTGCGAGGAAGTGCTTTGTACTCAATTCCATTTAAATTGTCCCGAGAGCCATCTTACGAATGGAGAGAGTTCTTT
>CAYRWA010000022.1:0-5947 GCA_964427915.1 uncultured Caldisericota bacterium
TCCTGCTAAAATACTCTTAGTTTGGGGCAGTAGTTCAATTGGGAGAACACGTGCTTCGCAAGTACGAGGTCGGGGGTTCGATCCCCCCCTGCTCCACCATCTATCATATTTTGCCGACAATCTTCTATTTCCACTTGTTTTCATCCTTCCAATAGAGGGCTTCAATTCCATTGAGAGAAATTGTTGAAAAGTAATGAAACAGTAATCTTTCAATAAGCCAATTTTTTATCATAGTTTTCTTCGTTTTCTTTTATCATCTTGATACAATGGAAGAACGAAACAATGAAAATTGGAGAGACTCTATGCGCAAAAGGATTTACGAGATTATTGAATTATCAAAAGGTTCGGATATCTGGAGTAGTGTCTATGACTACTTCATGATGCTTGTTATAGTGATTAGTATTACTCCATTAGCTTTCAAAGAGGATCTATACATGTTCCATGTAATGGATAAGATTACTGTGACAATTTTTATTGTCGATTACCTGTTACGCCTTATAACGGCTGATTATAAGTTTGGTAAAAAATCTGTTGCATCCTACATTCGCTATCCTTTTACTTTTTTGGCATTGATTGATCTTCTTTCTATTCTTCCTTCCTTGGCCCATTTTAATAGCAGCTTAAAGCTACTTCGACTTCTTCGTATGATTCGAACATTTCGCGTATTCCGGGTTTTTAAAACACTCCGCTATTCAAGAAGTTGCCGAGTGATTTTTTCTGTTTTACAAAAATCAAAAGAATCTTTGCTTGCTGTAGGTACCCTGTCCATTGCCTACATATTCATATCAGCTCTTCTCGTATTCAACGTTGAACCCAGTTCTTTTCAATCTTTTTTCGATGCTATTTACTGGGCCACCGTTTCTTTAACAACGATGGGGTATGGCGATATTTATCCGGTGACTACAATTGGGCGTAGCGTAACCATGATTTCTTCCATGCTTGGAATAGCAATCGTTGCCTTGCCAGCTGGTATTATAACAGCAGGCTATATGAATGAAATTGATAAAAAAACTACATCTCAACAAGATTAGTGAGAAAAGCTGGATGCAGATCACGTACATTTTGAAAGGAATGGTGCTATGAAAGCATGTTTGAAAATTCTTCGTATAGCAGTGGTTGCTTCATTGCTTCTTACGGGGTGCTCCAAAAAAGTCGAAAACACGGTAACGATTCAAAACAATCGTTTATCAATGGATACCATCAAAATATCTTTTCAAAATGAAAAAGAAATCGACAGCCAGCAAGTCACCTTGACGAATGTTTCAAAAACATTCCAGGCAGATGGTCTTGTTTCTGATTTGTATCGGTTTGAAATAGGCGAAGAGTATTGGGATGAGCCTATTGATATACAGATGGTTATTCACAACAGTTTCCTGCAAGATTCCTATACAGGAACTATTTCATTGGGGGTTGGAATGGAATCTCCCAATGAAGATGAATGTATCGTTTTGTACCAATACGTAGAGACATTTATTCAAGATGAAACAGTTAGTGCTTCTTTTGTTCCTGCTCATTATCGAAAACAAACCATGATCCGTCGAATCGCTTCCGAATCAAATCTTCCTCATCAAAAAAACCAAACTCAATTGTATATAGGCTTGTTTCAACATACAGTTGAAAGTAAGAACAATGGGCTTTTTCGCATATTCTTACCAGCTACCAAAAAATCTGGTGAAACTTTACTTTTGAATCCTTCTGATAGACAGACCTTTATGGAAGACTTGGAATCTGTTTATCAAAGCTTTATCCAAAAAGGATACCATTATTCCAAAAGGTCCCTTTGGCCTTTTGATATCTATGTCCAAAGCTTAGATACAGAAGGATATTACATACAAAGAAATGAATTCGATCGCATAGAGAGAACTCTTCCCTATTCGACCAATTCTGGCACAATCTATCTTCACATCGATCTGTTTCAAGATGGTTATCAAACGGATCTAATCAAGCCAATCATCACCCACGAGTTTTTCCATTTTGTTCAAAACAACTATACAACACCCAGCACTGCTTGCACCTGGTTTGACGAAGCAACTGCTTCCTATTATGAATGGACCATCAATCGTACGCTTCCCAATGTATCATTTACCCATTGGTTTTCCCTTTTTGATGGAGTCTACCCTGTTACCGATACAGCGATGCAAGGATATGCAAGGATGCCTCTCATTGAATATATCGCTCACAAACAATCCGAGGACTTTATTGTAAAAGCTTATCAATATGGAGGAGAAAACGGAGATTGGGACCATGCTTTTTACAGTTCCTTTGGAGGAAACCCATCCAATTGGGCAGCTGATTTTTATACAAAATTGCTTCTAGGAAGAGTGGCTTTTAACTACAGCTCCCGTGAGCTATATACAGAATTGGCCGCAAACAACAAAGACTTCCGATCGATAGGTAAAACGTTGTACTTATCACAACCAAAAAAAGAAGAGTATGCCCAAATTCTTACAAACAATGGACGCTTATTGCTTGGAAATTCAACCCTTACGATTCCTCCTTTTGGTGCAAGAATGATTGCCTTAACATGGGATGAAAAATGGGTCCAAAATACCCACGAAGGATTGAATCCTGTTGTGTTTGTAGAAGGCGATGTTTCTGTCGCAGTTATTGCCATACAGGGAAATAAATATGACCTTCTGCAAGGAAATCCCGAGGTTGTGCTCAAGAATTTTGCTCAATCCATTGAAAATGGAACCCAGTATCTAGTTTTCATTGTAGGATTGTCCGAGTCCATTCAAAACGATTGTCGGTTTTCAATCTACCTGAAACCTGCTGGGAAATAGTAGGAGGCAAATGATGTATATTGATGTCATACTGGGCAATCTACTTTTACTACTGATGATCGCGGTCCTTTTTCTTAAAGCAATCTTTTTGTTGTTTGTTTATCTCAAGCGCAAAACTATTGTCATTCACGGTTTCTTCGTGTCTTTGCATTGTATCTTTAGTGCACTCGTATTACTGTTTGCCATAAGAGTTCCGGACTTTTATGGTCCTGGTTGTCTCACCTTATTTTTCTGCGGCTTGATATTGATTTATCTTTTATGTACGGGCATTGCTTTGGTCAAAGAATACAAAACATGGCATATCTTCTTACTCAACGGAGATTTCAAACACCTTTTGCAAGAAATCTCTCGGGAATTTAATCTTACGACTACAGTGTATCCAGAATTCAGAGAGGATAAGTATGTAGTATGGATTGAAGAATGGAAGGAAGAAATTACTGTCCAAAAAGAAGTAGAAACATGGATATGGTGTTATCATAAAAGCCAAAGGAATCATAGAAAGCTTTCGGAATTCTACAACCGGATACTAGAAAAATCTCAAGAGGGAACAAAACCACCCCCTATAAACATAAAGGCAGTTTCTGTATTCATAATTCTAATAGGGGTGTTTATGTGGGGGTTTGTCTATTTTTTACAGCTATTCTTACGATGACCAAAAAAATGAGTATAATGAATTGTACAAGCAGGATGCACGATAAACTGGAGCGATAAAAAACATATATCCTTTCCATTGCAGGGACCATTTTGGCGAACCATGATACAAGAAATCATGTAGTCAAGGCTTGTTTAGATTACTATCAAGGAGGACGAATATGAAACATCTATTGACAAAAGCAGTACTTGTTTTGTTCATTGCAACTTTCATGACAAATTGCAGTCCAAAAAACAGTACTACTCAAAACAGCAAGGCCATTGCCACTCCTACAAAAGGTACATTCACAGAAGCAACGAAACAAATAAAGCAGATCAATGAACAGGATTTAGATTTTTCAGAAGATTTTGTAGGTTTTGTTTTTATATGGTGCCCACTGTATGAGTATCTTGAAAAAGACATCACTTGTTCAGATTATTTGTTAGAGTACTATAATTCCTTGCAATTTGAGGCACAAAAATACAATGTTGCCTTTTCATTGGTGCTGGGTTCGATGGAAGAGGAAACCTTTGACGAAATCATCATGCAGTATAGGGAACAATATGGTGTTGAAGTAAATTTTGATGCAGTGAATGGAAAAGAACTCAAATATACTATTTTCTACGACCAAGAAAACATATTTAAAAAAACCTATGAAATCGCTACATACCCTTCTATATTGTTTTTGGATAGCAAAGGGTCTGTACTGGACAGCTCTACTGGATGGTCACAAGAACAATTAGGAGATTTTATAGACAACCTGAAATCTCTGTACGATACAGAGTAGAATATCAAATCAGCCGGCAGGGTTGGGCACGCAAAGAAAAAGAAAAACGAGAAAGAGAAGTTCATTTGAAGTTCTCTTTCTCGTTTGGCGTACCCTGTTTGTGACAAGTCGACATGTTTTGCCTTACAGAGTATAGTGTGTGTATCTGTTATGAACTGAAGGCGTATGAATTGTGAACGTCCAATTTGGGACGATAGATGTTAAATATAATAACATTAGTTTTCCTCCAATCTGATGTTTTCATCACCACTTTTGGTTTTAATCAATAATTCTACGTCGGTACCATTACCAAAGGATACGGGTTGTTCGGTAAAAGGTTGCTCCTGGCCCATATAGTCGATGAATTTTTTGGGCTTATTGGTATCTTTGGTAGCAATGGTTCCCCCGTTTGTAAGAAGGT
Source organism: uncultured Caldisericota bacterium (assembly GCA_964427915.1). Lineage (GTDB taxonomy): Bacteria > Caldisericota > Caldisericia > UBA6126 > UBA6126 > JAGLCW01. Next base: position 4,602 of record CAYRWA010000022.1, read on the forward strand.
GGGCGTGTAGGTCTCCAGAATGTGTTTTCAAATAGACAGTTCCTTGGGGTGAGACTTTGTTTAATGCCACGTCTCCACTAAAGGTACCAATTTCTGCATCAGATAGTGTTGCGCTTACTATTCCAATATCCCCGGAAAAGCACTTGATTGGTCCCTGGATTGCACTATTGGATATCTCAATATCACCACTTTTTGTAAAGGCTTTGCAAAGGTGTGTGGTAGAATTGATTTCAATGTCTCCACTGATAGTTTCAAGCTCCACCATGCCATGCAATTCGTTGGTTTGTATATCCCCCGAAACGGATTTGGCAACAATACTTTGCTGCAAGTTGTGCAATTGTAAATCGCCTGAGACAGATTTTAATGAAATCTCAAGTTTGCTAGGTACTAGTAGTTGAATGCGACGCTTTTTTCGACCAACAAAAAAGGATCTTTGCGCCACATCTTTTTTACTTTTTATAGAGATTCTCTTTTCTGTAGCAACAATGTCGACAAGATCTCTTCCTTGTTTAATCTCTATATTCTTCAGTTGGGGATCTCCGATGATCTCAATATCTTCATCAATGCTCTTGCAGACGAGTTCTTTTTGTAAATCAACAGGAATGACGTTTTGGTTTTCATCAATATCTACTTGATTGTCATTGCATGTTTCTGTAGCAGCTTCTTCCTTGGAAGAAAATGGAGAGGAGTTGTCCTTTCGATGGTTCCATTTTTCTTCTAACTGCATTCTTTGTTCGTGGGTAATTTTGCCGGATTCTTCCAACATATCTAGTTTTTCTATCACTGTATTTTTCATACTATTCTCCTTGATCGCTTATTTTTTTTAGCAAATCATCAAAGGCAATTTCGCCCTCATCGTATTGCTCTAGAATATCCAATACATCTTTGTCTTCTTTAGACAATGTTTCTTGTGAATCTACAGACGATTCTTTCCATGTGTCCTTTATTTTTCGAAACGAATCGGAGATTTCGTGAAGCGTGCTTTTAATCTTGGCAGGGTCTACTACTTTTTCCACAAAGCTTTGTTCAGTTTTTTCCGATTCTACATGTGTTCGAATACTTTCAAGAAGGTGATCCAATCTGTTTCTGGCTGTTGGATACGAAATATTAAGTCGTTCTTGAACTTCTTTAAGGTTACCACGAGAAATTAGAAAGCATTGCAAAAAGCTTTCTTCTTCCTTTGATAGGTGCGCAAAAGGTCCCATAGGAAAAGATCCATTGACCTCTGTTTTACAGGCGGGACAAGACAATATTTTGATGCGCAGATTAGAACCACAAGATGGACATATTGTGGGAACGGAACGTACATTACGATTCGCGGTTTGTCGTGTTTTCATTGAATGCCT
>CAYRWA010000023.1:0-18019 GCA_964427915.1 uncultured Caldisericota bacterium
CTTCCGAAGAAGTTTTTTAGATAGAGCAAAACTTTTTTTCAAACACAATACTATTATTTAAATACTGCAAAAAAAGTTTGTCAAGAAAAAAGAGAAAAAAATTTCCTCCACGGTTGATTTGTTATGATAGTGAAAGGGAGATATATAATAAAGTAGGAAAGGTCACTTCCTATGATGACGGGTTTTTGGACATAAAAAAAGTAACTTGTTTCTTTGGTAACATGGTACAATACTCCTTATGAAAAAACAATTGTCAATACCAGGGCTGATGTATGCTATAGGGTCGTATATTATATGGGGAGTCACTCCTATTTTTTGGAAAGCTCTTGCGTCGGTACAGAGTTTTGAGTTAATGGCATATCGCATTTTATGGTCGATACCTTTTCTTTTTCTGATCATACTTTTTTCTAGAAAATGGAAACAATTCTGGAAAGAACTTCACCAGTTCTCTTTTAAAACATATATGTTGATCCTTCTTGCAACTGGTTTTTTGCTGATCAATTGGTTTACGTTTATTTGGGCTGTGAACAATGGATTCATTGTTCATACGAGTTTAGGCTACTATATCAATCCGATTGTAAGTATTTTGCTGGGCGTTATGGTATTGAAAGAATCCTTGACAAAATTGCAATGGGTTGCTTTTGCATTAGTTACTGTGGGTGTTTTGGTATTGATATTCGGCATTCAAACATTTCCCTGGATTTCATTCACATTGGCCTTTAGTTTTGGAATGTACGGTATGATGAAAAAGAAATTGAAATTACCTCCTATTACTTCTTTGTCGATAGAAATGTTCATTGGAAGCATTGTCAGTGTTGTATATCTGATTTTCTTGTCCCGCAGTACCCCTCTTGCATTTCCTTCCTCAACTCCAACCATTACAGTTTTCTTAATCCTGACAGGTGCTGTTACCTCCATTCCTTTGCTATTGTTCAACGAGGGTACGCACCGTTTGCCATTATACTGGATGGGATTTCTGCAATATATAGCCCCTACATTGACACTGATGCTTGGAATCTTTGTATATCATGAAGCTTTTTCGGTCGTTCATTTTGTTTCCTTTTGTATCATTTGGTGTGGACTGATTGTATTGTCATCCTCTTCTTTTGTGCTTTCACGAAAAATTGTTACCGAATAACCCTTTATTTATTTACTTTTCCTATCCTGGGGTATAATAGATGTAGGAGAGTTATGAAATGAAATCTTTTTTCCATGAAACACAAGGACAGACATTAATTGAATACGGACTATTTCTAGGAGTTCTTGTGCTTGTTTTGGTACTTGGAATTCCAGGTTTGAGAAACTCTGTAATTAGTGTGTTTGCCGCAACCACACATGATTTTACTATTATCGAAGGAGAAGTAGACCCAATCGAAGATCCAGATCCCGGTGAAGATCCTACCGAAGAAGGTTGGTTTCCCCCTCAATTAGCCCTTGACGATGACCAAACGCTCTATGCAAATGGAGATATTGTATTAACGGGAAGTGCGTATATCAATGGAAACATTGTTACAAATGGAAATATTGATATAAGGGGTGGCGGTTCCTATATTGCCGGAAACCTTACTATTGGAGGGGAACTAATCGTCCCTAGATATCTTCAGAATAACCCCCCCATTCAGGGAGAGTTAGTGGAATTTAATGGGTATTCCTATAATTTCCCCTTACCCGTTTTTCCAGATATCACCCCAGACCAGTTTCCCAATCGAGGCAATTTCGAAGCTCCTTGGTGGCCACCTGTAGAAGAACCAATTACTGAAGATGCGTATTATCCGGTTTTTGATATCAAAAAATCAGTTGTGATTGATACGGGCAATGAGGGAGATGTGCGCACGATTGTAGTGGATCATTTCACTACAGGCGGTACAGGAGATGTATATCTACAAGGACAAGGCAAACTGATCATTGTAATCAATGAATCATTTACCTTTAATGGAGATTCTTCTTTTAATCCCAGCGGTCTCCCCGATTCTGCTATTATCTATTACCGCGGATCGCAGGATTTCAACTTTGGCGGAGCGCAAAGTTTTACAGGAAACATCTATATTGAACAAGCTGACCTAAATCTCCGTGGTAGCTCTAGCAACGCAGGAAACATTATTGTAGGAGGAGATCAAGTGACTGTATCTGGTGGTACGGGTCCTCGATTAGCCGATTCGCTCCTTTATGCACCATTGGCAAATCTTACATTGAATGGTTCTTCAGACTTGCAAGGAAAAGTAGTTGCAAACACGGTAGAAATTAATGGTGCTTCTCATGTTGATTTTGGACCGGTTCAAGTGAGTGAAGATTTTTATTGGGATCCTTTTTTCATCGAAGAATAAACAGGTTCTACACCTTATAAAAAAACCCCCTATTCCTTTGTGGAATAAGGGGTTTTTTAATTGATATCAAACGGCTACTTAATTTTTCGGGCTTCCATATAGTATCTCTTTTCGTTGGCTTCTCCCATTGAAAATGTTTTTCGTGGGAGGCATCCATCTGAGGAGATGACAGAAAAGAGAGTATCCTTTTCAATACCTTGTAAAAGAAACCCTATACTGGAAGGCGTTTGAGAAAGCTTTTCCAGACTCTTTTCCCCATGAATGTAATCCATGTTCATTTCAGGATGATTGGATCGGTATTCGTCTAGTAAATGTTGAAGAACGCCCAGTGTTAACTCACCTGGAACATCTTTCAATTGAATGGTACTGTGCGAACCATCTTGGATGATTTCAACTTCTTTGCCGTTTCCTTGAATCGCTTGCAGAAGATCTGTTGTATCAATGTTAGAGACCCATCGGTGAATGGGTTCAAAAGTTAAATCGGGTTCGTGAAGGTTGTTAAGTTCTACTAAAGCAAAACGTGCTGGATGAGTTGATTGTTCTTCTGGTGAAAGCGTAGTTTTCTTATTATCCCAGCATTGTTTGGCAGTAGCAAGAGAATGGTTGCCATCGCCAACGGCATACAGAAGACCATCTTTCTTTTTGAGAGTAGATAGAAGCTTCATTAGTGACTGAATCATGGTTTCATCTTCGATAGCATACCCTTCAATGGAACCACCATCTAACATTAAATCGGTAGAATAGACTTTTCGAAGAGATTGCTTTTTCTCTTCTAATGGCTCGATGATTGTCTGTTGTGGGTCATCAATTAATACCAATACATGAGGAAGCTCTAAAGGGGCATTCTCTCGAATTTCAACGCGAGGAGGGATTCGTTCTAAGACTGTTTTTTCGGTAGCTCTCATCATAGCCTTAGAACCTTCATGAAAATCGTACTGATCTAAATCGATGGCAACCATGAGCCCTTTTCTGTGTGCTCCCGTTGGAAATGTACGGTTGACATATACAAAACCATGGACGGCTTCTTGTAGAATTTCTTTGTCTAGATATTGTTTCATTTGTGAATTGATGGCTTGGATTCTTTTCTGCTTGCTACCTTTTCCCAAAAACACTTCTGGAAAAATGATTCGATATGTAGATGGAGAAGAACCTACCTTCGATTCAACGTCATCCCAATAGTCGGGTTCACTTGTAAATTGATCGCATGCAATGACAGCCCATTTATGTAGCGAAACATCAGGACGTGGTAATAAAATCGTTGGCACACCAATACCAGTTTCTTTGTAAATTGTTTTCATAAACCTACCTCACAAAATTGTTGAACCTCTATATTATCGAGAAAAGCACATGATGCAACATGAAATAAAACAGATGAAGAAAAAAATATTATCAAAAGTCTTTACAAATAGACATGTGATGACAAAATAGAGGATAACCAAGAAGAGAGCTTCTTCATGGAAAGGAGAAAAGCGTATGAACGATGCCGAAACGATGGAGTTTTTATCGCTATTGCGTAGCATTGATGAACATTTAGTGGATTTGAATGACAAAATTGATGATATTGTTTCTTGGAAAGAAGATGTGGATACTTTTCTGGATCATTCAGAAGCTTCCATTACAAAACTGAACGAGATTTGTGATTCGATCCAGGAACAAACGGGGGAAGTAGCACAAACAAAGGATGTTGTTTCCTGGATTGCCTCAGCGATGAGGTCCTTGCACCAGTAGTGCAGAGTACTTATAAAAAAGAGAAACTTTTTTACAAAGTATCTTGAAATTGTGTGGTGTAGAGGTCGTAATAGAAGCCTTTTTTAGCGAGGAGTTCTTCATGGTTTCCTTGCTCAATAATTTTTCCTTTGTCAATGACAAAAATCTTATCACAGCTTGTAATTGTTGAAAGCCTATGAGCAATGGCAATGGAGGTTCGTCCTTGCATCAGCTTGTTGATACCTTCCTGAATGAGTTTTTCAGTGTAGGTGTCTACGCTTGATGTGGCTTCATCTAGAAGCAAAATACGTGGATTGTGAACAAGAGCACGAATAAAGGATATTAGTTGTTTTTGGCCGTGTGATAAGTTGGATCCTTCGGAACTGAGCATCGTATCATACCCTTTAGGAAGGGCAGTGATAAACGAGTGGGCGTTCAAATATTTGGAAGCTTTAATTATTTTTTCTATAGGGATATCTTGTCCTAGTGTGATGTTTTCTCGAACAGAACCTTTGAAAATAAAAACATCTTGTAATACTATAGACATATTGCTGCGCAGTTCTTGTAGAGGTAAAGAGCGAATTTCTTGGCCATCAATATATACAGACCCGCTTTCAATATCAAACAACCGAAGCAATATATTCATAATCGTAGATTTACCAGCTCCAGTAGGGCTTACGAGAGCTATTCTCTGGCTGGGTTCAATCGTGAAAGAAACATTCTTCAGAATATCCTTTTCTTCGCTATACCGAAAGACTACATTTTGAAACTCAATCTTTCCTTCAAATACGGGAGGAGTAGGAGACGGAAGGGCTTTGTCGAGAATCGTATCCTGGCAGTGAAGAATGTTGCCTATTTTTCCCATAGAAGAGGCAGCGTCTTGTAAAATATTGAATCGTTCTCCCATATCTCGTAGGGGTTGATAAAAGTAGTTCACCCAAAACAAGAAAGCTGTCAGAGTTCCAATTGTACTTGTTCCTTTCACCACCATATAGCTTCCTGCGACTACTACAGTAATACGAGAAATGAAGCTACAAATATTGATTGTTTGATTAAAATACGTGTGCTGCTTGAGCGCACGGTACGTTGCATCGCCATATCCTTCAGAGATTGCATCAAAATAGGTCCGATTCTTTTTTTGGCGGTTAAATATTTTTATGATCGAAATTCCGCTTAAATTTTCTTGAAGATTTATATTGAGCTGGGTTAGTTTGTTTCTGGCTCGATCGTAAGATTTGCGCAACAACTTGGAGAAAAACACGACCGACCAAACCACTAGTGGAGTTAGGAACAGTGAATAAAGAGATAAGGTTACATTGGTTGAAAACAGAAAAAACAATGTAACAATCAATAAAATGACATCATTCACAAGCTGTACTGCTCCACTGCTCATGAGTTCGGATAATTTTTCAGTGTCGTTTGTTGTCCTTGTAATGATGACCCCTAAGGGTGTTTTTCCCAAGTATTGATTGGACAGAGTGAGAAGCTTGTGGAAGATATCTTTTCGAAGGTCTAATACAATTTTTTGAGCAGCTACAAACGAGTAATAGGTTCCCAAATATTGGAAGATGTAGGTTCCAATAATCAAAAGCAGCGAATACAAACCAATGAAAAGAAGGCCTTGAAAATCTTTAGGAACAATATAGTCGTCAATAGCGGCTTTTAATAGTAAAGGAACAACAGTTGCAGTGAGGGTTGCTATTAGCAAATAAATCATGGTGGCAATAAGGGTGCCCTGTACTGTTTTCAGATATGGCATTAAGTCTTTTAAAACACTTATGGAAGGTTTGTTTTGAACGTCATTGTGTGGAATAGGATCAATTTCCATTGTGCAAACCCTCCAATCCTTCAAGATATTGATAATGATACAACCTGTAGAAGTATCCCTTTTTGGAGTCGATGAGCCGATTTGGAGAATCAAACTCAGTTAACTTTCCTTTTTCGATTACAGCTATTTTGTCAAGCCAATGCAAAGTGGTAATACGATGGGAGACAATAATGCATGTTTGCCCGGTTTCTAGCAAGTGTTTTTTTAAACTGTTGATAATGATTTCTTCTGTTTCAGGATCGACTGCAGAAAGGGAGTCATCTAGTATCAAGAAAGGCCTTTGTGTAACCAATGCTCTAGCCAATGCTAATCGTTGCTTCTGACCACCCGACAAAGTAACGCCTCTTTCGCCAATAATAGTATCAAATCCATGATCAAGCATTTTTACATCTTCAAGCACTCGTGCAATTCTTGCTGCTTCCATAATTTCATCTTCTGATGCGTCTGGTTTCCCAAAGCGTAAATTTTCCCACACCGTGTTTGAAAAAAGAAAGGATACTTGGGGGACATAGGCGAACTGTCTTCTGAGCATTTTAAGATCGAGATGGGTAATATCGTAATCGTCAACAAATATTGTATTTTCAGGTGGATCCCAGATACGGAGAAGAAGAGACAGTATGGTAGTTTTACCACTTCCTGTTGGCCCTGTGATCCCAATGCTTTCCCCCTTATGGATATCAAGAGACAGATTTTGAATAGCATATTCTTTGTTTTGGAGAGGATATGCATACGTCAAATTTTGAATGGAAATAGTATCCATGGAAAGAGAAGGTTTTAAAAGAATTCTTTGTGAAGCATCAGCGGAGGGAGTCGAGAGAATTTCTTGAATACGTGCAAGAGATATGCTAGCTCGTTGATACATATTTACTACAAAACCAACTGCCATCATAGGCCAAGCTAAAAGTTGGATGTATTGTGTAAACTCAACCAAAGTTCCTAGCGTGATGAATCCATGCATGACTTGATATCCACCAATAATGGTGATAACAATGATTGTTAGTGAGATTACCATAGCGATAGCTGGATGAAACAAGCCCATGAGTTTTCCTAAATTCAAGTTGATTCGAAGATAGGAAGAGCAAACATCTATAAATCGATTCATGTAGTACGTTTCTCTACAAAAAGTTCGAATCACGTTCATACCAACAAGCGTTTCTCTTACTCGGGTTGTGATATCAGCAAAGGTTTCTTGAATTGCTTTAAACAATTTGTGCATACGCTTGGAAACAAATTGGGCTAAGAATATTAGGATTGCAAGAGGAAGTATAATCCACAGGGTTAATGTTGGAGCTTTTACAAGCATAATGACAAGAGCTCCAACTCCTAAAATAAAGATATCGTACAAAGAAAGGAGTCCCATGACCAAAAACCTTCGTACAGAAATGGTATCATTATTTGCTCTAGCCATTAAATCACCAATTTCATTGTCGAAGAAAAAGGAATCGGGAAGGGAAAGGTATTTTTCGAACAACTGTTTTCTTTTTGTATGTTCAAAATGAATAGCAAATTTCCGCATGATGTTAATATATATGACTCGAAAAATGACAATTGAAAAAGCTGCTATAGCAAAATACATGGCATTGATCCAAATAGGAGAAAACGTTGTTATGGTGGAGGGTTTGTCAATGCTGATATAATCAATAATATTTCCTATGAAAAGAGGCATGACAAGCTGAGCGCCATTTACTATTAAAAGCAAAAAAGCGATCAAAAGATACCACTTTGAGTTTTCTTTAATGAAGAACCATATATGTTTCATAGACTACTTATTATATTCCAAACCAGGTGAGTGTAAACAACAATACCGGTCATCCGGTCATTTCATGTTCATGAAAATGACGCTCATGATCGATAAAAGAATTGCGATGGTTACATTTCGTGTCATTTTTTCTCGCAATACAATCCAGCTAAACAAGCTGATAAAAATAATGGTTCCAGCGCTAAATGTTGGGAATGCAAGTGCTGCTGGAATATCTTCTAAACCCCGAAGGAGAAAATAGGAGGACCCATAATTCAGTACACCAATGCATAAACCAAATCCTATCTCTTTCCACCGAAAGATGGTTTTCCGAAAACATTGATTGGCAATCGAATACAAAAGAGCCGTACTAAATACTACAAATAAGAAAAGTGAGTTGTAGGAGGGTAGGGCATATTGTTGGAAGACCTTGTTGCTAAACTCTGCCAAACCCATTAAAAGAAGTAGCAATCCTAACGACAAGGAGAACCGGTTAGACCGATTTGCGTGTTTCCAGTTGTGTAGAAAAAACACGGCAACTAGAGATAAAATTATTCCAAACCACTGCGAGTAAGAAGGAAAAATTTTCCAAAACAGAAGGGATAGAATGACGGGTACACTAATTCCTAATTTTGCGAACGTTCCTGAGAGTGCTAGTCCGTTGTAGCGTATGCTGTATCGGTACAAAAAAAGACTCGCAAAGAAAAGGAGTCCTCCAATAATGCCCAGAGAAATGGCATAGGCAAAAGAGCCAGGGTGTGAAAAAGAGCTTGTAGTAAGAAAAACCAAAGGAAATTCTTGAAGAAAGGATTCGAAAGCAGTGGGTAGGGAAAACCAACGAAAAGAACGATGCAAGAAAAAAGGGAGACTCATTACGGCTGCAAAAAAATAATTTGCAACTAGTATCCCTGACCATTGAGTCTTGAATCTTTCACTCCAAGAAAAAACAATGGCAATTCCTGAACTACAAACAATTGCCACAAAAAGCCATGTCATTGGGTGAAAAACTATTTCTTTTCTATGGTGCCAACAGCAGCTGCATACACTGCTAATTCGTTAATCCCATCAATTTTTAAATACTGATCTGTGAAGATTTGATCGTATGCGCCAATCGCACAAACCCCCAATTGAACTGCTTCTCCAGCAAGATATAAATTTTGACAGGCATGCCCAGCATCCATCAAAATATATCGATGCGCTTCTAGGTGATATCGCCATTCACTACGATAAGGTACACTTGTCCAAAAGAAAACGACGGATGCTTTTTCTGTAAACACTTGGTTGTGACAACATTTTTTTACATTACTTACCAAATCTTCGTCTAGGAGTACTCGTATGAGTTGATGTTCTTGAGGCAGATATCGGTATACTCCAGGCTCTACTTTGTCTACATGTAGCACTGCTATGTAGGTAACTAATGAGTGCCTAGCTCCTCCTGACGGGACCATTCGTAACGAATAAGCTTGTTTTGGCCCGATTTCTTTAATGCCTTGTGTGGCATAAAGAAGCCATGATAATTCCTCCAGAGTGATTGGTTCAGCTGTGTAGTTCCGATGACTTCTACGGTCAAATATGATTTGGAAAATATCTTGTTTCTTCATTGTCGTTTTTTCTGGGATGGGGAGGTGTACAAAGGTGGATCCTTTTTTCTCATAAGGTTTAAAAAGATCAGGTCTAGGGAACCTTTGCTCTTGGTCGGTTTTCACTCTCTTCTTTTCCATCCAGTTCAATTTGGATTTCAGAAAAAACCTATGTTTAGTCAGATTGTTCATTCATTCCTCCAAGGAAGCTATTAAAACTAGTAGATATACTATCATTATAGTATTATGAGATCATTTTATCTAGCGATGTTGTCTTTTTCATGTAATTGTCACATGCTATACTATAGTTAATGTACTAAAAGAAAGGATTCTACTATGGAACCAAAAAGTATTCTCATGATTGTAGCGAGTAAGAATTTCCGAGATGAGGAGTATCAGTATCCTCGTAATGTATTTGAAAAAGCAGGGTATCAAGTGACCGTTGCATCAACTACAAAAAAAACCATACCTGGTATGTTATCAATGAAGATTAAGGCAGATGTGTTGTTAGCAGATGTTGATCCCTCTTCATTTGACGCAGTTGTTTTCGTGGGTGGATCTGGATCGACAGAGTACTGGGATCATCCAAAGGCTCACGAAATTGCTTTGGAAATGAACCAGAACAAAAAACTAGTAGCAGCCATTTGTTTGGCTCCTTTGACTCTTGGTAAATGTGGCATTATGAAAGGCCTAAAAGGAACGATTTACGAATCTGCAAAAAATGAATTCTTGGATACAGGGGCTATTTATAAAGACCAGGGAGTTGTTGTAGACGATCATGTTATTACAGCCAACGGACCAGCTGCTGCAAAGAAATTTGGACAAGAAATCGTGAAATACTTGAAGAAACAATAGGGGAAAAAATGATTCTTTTGCGACCAATATCATTTTTCATTTTGTGTTGTAAGTGGTTGTCTGTTGGAATTATTCTGTGTGCCATAGGGATGTCTTCTGTTTTTGCTACAACATCATTGAACTATGAAACGACAATTGATGATACCCGATTGTTCCCTATTGTATGTGAGCAAGATATTCCCAAAGAATACCAGGGAGCTGTTGCTCCAGTCTCCTGTTTAGCTGTTGTTGTTGTATCCTATTACAAATGCTTGCCAATAAATGCTGTATATACAAAAATGGGAATTCATCCTTTTGCTACATACCTTACAAATACCTATTCCATTTCTTCTGACAGAACGTTTTTACAAGGTGCACAAGGGTCCTACGATGCTGGCGATAAGGATATGCAGGAGTATATTAGAAAGCATGGCCTACTTTTGGAACAGCAATACAGTGTTTTGTCGGAAAGCGAATTGATCAACAGTATTACCCCTAGTTTGATGAATCAGAACCCAGTAATGATTTGGGAGGAATCTTCCAATCCGTACCTGGTGATAGGGATACAACAAAATGACCATGGTACCATTTTTTTAGCATATAGTCCTCTACAAAAGGAGATACAGCAGATACCGTTGGCAACATTTGCCCAACAATCCTTGTATATGACTTTTATTTATCCCCATCAACAGGAGCAGAAGTCTTTGATGGAAGAAATATCTTTTCTTGTGAAAAAAAGATTTGAAGCAATTCTGAATGAGTGGAAATGGGATTTCGAAATTTGGTTTTACAAACAAATCAATTCGTTTCTTTCCGGTTTTCATACTCGGTTTCCCTGGTTTTCATCGTCGACATAGAAACCATTTCTCACCCAGAGAGAGGGAAGTTATTGTACGTTTGGGAGGATATATTTTTGAACTTTTCGTAGGGCATTAGTGCAATTGATGCCTGAGGCCTTAAATTCCACAGTTTGTTGGCTATGGAACGATACGATAGCAAGATATCTTGATTTTATGGTAGGTTGATCAGGATCATCAAATGATTTTTTCTTGATATCTACAAAATGAACTTGTTCTTTGTAGGGGAAAATCTGTAATTGATCTTGCCCAAACAATTTAGGGAACACGTATATAAGGGAATCAGAGAATAGAAATAGAGACTTTGCTTCTCGTTCTTTGCCCATCAAAAAGTCGGAAATGAAATAGTCGTGAAAACGTGTATTATAGAGCAAAGCACTCTGATAACAACCTTGAATTTTATCCAATACTTCTTCTTCGTGGGCAAAATCGAGTGTAGAAATTTCTTTCCGTATTTGATCAATCATAAGTATCCTCCATAATGTAAAAAAATGTCCCCTAAATATACCAAAAAGAACCAAATCTTCTATACTGATTAAATATGTTAAAGATGACTGGTAAAAATTTGCTTCATGTGTTAGAAGAGTTTGCTTTTGCTGCAGGATTGATTTTACTCAATCTTGGCGTTATCTATATCATTTATCTTTTTTTTAAGCCATGAGAATTCAGGTAGACTCCAAAGACTGGCACTCCATCCTTCACCTAAGCGGTACATTTGTGTATTTTTATGGATTTACAATGATTGTACCCATTATTGTCGCCATTTTTTTTGGGGAGTACAAAACATGTGTTGATTTTGCTCTTGGTTTCATGATTTGTGTCTCTATCGGGCTTTTGTTACGAAATTGTTTTCATTGTCAAACCACTACAAAGTGGGTTCATGGAATGAGCGCTACAGCGCTTTCATGGTTAATTGTTATGTTTATTGCAGCGCTGCCCTACTACTGGAGTGGTTTTTTTGGATCGTATATGGACGCTTGCTTCGATACAATGAGTGGGATCACAACGACCGGTTTGACATTGATTCAAAACATCGACCATATTCCTATCAGTTTAAACATATGGCGACATGTATTGACATTTATTGGAGGGCAAGGGGTTGTTTTGGTTGCGCTATCATTTGTACCTGCCGCAGCTGTAGGGTTTCAGGCTCTTGTAGGTGAGGGAAAAGAAGAAAAGTTAATACCTAACGTGAGAGATACAGGCAAAGCGATTTGGTTTATTAGCTTTTTCTTCATGATTGTGGGACTGTGTACTTACTTTGTCATTGGATTGTTGATTGGCCTAGAGCCTGGTTGGTCCTTGTTTCATGGTTTTTGTATGTTTATGTCCTCGTGGAGTACAGGAGGTTTTGCGCCACAAATGATGAACACGATGTACTACCACAGCTTCATGTTTGAGTTTGTCTGTATGGTCTTTTTTGTTTTGGGTTCTATGAACTTCGGTTTGCATTACTATATATGGTTTAAAGATCGCAAAGAGTTATACAAAGACATAGAAACTCGTTCGTTTATCATTACTTTGACCATTACGAGTATTATTCTCACTGTTGGACTGTTTAAAGATCAGATTTATACATCCTTTCTTCCTCTTGTGAGAAAAGGTTTCTTTATTCTCTTATCGGGGCATTCTGGCACAGGTCAAATGACAATTTATGCTACCCAGTTTCTAACACAATGGGGGGATGTAGGTCTGATTGCTGTCATTCTAGTCATGCTTTTTGGTGGTTGGTCTGCCTCCACTGCCGGAGGTTTTAAAGCAATCCGAATTGGAATTGTATTTAAATCCATCATGTCGGATATTCAGCAGTTTTTAATTCCCAAGACTAGCGTATACATTTCAAAATATCGACACCTTGGAAATAGAGTGCTTAATCCGAAAACTGTTAAAACAACCATGAACATCATTGCTCTTTATATGTTGATTCATTTGTTTGGAGCTATTGTAGGCGTTATGAATGGGTATCCTTTGGTTGATTCTTTTTTCGAATCTGTTTCAGCGACAGCAAACGTTGGATTAAGCTGTGGAATCACATCTTACACAATGCCCTCCAATATGAAGGTTGTCTATATTATCAATATGTACTTAGGACGACTTGAATTCACCGCTGCAATTGTTTTAATCTCCTACATTGTCAATGGACTGTTGCAACATAAGCATAAAGAAAGCAAATTGTCATGAAGAAAAATCAAACCCTTATATTTTTGTGTAGTATTCTGGCAATAGTGACTCTGTTATCGATTCCTATGACGGCTAGTGCTAAGCAAGATTGGATGAAAGGCACACTGGGCAAATATCTAGAAAAACTAAATGATCAATATTTAACCACCCGCATGAGTGACGAGGAGATTGAAAAGAATACTGAATTGCTACTCCGCGACTACCTTACAATAGAGGACTTATCCCATCTAGAAAATCCTAAAGTTGCGGAGCTTATTACCTTTCCAAGTTTATATGACGAGAAAGAAATCTTGTTTTATGGGGAGGCTATCGGGCAAATTATGCGAAGGGGTGATTATTGTTGGGTCAATGTAATGGATGCTGATGGAAATTCACTTGGCTGTTGGATGCCAGAGCATTTTTCTGAGGATATTTCTTTCTTGGGGCGATATCGCATTCACGGAGACGCACTTCTTCTGAAAGGGATTTTTCATGCAGCAAGAGAAGAACATGGTGGTGAAACAGAACTCGAAGTAAATGACCTGATTCTTTTGGAAAGAGGGAAGGTGTATCCTGGGGAAAAAGTAAATATCACTTTCGTATATATCATATTCATTCTTGTATTAGGAGTTTTGGTTTTTATGGTGTACCAACATTACTTTGAGAAAAAGAAACAACGTTCTTCTGCTGGAGGAATGTTCTTTGGTGACCATAACTAGGCAGAGAGAATTATAGAGAGAGCTGTCTTGTTACTTCATACAGAATGATAGCTACAGCTGATCGAACCGACAAGTGATTGTAGTTGGTAGGGCCTTCAATGGGCTGGAGCATGTAATCTACCGACTGAATAATAGAAGGGCTTAAACCCCAACCAGTTCCAAACAATAAAAGCACCGGCGCCTGGACTCTTCTTTTTTGTGTGGACTGGAAATCAATTATCTTATCGGAGTGAAAGCGAGCAGAAGTACCTATAACGATAGGTGTTTGTCCGGTTTCTTTGGCAATGGCTTCTCTAGACTCTTCCCAATAATTGGTTGTTCTTACAATATCCAACGCTTCTTTTCGATTGTAATTGTATTCTTTTCCAAAGCCTGTATTCCAGAATTCAATAACTCTCTGTACAACTTGTCGTTGTTTTAGAGCATGATTGACAATAAAAAAAGACGAAGCTCCAAAGGTAATGCAAGATCGTGCAATATCATGAAGGTCAAAAAGTGTAACCGAGGTGGTTACAATGGCCCCCTTTTTATCAATTACCGGATAGTGAATCAAAGAAACATACAATGGAAACCACTTATTCATGTTTTCTCAATAGGCTATCAATGGATTGGTTCATTTCGGCTCTTATTTTTTTCAATCGCTGGATGTCATTTTTTGATAGAGAATTGGATTGTATGAGTTCTGGTTTCAATAGAAGTGTCCATCGAAGAGATTCGAGCTTTCTCCATTCTTCTATTTTTTTGTGATGACCTGAAAGCAATACTTCCGGTATTGTTGTTTTGTCATAGGTGGAAGGCCGAGTGAAATTTGGGTGTTCCAATCGCTGCTTATCTTCGAAACTTTCTTTTTGTGTTGATTCTTGATTCCCCAAAACTCCTTTGACAAAACGTATAACAGCGTCTGTGATCACGATAGAAGAGATTTCTCCGCCTCCTAAAACGTAATCGCCTATTGAAATGGGCATGTCAATATATTGGAAAATTCTATCATCAATGCCTTCGTAGTGCCCACATAAAAACACCAAATTCTCATAGGAACTAAGGTGATGAACAACTTCTTGCGTGAGAAGTTTCCCCTTTGGTGTAGGAAGGATAACAAGGGAGTTGGGTTGCCGGCAGTCTTGGATTGCCTTGACAATAGGATCTAGCTTCATGACCATTCCAGGACCGCCACCAAAAGGAGTATCATCGGTTGTACGATGAAGATCTTGGGTGTAATCACGAAGATTTAAAGTTTGATAGGAAATACATCCCTTCGAAACAGCTTTCCCCGGAAGACTGTACTCAAAATAAGCATCTAGTATTCCGGGGAACGTTGTTACATAAGTCAGCTTTGTATTCACACAGGTGTGGTTTTCTTATTCTTTGATGGAAATAACAATCCCATCTCGAATTGTAATGTCACCAGGGCTCAATTTTTCAAAAAGGTTGTCTCCTTCTTGAATATCAACAAAACTGTCTAATTGAGTGTAAGGATAAATAGAACCTTCTTTTAGAGTTTCCATTTCCTTGAGTTTTTCATCAATCTCTTTCATCCCCGCTTCTTGCTGTTGACGGTCATGAGCAAGTTTTGATCTGGCAGAAGTAAGCTCATTTTGATTAAAACCACCTCCAACATTAAGGAGGAGTCGGCTTTCTTCTGTTTTAATTTTTTCAACATTGTCAGCCATTTCTTTTCGCAGAGACTCAAGCTGTGCCTTAAAGCCAGTTTTAAAGCCTTCTGTTACAATCGCTTTGACAATAATTTTGCGTGGGATTGTGATAGTGCTCATACTAATCTCTTACGGGATTGATAATTGCATTTTTTCCAGTTTTAGCAGCTGCAGCTCGGATTAAGAGGCGGATAGCATTGATATTTTTACCATTCTTTCCGATAAGTTTTCCTTTATCGGATTCATCTACTTTAATCTCATAGGCAACGGTTTCTTCAAGGTCTTCACCAGATTCTCTTACGACTACGGCTTCTGGGTTGTCAACTAAGGTTTTGACGATTTCTTCAATTAATGCTTTCATTGGTTTTCCTCCTTGTTAAGTTTTGAGTCAATGAATTTGTTCCAAATTTTGGTGTGTTTTAGTAGTGCCAATGTTTTGTCGGTTGGTTGAGCACCTTTTTTCAACCAATCGATCGTTTTTGCTTCATCTATTTGTACTTTGTTGTTGGCATCTTTCTCTAGTGGTTGATAGGTGCCGAGTAAATCAATGTACCTACTGACGGGGCTTTTACGTGAATCTTGGACTACAATACGGAAACAAGGTTTATGGGGTGCTCCGAGTCTTTTTAGTTTAATTTTTACCACTAACAAATCTCCTCTCGAACGGATTAAAATATCAAGCTACGAAATTTATAAAAAAAAAGTGCCTAAAGTCAAATCATTTAATATTTAGAACCCGTCTTAATGTATAGTTTTTCTTCTTTTTCAAACCTCAACTCCGTATGCTTTTCACAGGCATCTGTAATAAAGGTGTCCAGAATAGGGAGTGTTTTTTCTTGGTTTATTTGCAAAGAATCAAACATTACTGTGCCTCTAGGCATTACATCACAATCCATAATAGGACCGAAATACTCAACAAAATACGCGGACCAATTGTAAAAAGAATCCCATGTAGGATTTGTTATCAAATCCCCAATATGGAACCACTGGGCTGTATCAACCTCTTCTACTGATAGATTCCACCGCAATCCCTCCGGTGTAGAATTGGATACATTCTTGGATAGATGAAATCGATATGTCATACCGTTATTCCAATCATATGGAAGAACGCAAGAAAGACCATTTCCAGGTTCAATGCTTTTACTTATGTAACCTTCGGGATGACTTTCAGCAGAAAGTGCATCACAAATCGTAAACACAAATCCATTTCCTCCCAAACCCATACAAGAGCTTGTCATGCCGGCCCATCCGATATTGCCATTGGCAAAAACAAACTGAATTCCCCAGTAGTACTCTGTAACTTGGTGTTTTGGGCAGTTTACTTTCATAGTAGATGTGAGAGATTCTACTGTTTCGTCGCTAGATCCCCAGTCTTGAAAGGCATACACCATACGACCAGGAACGAACATCTCATAATGACTGAATGATTGTTCACTATGAGATGGGATTCCTAAACACGCAATAAGAAGGACGGTCGTCACAACAACCAACCACTTGGTTGTTATTGGCATGAAGGCGTCCAGATGTTTCCATAAGTACTAAATGGTGCAAGCTCTTCTTCAATTCGCAGGAGTTGATTGTATTTAGCAGTTCTTTCACTTCGGCAAGGAGCTCCTGTTTTAATCAAGCCACCACCAAGTGCAACGGCGAGATCTGCAATAAAAGTGTCCTCTGTTTCGCCCGATCGGTGGGATATCACATACCCGTAGGAATTTTTTTGAGCAAATTTTACCGTTTGTAAGGTTTCCGTTAAAGTACCAATCTGGTTTACTTTTACAAGAATACCATTTGCAATACCTTTAATGGAACGCTCTTTAAAGATTTTTAAATTGGTAACAAATACATCGTCTCCAATAATCCGGAGCTTGTTCTTGTTGGTTTTTGAAAAAGCAATCCAACCAGCTTCATCATCTTCTTCAAAAGGATCTTCAATAGAATAAATAGGGTACGTTTCTGTTATGTGTTGATAATAGGCACCCAATTCTTCCGAATTCATTGGTTTTTCTCCATGAAGATGATACATTTTGTCTTTGTAATAGCTGTCCGCAGCGCAATCAAGTGCTATGGAAATCTGTTCTTTGGGCTGATATCCTGCCTTTTCAATCGCTTTCACAAGCATATCCAATGCAGCAGTATTGGATTCTAAGTTAGGAGCAAATCCACCTTCGTCACCTACACCCGTGGATAAATTCTGTTCTTGAAGGATCTTTTTTAATGTGTAGTAAGTTTCACATCCTGCTTGAAGGGACTCTTTAAATGAGGAAAAACCATGGGGCACAATCATGAATTCTTGAATATCGATGGAGTTATCAGCGTGTTTACCTCCATTGATAATATTCATCATGGGGATGGGCATTGTGTTGGCCTGAGCTCCACCTAAATATCTGTACAAAGGGATGTTTAGCAACATGGAAGCAGCTCTAGCTGTGGCCAAAGAAACAGCAAGAATTGCATTGGCACCCAATCGGGCTTTATTGGCAGTTCCATCTAGTTCTAGCAAAATAGAATCAATGACATGTTGATGCAAAACGCTGTAACCAATCAATTCAGATTCAATAATATTGGTAATATTATCGACGGCTGTTTTTACTCCTTTTCCGTGATAACGTTGCATTGAAAT
>CAYRWA010000024.1:0-2541 GCA_964427915.1 uncultured Caldisericota bacterium
ATACCAATATGGCCCAGCAAAACGATATATAAAGGCTGCTAAGACATATTTTGCCGATACTGGTATTATTGAGTCATTTGGGATTCGTATTAGCGAGGGACAATTGATAGAAAATTTTGTGATTGCAGAACTTGAAAAAAGACGAAAACTGGGATGGATCAAAGCAGACCAGTTATATTATTACAAAAGTTCTTCTGGTAGGGAAATTGATGTGGTGTTCGAAGAAGATCATCGGTTAGTTGCAATTGAAATAAAGTCAGTCACACACCCCTCCAGAAAAGACATAACCAATCTGAAAGAGTTTATTCAGCAATCACAACAAGAAGTAAAAGGGTACCTTTTCTACCTAGGTGAAGAATACCAAGAAATTGATGGTATTACCCTTATTCCTATTTACGCCCTCTTTTGCGGAAGGTAGTTTCACTCCAAAAGCAAAAAACTCGCGAGTTTTTTTGACTGCAGGCAAAATTACTCGTACAATAGAGTAAATTCTCTAGGAGTAAAAATGATTCATCGGTACCTTTTTCACCAAATTGATCAAGATTTAAATAGAAAGATGGTTTTCTTGGGTGGTCCAAGACAAGTTGGAAAAACAACTTTGGCAAAGATGATCCTTGCAAAAGAAAAAGATGGAGTATACATAAGCTGGGATGTTGCACAACATCGAGAACAAATCTTGCGACAAGAAATTCCTGAAGCATCAATGCTTGTACTTGACGAATTACACAAATACAAACAATGGCGACAATACGTAAAGGGGATTTACGATCTATATGGAACCAATAAACGAATCCTCGTTACTGGAAGCGCTCGATTGGATTATTACCGTCACGGAGGAGATTCTCTACAAGGTAGATATCACTACCTCAGAATGCTTCCCTTATCAGCTGCAGAGCTTCAATTATCCACAAAAAATGATCTGGATCAGTTGTTCACTCTTGGTGGTTTTCCAGAACCTTTTTTTTCTGGTTCCGAAGTGCAAGCAAGGCGATGGTCCAGAGAATACAGACAAAGACTTATTCAAGAAGATATTGTGAATCTTGAAAATACGACTTCTTTGCAGAAGATTGAATTGATGATGCTACGGCTTCCCGATTTGGTAGGATCGCCATTATCTTTGAATTCACTTAGAGAAGACTTAGACGTAAGTCACAAAGCGATTAGTAATTGGATAGAAATAATGGAACGATTATACGCCATCTTTCGAATTCCACCTTTTCACAAAAATCTCCTTCGCGCTATAAAAAAGGAACAAAAGCACTATCATTTTGACTGGACCGTAATAAAAGAAAAGGGTATCCGATTTGAGAATATGGTAGCTGTACATCTACTAAAGTGGGTTCTCTGGAATCAAGACGTAATGGGAAAAGATATGTCTATTCAGTATTTTCGCGACATAGATGGACGAGAAGTAGATTTTATCATTACAGAAGATACCAAACCTATCGTGTGTATCGAGTGCAAATTAAAAGATGAGAATCCATCAAAACACTTACTCTACTTCATTCAAAAGTTTCCTTTTTGTAAAGCCTGGCAAATTACAATGGATGGTACCAAAAATGTAACCACCAAAGAAGGTATTCGTATTGCACCAGCATTGGAATATCTAACAACCCTTGTGTGATGAAAGGATTCGTTGAAGCAAAAAAACTCGCGAGTTTTTTTGACTGCAGGCAAAATTCCTCGTGTCCCTGTCATTAACAAATATCTATCATATTCACAATTTACCTACTCACGAGTAGGCTACTTACAAGTAGGATACTTACGAAACTCTTTGCTTTACAGGAAAGGTTTGTTTGTGCACGCCCAGGTGGTCTCTCCATGAAATCTTGACTCTGTTGACTTTTTTGTTTTCATAGCTCGTTGCGAAAAATGTAATCTCTTCTCCTGGGCGGATGTATAATCCGTTATCGTCCGTGTCACTATCCATGGGTTCCAGATTTTTTGTATGAAGAATTACGTTCTTTGCCGTTCCATCTCCTGTATTACGAACATAGATATAATGACCTTCGCCGTATACTTCAATTTTCACCAGAGGATACTGTATGGGTTTCACCTTGGTTTGCATGATATTAAAGATTGACTCGGTTTCTTTCCCCCAAAAATTCTTATCTGCTTTCTCTTTCGATTTACGAATGCCTACATATATGGCAATCCCTACCAAAATCAACTGAATAATTCCGCTAAAATATCGCATTGTTCACCCATGTAGTTGTATTGTTTTCTCTCACATACAATTCTACCGCATTTATTTACTACAGCAAAACATCGAATTGAGCAATTGTTACTTTTGAAGCTTTTTCTCCAGACATATATAGTAAAGTAGGGATAGAAATGAGGTGGGTATGATTGTATGGGTAAGTTGTCTAATTCCTATAGTTGTGTTGTGTTTTACGCTCCTTCAATACAAACATTTGATTTCATTGCCCGAAAACAGAATGTATAGGATGACATTTTGAACAATGAAATATTAATTTCAGGTATGATCATTGTTGTTAGTGGTATTTTTTTGGCACCATTACAATTCACTGACAATGGGAC
>CAYRWA010000025.1:0-5498 GCA_964427915.1 uncultured Caldisericota bacterium
TGCATTGAAATATCTCTAAGTTCAAGAGCTTCTCTTTTGCCCGTTGATGCTCCTGAGGGAACGGCGGCGCTTGCTTGTATACCAGAGGAAAGAGTTACAATTGCCTCAATAGTGGGAAAACCACGTGAGTCGATTATCTCTCTTCCTTTGATTTCTTCAATTAAATCCATATCTTACTCCTTGTTTGTTCAAAATCTTATTGAAAAGTATAATAAAGTATACATTGATTGTAACCGAGGAGAAATATATGAGCAATTCCGTCAAAAGAATCGTTAGTGGAGCAAGAACAACCGGGCGATTGCATATTGGAAACTACCTAGGATCTCTAAAAAACTGGGTTCAGATTCAAAATGAGAACACCTATGATTGTTTTTGGTTTTTAGCTAACTATCATGCACTTACCACTGATTATGAAGATCCTCAGAGAGCAGGGGATCATTTGATAGAGCTTTATGCAGACTTGTTATCTATTGGACTAAATCCCACAAAATCTACCATTTTTATCCAATCCGATATTCCAGGTCACGCTGAGTTGTTCCTTATTTTTTCCATGATTACTCCCATTGGATGGGTAGAAAGAAACCCTACCGTAAAAGAAATGATACGCGATTACGATTTAAAATCCAACGTTACACATGGATTGTTGGGATACCCCATTTTACAAGCAGCCGATATTGCTTTGTATAAGGGGGATTTTGTACCCGTTGGGAAAGATCAGCTTCCTCACTTGGAAATTTCTCGTGAAATTGTACGTCGGTTTAACAATCTTTACGGGGATGTGTTTCCTGAACCTCAAGAAAAATTAACAGAAGTACCTTTGTTAAAAGGTTTAGATGGAAAAAAGATGAGCAAATCATTGCAAAATACAATTTTTTTAACTGCTTCTGAAAAGGAAATAGAAAGTGCAGTAAAATCAGCCGTAACTGACCCAGGAAGAGTGTATAGAACAGATCCGGGAAATCCTGAAATTTGTAACGTTTTTTCCTATTATCAAATTTTGGATCCTGGTTCTGTGGAAGAAATAGCAAAAGAATGCAAATCAGCAGCCATTGGGTGTTCTCAATGTAAAAAACGCATGATGAAAGTGTTAAACGATTTTATTTCTCCCATTCGAGAAAAAAAGGATGAATTAATGAATACTTCACAGGGCAAGAGTATGATTCTCGATTCGATCGAGAAAGGAAGAACAAAAGCCCAAACGGTTGCAAATCAAACAATACAAGAGATTAAAGAAATATTCCACTTTGAGGTGAAACATGTCGAAAATTAGAGTTCGTTTTCCCCCTTCTCCAACCGGTAATTTACATGTAGGAAATGCAAGAACAGCACTGTTTAATTATTTGTTCTGCAAACACAACCAGGGAACTTTTGTTTTTCGCATTGAGGATACGGATAGAGAAAGATCCAGAGATGAATTCATCCACAATGAAGTTGAAGCAATGAAATGGATGGGTATACAATGGGATGAAGGCATTGAAATTGGTGGGCAACATGGTCCCTATAAGCAAAGTGAAAGAATGCACTTGTACAAAGAACATATACAACGCTTGCTAGATACACAACAAGCTTATGTGTGTTTCTGTTCTGCAGAACAAGTAGAAATGGATCGAGAAGAAGCTCGTGCTAATAGCTTGCCTCCTCGGTATAGCGGACGATGTAGAGATCTTTCGCAGGGTGAAGTAGAAGAACGTATTGCCAAGGGTGAACCATATGTGATACGCTTTAAACTACCTGACCAACAAGACGTTCAAGTTACAGATTTGATTCGTGGAACCAAAATATTTCCTGTTTCTTCTCTGGACGATTTTATTATTGTAAGAACAGACAGTATGCCAACCTATAATCTTGCTGTTACAGTGGATGATGCTCTGATGGAAATATCACATGTTATTCGCGGCGAAGATCACTTTTTTGGGAATACTCCTAGGCAAGTTTTGTTGTATGAAGCACTAGGCTACCCCGTTCCTGTTTTTGCACATATGCCGATGATTCTGGGCGATGACAAAACAAAATTGAGCAAACGCCACGGTGCTTTTGCAGTGACAGAATATGAAAACATGGGTTTTCTTCCTGAGGCTTTTGTGAATTATATGGCTTTTTTAGGGTGGTCTCCTAAAACCGAGGAAGAGTTTTTCACGCTTGATGAACTCATTGAGAGATTTGACATTACCAATGTTAATACAAGCCCAGCAATTTTTGATTACGAAAAATTAAAATGGTACAATGCTCATTACTTGCGGCAGAAGTCTTGCGAAGAACTGTTTCAAATAGCTCAAGATGAGCTGCACAGGAAGGGATTTCTTACAAAAGAAAAAGACAAAGCATTCTATCTTCAAGCTCTTGCGCATATGAAAGACTATATTGTATTGACCACAGATATTGTTGACAATATTGAGTCAATGGAAGCTTACAATGGCATTCAACCCCAGCGTTTCTCGGAAATCCAGACACCCGACATGCAAGAATTGCTTCCAGCCCTGATAAATCACTTTTCTGCTGCCCAAGATTGGAGCCCTGATTTTGTTTTGCAAGCAATTCGAAATGCTGGCAAGGAATCAAAAGTGAAGGGCAAGCATTTGTGGATGCCTTTGCGATTACTAATGACAAACGAAGACCAGGGTCCTGAAATCTATTTGGTGATCTATCTAATGGGTAAAGAGAAAGTACTTCGAATTCTGAAAAACATTCAAACAAAACTTTGAAAGGAGAATGCATTGAAACCTATCTATTTTCATGACACTATGCAAGGTACAAAAGTTGAGTTTGTTCCTCGAATACCTGGCGAAATGAGTATGTACGTGTGTGGTTTAACGACAAGCAATGACTCTCATGTAGGACATGCCAGAACAGCCATTGTGTTTGATGTAATTCGAAGAGTTTTTCGGAAAAATGGCTATCGAGTCGTTTACATTAGCAACTTTACAGATATCGATGATAAAATTATTCAAAAATCTCATGAAGAAAGTATTTCTCCTGAAGACTTGGCTAAAAAGTACATGCAACGATACATTGATGTGATTCAAAAAATGCATATATCAGAACCTGATATGTATCCAAAAGTGACGGACCACATTCCTGCTATTGTTGGTGCCATTGAAACATTAATCCGCAATGGATTTGCCTACGAATCTTCTGGGGATGTTTATTTTCATGTTAGAAAAAGTGAAGACTATGGAAAGCTTTCGAAAAGAAAACTAGACGATTTGCTATCGGGTGCTCGCATTGTACCGGGAGAAAAGAAAAAAGATCCCCTCGATTTTGTCCTGTGGAAAGAAGCAAAACCCGGAGAACCTTCTTGGGATAGCCCTTGGGGTAAGGGTCGACCGGGGTGGCATATTGAGTGCTCTGTGATGGCTTTAAAATACCTAGGAAATCATTTTGACATTCATGGGGGAGGGCAAGACTTAATCTTTCCCCATCATGAAAATGAAATAGCACAAGCAGAAGGGATAACCTGTGAGAAGCCTTTCTGTCGGTATTGGATTCATACGGGCTGGGTAACATTGGACAAAGTAAAAATGTCAAAGTCAGTTGGCAACGTCTTTCGTATTAAAGATGCCTTGCAGCATTATCATCCCAATGTTCTTCGATATTTTTTCCTGGCTACTCTGTATTCTTCCCCGTTGGAGTTCAATGGAGAGGCTATACAAAGAGCTGAAAAAAATGTAGAACGTATTGCTAGTTCCATCCGGCGCTTTCAATCTCATATATCAAAGAAAACGAGTGAAAAATCCAAAACAGAAGAACACCTGGAAGAGTTTTTCTTACAAAATCATAAAGAATTTCATGCCCAATTAAGAGATAACTTCAACACCCCAGCAGCCTTTGGAAGTATTCACCTTGCGTTGCGTGAGTTGAACAGAGTATTGGACGAACAAGATGTACTATGCGAAGAAACATATGAGAAGATTCATTTTTATCTGACAGAGTATTTTGAAACGTTGGGATTTGTTGCGATCCAGAATACAACTTTTTTGTATAATACTGACAGTTTAGAAGAAGCACTTACTCAACTAGCCAAAGAATTTGACCTTCCTGTACGAGAAGGTGCTACCTCGGTCGATGATCTTATGAATCTCTTTATTGAGAAGCGTTCCATTGCTCGAAAAAATAAGGATTTTGCTCTTTCTGACAAAATACGAGATAAGCTACAAGAATGTAATATAATTCTTGAGGATTCCCTTGGAAAAACTACTTATAGATTGGAAAAACAATGATTATTAGCGGCAAACATGAAATTGAAGAAGCGATTCAAAATGAAAAACCAATTCTGAAGGTGATAACACCAAAAAATTATCACCTTTCCAATCGGTTGTATCAATTGTTCAGAGATGAAAGGATACCGGTTATCCAGTTACAAAAAAGCGTATTCCAAAAAAAGTATCCAGACATGGATTCCATTATTGCTCTTTGCGATGATGTCTCTTTGTTTTCTTTGGAAGAGGCTGTGGCTGTAGAACCCGGGAAGTATTCACGCGTTTTATTGATGGAAGAAATTGAAGATCCTCAAAATGCTGGGGCTATGTTGCGCAGTGCTGCTTGCTTCGGATTTCAATCTGTCTGTATGACAAAACATCATTCAACTTTACTTGGAAAAGGGGCAATGAGCGCATCATCCGGAGGTATTTTTCAATGCAAGGTGGCTAGGATACACAATATCGGGCATGCCATTGAGTACTTAAAATCAATTGGTTATTGGATTGTAGGAACAGATATTCGAGGAAATGAAGAACCGAAAAAAATTAACTACAATTCTCACATTGCAGTAATAATGGGGAATGAAAAAAATGGGTTAAAAAAGAAAACGATTGAAAAATGTGATCACATTGTTCGTATACCCATATCTGGAAAGACAAATTCCCTTAATGTTTCGGTAGCATTCGGCATTATTGGGTATGAAATTTTTACACAAGAAATTGACTAATTTAGTTGACACTAGTGGAAATTCTCATAAAATATTTCTTCGGTGTGCCGACGTAGCTCAGCTGGTAGAGCAACTGATTTGTAATCAGTAGGTCATCCGTTCGATCCGGATCGTCGGCTTGCGAATTGCAGCTTGAAAATTTCAAATTGTATGTATAATAGAAAAGCAGTTAAATGGACAGGTACCCAAGTGGTCAACGGGAGCAGACTGTAAATCTGTTGACAGTGTCTTCGGAGGTTCGAATCCTTCCCTGTCCACCATTTTTCTGCGGGAATAGCTCAGTGGTAGAGCCCTTGCCTTCCAAGCAAGTTGTCGCGAGTTCGACTCTCGTTTCCCGCTTTTTTTGAATTTATGCCCATGTAGCTCAGTAGGTAGAGCGCATCCTTGGTAAGGATGAGGTCGACAGTTCAAATCTGTCCGTGGGCTTATAACACGATTGAATATGGTTTGAAATTAGATTTTTAGGATACATTCCCACAGGAGGAACAAATGGCTAAAGAAAAATTTGAACGAACAAAACCGCATGTCAATGTAGGTACCATCGGTCATATTGACCATGGAAAAACCACCTTGA
>CAYRWA010000026.1:0-17768 GCA_964427915.1 uncultured Caldisericota bacterium
CATTGGTAGTTTTCTACAACCGTGGGGTCAAACGAAACAGCATCCTGGTCGTTGGGTCTGTTTTCATAGGCAGGATTGGCATCATAGATGTTGCGCTGGAGTGGATAATCCACCATATCGGACCATCCAATTTGCCATTTTCGTGTGCCGTAACGGGTATCCGTTTCAAACACAAGGGCGTATCGAGGATCAATTGCGCTTCCTCTACCTGTACCCACTTGGTCCATAATTTGCCAATTTGCATAAGAACGCCAACTTGGATAGTTTTCATTGGCTACACTTTGTGTATGGCCATAAAGGACATGGGAGTCGTTAATAATGTAAGGCCCTTGCGTGTTGTTATTAGAAATAGGATCAATTGAGTATCGAAAAACTCCATTGATATCAGTTCCATAACGTTTGCAAACAGCATCATTATAGTATGGATCGTAGTATGGATTTGAGGTAGAAATAAAGGTAAAACCCATTTCATTGGTTGCTTCTAGTAAGAGATTTTCCTCCGATTCATTGTACAAAGGAGAGTCTGGGTGAGTAAATGGATTGATTCGGGAATCGTGGAATGTCCCATCTGGGTCAAACCAGAGTTGCCCTGCAGAATCCAATACAATGTACCAATGATCGTATTCTTGGGATCTGCCTCCATCTGGTTGTACAGATAGATAAACATCCGTCCATGCTACGGGTACAACATCGGTAAGAAGTGGTTCTGCATCCTCATCAATTCCAAAATATCGGGAATCCTCCCCAATAGCAGGAAAGTTAAAAGAATGACCGTACCACTCTGAGCTATGCATGTTGTCATATTGTGCCACAGCTTGTGCTGCATTGGGCATAGGATAACCTGCATCAGGCCGTCCCCATACCGGCATATCAGAACTAGTCTGCCACGGAAACATTCGAGCTGGGTAAAGGGGTAAACCATCACGGTCAAAACCCACCTTTACAAACCGATTCGCAATAAATGTTGCCGGTTGATTACCTTTTGCAGCCTCTGCTGGCGAAACACTAACAAAAACAGAAAAAGTAGTCAATAGCATAAAACAAACAACTAAACAGGAGACTATTTTCCTCATAGCGAGTCCTCCTACAATATAGAGTCTACCGAAAAACTATAAACCAAATCTAATTTCAAATCATATTATAGTTTTTATTCTTCGTTGCGCAAAAAAAAATGCATTTTAAACAATCCTTTGCATCCATTTTTGTTTTCGAAATACATTCAAAACCATACAAAAATCAATGAACATGGAGATTGTAAACGATATCCATATACCATTTAATCCATAGTAAAGGGGTAAAAAATGTACCAAAGGAATTTGAATCACCCATAAAGAGATGAAATTCATATAGAAACTTGCTTTTAAGTAACCAGTTCCCAGAAGTGGAGCATTGAAAATGGAACTTTGTGATACAAATATTTGATTAAACGCAAAAAGGATTAAAGGAAATACCGCCATAGAAATGACAACAGGGTCTTTTGAAAAAACTTTCAAAGTAAACTGGGGAATGATTAAAACACAGAGAAAGAAAAAACTAGTAAAAATTAACCCCGCAAACGAAGAATATTGGGTTGCTTTAATCGCCCGATCCTTCTTTCCTGCACCAATGTTTTGTCCAACCAACGTAGATGTTGCAAAAGAAAGTCCCGATATTGGCATCATTATGAAATGAGTAATACGATTCACTACAGTAAAAATAGCTACACTTGTCATGCCAAACATGGATATTCGTTTGATAATGATAGAATTAGCCACGCTCATAAGGATTTGCTGATATCCCTTTGGCATACCGATTTTTATGATTTTATAAATAAACTGCTTATCGGGGCGTAAAAAATCTTTCCATTGAAACGACAGGATGGTTTTATTAGACAGATAAACATACATGCCGCAAACAAATAAAAATAGTTGAGATATGCCAGCTGCTATTGCTACTCCAACAATCCCTATAGAAGGAAAAGGACCGATCCCTAAAACTAAAATGCAGTTAAACACTACATTTACAATGACTTTTCCTATCATCAAATACATGGGAGTTAATGCATCTCCAGCTGCTCTTAATGCTGTATTAAAGGAAAACCCAGTATTTTGAAAAGGAATCACAAAACACATGATCTTTCCATACATAACAGCCATTTCCAAAGCGTGCCCCTCTGCACCAATCATGACTAGTAATGGACGAAGGAAAAACAGGCAAGGAATCGTGAAAAGATAAGAACCAAAAAGCTTTAAAAAAAGCGTTTGAGCAGTTGCATGCCCGGCTTCCCCAACATCTCCTTTGCCAAAACACTGGGAAATAATCCCTATTGAGCCACTCCCGATAATACTATTAAAAAAAGTAAGATACATCTCCAAAACAGCAAAAATACCAATAGCTGCTTGTGCATCGGTACCTACGGCACGAAGAAAAAAAATGTCCGTGACACCATTTATTGATTGAAAAAGCATGGCTAGCATCGCCGGCCATGATAAGTTAAAGAGACATGGTGCCAAAGGCTTCCATGTTAATCCTGGGTTATTCTTCAATACCAAGGTAATTATTCTGGCTTAAATTCAAATTCGCAGTATTTGCATTTTAATAGCACAGGGTTCTTTGAAGTGACATAGAATTCGGATGTATATCCTTCAGTATTTGTGATACATCTTGAATTAATGCAAGGAACAATGCCTTTTACTTCATCAGGAATTTCAGGTTTCACTTTTTTTACGATCTCCCCGTTCTCGATAATATTAATCGTAATACTAGGAGCTAGCATCGATAAATAAGTGGCTGTTTCCTTATCAAGTCTAAAATCTTGAATTTTTACCATATCCTTCGTAGCGCATTTGGATGAAGGCATATTCATAAAAACGATCGTTGCTTCAGTTCCTATTTTTCTTTTTTGCAACAACTCAAAGCATCTTATCCCCATTCCAGGTGGGAGATGGTCAATGACTGTTCCATTGTGAATGATGTGCATACTTTTCATTAGATTACCCCCAATAATGTTGCAATTAATGCCATTCTAATGGGTACACCATTATAGGCTTGTTCAAAATAAAGAGCTCTTGGATCTTGATCAACTTCAGGTTTAATCTCTCCTACTCTAGGTAACGGATGGAGTATGATAGAGTCAGGTTTTGATTCACGTAAAGTTTCATTTCCTAGCACATAACTTCCTCGATATTTAAGATACTCCATTTCTCCTAATCGTTCTCTCTGAACCCTTGTCATATAAACAACATCTGCCGTACCAATATATTCTCGTATGTCATGAGATACGATAGGTTGAACATGTAGATCTGACTCTAGTTGATGCACAATGTAATCAGGCATTTCCAAACCCGGAGGAGAAGTAAAGTAAAGCGTTGCACCTAATCGACCCAAAGCAATGGCCAGTGAATGAGTGGTTCTACCAAACTTCAAATCTCCCGATATCATAACATTTAGACCTTTAAACGTGTGTTTCTTCTTTAAAATAGTATATAGATCTAGTAAACACTGGGTCGGGTGTTGGTGCCCTCCATCTCCAGCATTAATAATGGGTACATGAGAATAAATGGTAGCTACACGGGCAGAACCTTCATGGGGATGCCGCAATGTAATAACATCGGAATAACCTGCAACGGTTCTAATTGTATCTGCTAAGCTTTCCCCTTTTGATACAGAGGATCCCGAGGCATCTGAAAATCCTAACACCTTCCCCCCCAATCGGAGCATTGCACATTCAAATGACAATCTTGTTCGTGTGGATGGTTCATAAAACAGAGTGGCTAGGATTTTGCCTTTACAGATATCACATGGTTCTTTACTGTCAAGAATTTCTTGCATAGAATCTGCAATAGAAAAAAGATCAAATAGTTGTTTTTCGGACAAATCACTGATATTGATGAAAGATTTTAAAGATTCTGGCATAATTCCTCCTCATTCGATAAAACGAAGTCGTGAAATTTGTTTTCTTTATTTTACATTTCAATTAAGTATTTAAAATCATTAGTATGAAAAAGTTGCAGAAAATTTCTCCAAAAGTTGTATGTATTTCCCATTCATATTCCGATTTTGATGCCATTGCATCAACGATTGCTGCTTCCAAACTATACCCCGAAGCTATCCCTGTTTTGCACTCTTCAGTGGAAGACGAAGTACAAAAATTTTTAGCGATTTACAGAGATTATTTTCCGTTTGTACCTATTCAAGAGGTTTCTTTTGAAAAGGTAGAACGTGTAATTCTAACAGATACTCAAAATACAGAGAAAATTAAACCCCTTCACAAAGAACTCCAGCAAAGAAAAGTGAAAGTGATTTGTTACGATCATCACCCTCTTGAGGAGAATCCCTTCATTACACAACTGCATCGTAAACACTATGGCTCAACCATGACCCTAATGTATGAAAAATTAAAACGGAAAAAGATCAGCTTCAATGCCATAGAGGCAACCCTTTTCATTGTAGGAATATATGAAGATACTGGATCTCTTACATTTCCATCTACATCACCAAAAGATCTCGAAGCTGCAGGTTTCTTCCTCCTCAATGGGGCAAAGTTAAATGTAATTTCAGAATTCATTTTTCCTCCTTTGGGAGAAAAACAGAAAAAATTGTTTTCCATCTTGCTTGAATCAGTTTCTATCTATTCTATAAAAGGCGTACAAATAGCCATATCTGGAGCGGAATACCCCCACTATGTCAATGGTGTTTCTTTTTTAGCTCACAGGCTTTTGGATGCAATTGATGTAGATGTACTATTCGTTGTTGTTCAATTTCAAAACAAAACTATCATTGTTGCCAGATCTGAAGACGAACAAGTTATGAACGTTGGCAATATTATGGAACAACTGGGAGGTGGAGGACATCCTCAAGCTGGATCAACCTTCATCAACAAGGATGTAAAAAACCTTGACGAATGGTCCCTCACCTTACTACGGTTCGCCAAAAAAAGATGTCGCATTAGTAAACTTGTTCGTGACTATATGAGCTCTCCAGTTAAAACCATTGAGGAATCTGCTGAAGCAGAAGAAGCTTTACGAGTCATGTTGCGCTACGGACACACTGGGCTACCAGTTGTAAACGGGAATAAAAAACTTATAGGGATTGTTTCTAGAAAAGATATTGAACGGATTTCTGACGAGAATCTCTTAAAACGACCTGTTAAAGCATTCATGACAAAACATGTTATTGTAGTATCTCCAGAAACCCCTCTCAAGGAAGCTGAAAAACTGATTGTGAATAAAGATATTGGTAGATTGCCCGTACTATTTGATCATGATATAGTTGGTATACTTACAAGATCGGATCTTTTAAGAGCTTTGTACGGAATTTCCAAAACAGCCACTTCTACGTCAAAGCATTACATCTCTGTTCCTAGTAGAACACAAATAAACAAATGGTTGGAATCCTACTTTCCTAAACAGCACTTAAAGATTATCCGCCAGATCGGAAAAATAGCGAACTCTATGAATCAAAGAGCTTTTCTTGTGGGAGGCTGCGTACGTGACTTGCTGTTAGAGTACCCTTGCAAAGATTATGACTTTCTTATCGAAGGAGATGCCATTGCTTTAGCTGAAAAACTGCAACCAGTTTTTGATTGCAAACTCATAAAGAATCCTTCCTTCCATACAGTTAAGCTTTTGTTTCCCCATACAGAGATGGACCTAGCTAGTACCAGGACAGAGTATTATGAGTATCCAGCGGCTTTACCAAAGGTTACGAGTGGCTCATTGCGGGAAGACCTTTTGCGACGGGATTTTAGTATCAATTGTTTAGCGATTAGTTTAGAACCTAAACGGTTTGGAACAATGCTTGATTTCTACCATGGGTATGACGATTTAAAACATAAAAAAATTCGTATTTTGCACAACTTAAGTTTCATAGAAGACCCTTCTCGTATCTTCAGAGCAATTGTATATGCTATCCGATATGATTTCGCAATAGAAGAACAGACCAAAGAATTTGCCATACAAGCTATGAAATCTGGTTTGTTTAAAAATACAACCAGATTTCGCATCCTTTCTAGCTTTATTGATCTTCTTAACGAACCAATTTGTATGACGAAAGCATTTCAAATGATGGAAGATTTAAATGCTTTGCAGATTATATCTGAAGAATTTGTTATCGGCAGCCTTCAACGTTTTGCTTTGAATAGAAGTAAGCAGGTTTTGAAGCAATACTATAACGGTCCCAGATGGATTCTCTTTATCGCCATTATGACAATCTCATTGCCCCTAGAATCTACCCTCCAAATATGCGAACGTCTTCGTATGAACAACAAATACATTGCCATGATTCAAAAGATTCATCGATTCTATCCTTCTTTGAACAATGAACTCCCTAAAATCAAAAAGAACTCTCAGCTGTATAAGACATTAAAACCATTTTCAGATAAAGAGTTGGGAATATTCTTGTGCCTGTGTTCTATTCATGCAAGGAAAAAGATCCTTCATTACCTTTCATTGTTACAAACATTATCTTTAAAACTGACGGCGAATGAAATAAAGAAATATAGCGGATTGGAAAAAAGGGATCTGGGAGACTGCATTGAATCTTTAAAAATGCTACAATTAGATGGCTTGATTCAAAGCAAAGAAGATGAAATACGAGCCATACAAAATCAATACAAAAAAATCAAGGAGTCCGAATTTGACAAAAAATAGAGTGATTTCTCGATATGTTTTACTAGTACTAGTTTTAGTGTGGGGGTATATTCTTGCAAAACCAAAATATCCTTTCGCTATGGATTGGTACATCACCATTGTTGCTACAATGGTATATGGCTTCATTGGCATATCCATACAACGTTCAATACAGGATCATTTTTCCCAAAAAGCTGGAGATGTCAGTCTTGTCATTCAAAAAAAGTCACTCCTCTATTATTTACGAAGTTTGGATATTCTTGGTTTTCTTTGCTTTCCTATATTCGGCATGGGTTGGGGTAACCCAACTACATCACCTAAGGCTCTAACCGGTAACAAAAGATGGCAACGTGTAAGAATCATTCTTAGCGGCCCCATAGTAATACTTTTGGTAGCAATTCTTTCACAACTATGCATCTACCCTGTGGAATCATTCTCTTTAGCCTTAGCAGGTCAAATTGCTTTGTTTGCTAAAATCAATTTCTACCTGTTCTTCTTCACATTACTACCCATTCCTCCTCTTCATGGGTGGCTTGTTTGGAAAGCTTTACGGGGCGAAAGAGTTAAGATTGATAAAGAAAGCTTCTTTGGAGAAATAATTTTGGTTCTTGCAATGATTACGTATATTATCCCCTGGATGATCGAAAGCATCTCCAGGGGATTTATGTACTGGATATAATCGAAGGCTCTACAACTTATAGCCAATCGTGCGTAGTAGAATCTTTCGTTCTTTAATATCCTCTTCGGTTTCTATGCCTTTTGGTGAACTCCCGTCCACCACTCCAATAATACCTTTTCCCTGTTTTGTCTCCACCAAGAGAACTTGGGTAGGATTCGCAGTAGCACAAAATATATGACACACTTCTGGTACATCTTTAATACGATGCAAGACACTGATTGGAAAGACGCCTTCAAGAAAAATAATGAAACTATGCCCTGCTCCAATCAACTCAGCATTGCGTTTAGCAAGCTCAATAAGGGCATCATCATTGCCGGAATGCCGTATATAACATTTGCCAGAAGCCTCACAAAATGCGATACCAAAACGTATTCCTAAACCACTTTGTATCAATGCTTCATGTAAATCTTCTACCGTTTTAATAAAATGGGATTGTCCTAAAATGAAATTTAAGTCATCCGGTTTATGGATCTGTATCGCAGTAATTTCCATTAAAGCATCCTTCGGTATTCCCTACCAAATATGATTAAGTCTTCTATGTCAATGCGTTCATCTTGGTTAAAATCACAATCTTTGTTGTAATTCTCATCACCTTTGGCAGTTAAATAATGATCTTTGAAGATTCTCCAATCATACATATCAACTACTCTGTCATTGTTTAAATCGCAAAGAAGAAAATCATAATCTCTTGAAATTACAAAAGATCCGCCTCTATAGCGAAGCCTTGCTTTGTCACCATTTGTATAGATCAGCTGGCAATTCAATAAGTCAATGCTCATTCTTCCAGAGTCCAAGGGTTTAAAGGACAAGCTTGAAATCTTGACATGTTTGCCGCTTATCCCTTCTTCTTGATCCTTTTTTGCATAGCGGTATAAGGATACTACCCCATAACCATCTTCTGAGTCATCAATGTCTTCTATTAGTTCCACATCGGCACCATCTGAACTAAAGAAACCACCGTCGAATGCCCCATCACACATCAATTTATCACCGTTATAGGAAAATTCATACTCTATACCAACCACATCATCTGCTTCTTCAAGCACTATATCGACGGAGAAATATTTTCCCGGAGATAGAACTTTCTGCACAGCAACGATAAGGTTTCCTGGCTCTGGGACGACTGATTTAACAACATTCATTTTTTGCTGTGAGGAATAGGACTCTTGATAATATTGAAGAGACCCGCCAGAATACTTCCAATTTGTGACAAGTATTTCAATATGATATTTCCCTTTGGCTAAGATATATTTTCCAGATGCATCTTTCCCATTCCATTGAAGTTGATAGTCTCCAATAAGGAGATTGGATAAAGTTGCAATCGTACCCCATTCTTCTCCATATTCATCCATGATTCTGATGGATATATTTCCATAATTGGAGTAAGCACAACCACCAGAAAATCCTTCCCAGTTTTGTTCAATTCCAGAATTAAGAGTAAATTGAATCAAAACATCTTCTGTTGTTTCTTCGTCGGTAAAGATTAATTCTTCTGGTGTAATCTGTATATCTGAAAGTGCTTCTACATTCGAGCTGGGGGAATCTCGATAAACAATGAATGGAATATGTTGGTCCCCTACATAAATGACTCCCTCATATCGAGGCCTAGACATGGATGAATAATCACATTGAAAAGAAACTGAAATAGATTTTTTTTCATTTTGATTGAGGGATAGCTTCTCTACATTGATTGAAACATCAACTGGGCTTACTTCTCCTGGAAAAAGAAATAGTTCGTGTTGAATATCATATTGCATGGTTTTTTTCAATGCATTGGTAATAGTGATTTGTACAGGCTTTTGAGAATCACTTTGATGAGGAAGAATTTCATTTCGTTTTACTACCAAAGCAGAAGGAATTATGAATGCACTGGTTTCAACAGCTTTATCTATACGTGCCTGTCCAGCCCCCTGGAGAGTAAATGTAACGGGAAGGCCATTGGATTCATTATATAAAACATCTGCAGTGTTCATAAAAGCAGATTTTATTTGCTCGTTGGACCAATCTGGATGTATATTTTTTAGGAGAGCTACTAAGCCCGCCATAACAGGAGATGCCATTGACGTTCCACTATTGGCAGCATATGAATTCTTTGGTACCGTGGACATTATATTTGTTCCAGGAGTTGCAATCTCTGGCTTAAACCAACCATCTGATCCAGATCCTTGAGAACTAAAGGTAGACATAATCGAACCAACACCTTGGGAAAAATCAAGAGATACTTCATTGGCGTGATCCAATAGCCACTGTCCATCGGTATATGATATGAGGCAGGTTGGAATGAATGTAATATTTGATGGGTCTTCATCTTGCGTGGCTATAGCTGGTGCTATCAACTGTTCGCTCTTGTAATTATAGATGACAAGAGCGACTGCTCCGGCATTGCGTACATTGTCCATTTTTTCCCGAAATGTCATGTTGGAATTTTTAGGTCCTCGTTGCAATATGGCAATTTTACCACGGACGTCATCGGGTATTGTCTCTGGCTTTCCATATCCGCAATCTACTAAAGAAGTATCTGTAAGTTTGTTGGTAAAAGAGGGAGAATATTGTGCTAATTTCGCAGTAATTCTACGTTTTTCGCCATTTGCTGTAGCTGAAAAGCTAAGTTCGGAACGATCATCCGTTGCTGCAACGCTAAAGCATACATCGAGAGTGCTGGGGGAGCCAATAGCATATTTTTGTTTTTTGCCTCTGGATCCTTCATTGCTTGCTGCCACTACAACCATTACGCCTGTTTTGTTGGCATTTCTGATACTGTCAGCATAATACCCTGTAGATGTAGCAGGTTCGCCGCTCTCATGCCCAAGCGACATGTTAATAACATCACATTTATCTTTTATGGATTGCTCAACAGCTTTCGTAATATTCTGGGTGTTGGCTCCAGGAGACGATGAAGAAAAAACTTTGTAGATGTATAAAAATACATCAGGAGCAATCCCGATGTTAAATTTGTTATCAAGGGATTTCCCCCCAATGATTCCAGCTACATGTGTTCCATGCCCAACCCGATCATTAAAATTCGAGTCATTGTCTCCGTAATCATAACCGCCTTTAACTCTCTTTTGGAAATCATCATGGGTGGTATCCAAGCCAGTATCAAGAACGCCTACTTTTACACCTGAACCTTCCACACCCATGTTTTTAGCAATTCCCTTCCAGGCGTCTACTGCATGAGTTGTTTGAGCAGCTATATAGCGAGAAGGAAAAAACCGTACTTCATTAGACCATATTTTGGAAACACCAGGATACTCAAGTACATGTTTAATGTCTGTACCCTTCACATCCAATGCAACAGAATTGGCAATAATTGTGCAATGATTGCCAGTATCCCGAAAACTAATTCCGTTTCTGTCCAGATAAGAAAGAAAAGACTCTTGTTGCGACAAAACACTTGGTTCAAAAGAATAATCGAGTATAAAATCTTGGTTCATATCATAAAAAGATGTCATTGTAACATGACGATCACTTTGTTCTACTACGCAAGGTTCTGATAGTTCCACAATAACAGGAATTAAAGTGGTATCCTTCTGCTTTGATAGAACACTATCTTCAATAAATACATTGTGGGAATTTGACTTTCTATCAAAAGATCCTTGTACGGGATAGATAGAAACACCAATAAGACAGCAGGTTAAAAACAATAAAAATACAATCTTCTTCATACATACCACCCTAGTTTTCAACATATTCTAAACTTAATATCATAAGGTCATCTAATTGAATTCTGTGATCCTGATTAAAATCGCAGACCTCATTGTATCTTTGATCGCCATATTGACTATCAAAATACTTTTGAAACTCGATAAAATCATACTTATCTACAACACGGTCACTATTTAGATCGCACAAAAGATAATTCGATCGACGAGTACCTTTTACTTCCGGATAGAAAGCTTTCAATCGACCCGATTCTTGGCTTGATGAAAAAAGAAAACCATCTTTAAAGTCAAACAGAAGTGGTTTACCACTTTCTTTTATTGAAAATTCCAAAGAAAGGATTTGTAGATAGTCTCCCGTCCAGTTTTCATCTTTTTGTATAAGAGTGCATTGTAAGATACCATGATCAATATCGTGGTCAATTACAAATTCATCTGTTTCACAAGGAGTAATGTCTTTTCCATAAGTAACACGTTCGAAATCAAGAGCTTGTGGATCATATCGATACGTAAAACGAACTCCGTTAACATCCTGTATCTTTTCTAAAATGAAACCCATATGAAGAGGTTCATCAATATGATAAAGCCTTTTAGCTGATATAATTACATTCTCCGGCAGTGGAACAGGGGAGTTTTCAATAATGAATTTTACATTTTCCATATCTTTGTCCATAGAGTTGTAAGAGGTTTCTCGAACCAATTCTCCATTTTTATAGACAAAACCATCAATCGTAATTTTTAGATAATAGTCGCCATCAAACAACACATAACTCCCATTTTTAGTTCTACCAGACCATTCAAAATAATAGTAGTCGCCTGCAAGTAACGATGATGGGGTATCAATTAATGCCCATTCTTGCCCCGATTCATCCACAAGCGAAACCATAACATTGGCAAAATTATTGTAATTTGTCTCGCCTTCAATGCTTTGTTCTGTACCTGAATGCAGATAAAACCCAATTTGTAAAGGGTCTGTATTTTCAGAGGAATAATCCCATTCTTTGGGTTCTATGAGAATATTAGAGATGGGGGCTTCAATGGTTGTAATTCCATCTGGATAAACAATGAAAGGGATATGAAGATGTTGTTGTTCGGTTTCTTCTGGAACAAGCCAAATCAAACCATCATAGTGGTCTCTTGGGGCGTTGTCTTCCATATCAAAAGTAATAGTAAAATCTTCCTGTTCGCCTGATTCTAAGGTAATCAACTCTTTATCAAAATCACACTCAAATGGAATGTTTTCCTCTGGCATAAGGGTAAACATTTCTGTTGATAAGCGAAAAGTAATAGGACTTTGGGAATTGCTGGTAACAGAAAACGTAAGAGGTTTATCACCAGTAATTCCATGAGGTTGAACAATGGTAGGTTGCACAACAAACGCTTGAGGTTCAATAAAAGCTGGTGTATGTAGTGCATTTTCCAACCTTACTTCTCCAGCACCCTGCATTGATAATGCAATGGGGTGATCTGTAAGAGGATTCACCAACACTTCGGCAGTATTCATGAAAGCAGATTTAATCTGTATTAAATTCCAGTCTGGATGGGCTTCTTTCAATAATGCACTCAGACCGCTGACAACGGGCGCTGACATGGATGTCCCCCCGGCTTTCCCATAAGAATTTTTGGGGAAACATGACAAAATAGCAGTTCCTGGAGCTGTAACTTCTGGTTTGAAAAATCCGTCCACAGTTGGTCCAGAAGAAGAAAAGGTAGCAATTGTCATTTGGCGCCCTTCTTTTAACGTCATTTGTAGTGGATCTTCCCAATGATCCAAAAGCCATTGTCCATCAGTTTTAGCTACCATGCAAACAGGAATTGTATCAATATCCTCTGGATTCTCGTTACCGGTTACTAGTGCTGGGGTAATTAAACCAGCACTGTGGTTGTATAAAATGACTGCAACAGCACCCTGGTCCATTGCATTCTCCATTTTTTCTCGGAATGTCATACTGCCTCGT
This sequence comes from uncultured Caldisericota bacterium, assembly GCA_964427915.1. GTDB lineage: Bacteria > Caldisericota > Caldisericia > UBA6126 > UBA6126 > JAGLCW01. The sequence goes on from CAYRWA010000026.1 coordinate 12,905, forward strand.
TTAATTAAAGCAATATTTCCTTCAACACTCGGGGGAATATCTTCTTTTTTTCCCAATCCACAGGGGATAATTTGTTGCTGGAGAATCTTATTTGTGAAGGGATCAGAATGTGGGGACAATGTAAAGTCAATGCTTCTTTTTGTTGCATCTGTAGAAACAAGGAAAGTTTCAAATGGTCGATCGTTCGAAGCAGCAACGCTAAGAAACTCAAATGTACTAGCAGGCGAACCCGTTGAAAAGTTTAGTTTTCTTCCTCTAGTACCATCATTCCCCGCAGAAGCTACAACAAAAAAAGCTCCGCTTTCAATAGCTTCTTTAACATTCTCGGTTAGGGAAGAGTAATAAGAACTGCCCTTTGCAGAACCTCCACTATGTCCTAATGACATATTAATGATATCACATTGATCGGTAAAGGCTCGATCAATAGCAGCCAAAATATTCCTGGCTCCTGATTTCTCTTTGGAAAAAACTTTGTATATGCAAAATTCTACCTGCGGGGCCATCCCTAGGGTATCACTATGAATCCAGGAATTACCGCCGACAATGCCTGCCACGTGGGTTCCATGACCATATCCATGCATACCAACAGGTAGATCGTCATGCCAATCAGAATCACCATCGGCAAAATCTTCTCCTGCAAATACACGGGATTGTTTTACATATCCATTTTCATCCTCAATATTTGCATCCGCCAGAGTGGAACTAAAATCTTGGTGAAATCGGTCTAAACCGGAATCCATAATTCCAACGCGAATACTCTCACCCTTATACTCGAGTGTATCCCATACTTGCTGAACTTGCGTTGTAACTGCAGCAATAGATCGTTCTGGATAATATTCTATACGATTGTCATACACATATTTGACACCGGGATTTTTTATTATGTGCTCAATATCTGTCCCTCTAACGTCTGCAATTATTGCATTCATAACATGGAAAACCTGTTGATCTACATACAAGCCAACACCTTGTTTTTGCCATTTCCCAAGAAGATGATGTTGGTAAGAAGACAAATCTGCTTCATATTTTGCTTGTACTTCTTCTTGTGTGTAGAAAAAACTAAATATATGAAATGAATCACGGATATATCGATAAGAACAAGGCTTGTTAAATTCTATGACTACGGGAATTAATCTTGTTGTAGTACAAACATCCATGTAAAATGAGGGACTAATTTTTTCAGTATTACCCTTAACTGTACTAGGAAAAATACCAGATAAAAAAACAAAAACAGTTAAAACCATAACAACTATGGTTTGCTTCTTCATTATTGGCTCCTTTTTTTTAAAAGAGTTTACATAACAGTATACTGATTAATACGAGCAAATGTTACAGTTTTCTAAGAAAACAATGACTTTTTACAGTCCATAATGATTTTCAACAGTAGCTTGTTCACGAGAATACCAGAAGAATCTGTCATTTGTTCACATTGTAACAATATTTCTTGCAACTCTAGAATAGTAGGCAAGGAAAAAGACTCTCCAATAGTTTGGATGAGTTGAATCTGGTCTTTATTTTTCACTTGATCTTCTCGATGTAAATTGAAACGAATAGCATCCTCTAAGATTGATTGGGATTCAAAAATAAAATCATACAATTCTTTTTTTTCCATTTTTTTTGGGAATGTAGGAATTGCATCCTCTTCCAAAACAATAGTTCCAAACTTAGAGCAATATTCAACTCTCTTAGAAAAGTACTCCTCGTGGCACAGCTTAAAAGCTCTATGCGCATTGCCATTAGCTAAAAAGGAAAGGAGTTCTCTTTTTTGAGAATCTTCTTCAAGGCCGGACTCCTCCAAAATAGACTTCATCTCCCCGTCCGAATAAGGTAGAAAACGAAACAACACGGAGCGAGATCGAATTGTGCTTAAAATCTTATCAGGCATGCTTGTTTCTAAAATAAAGCAAGTAGATGCACTAGGCTCTTCCAACATTTTTAGAAGGGCGTTTGATGCCTCTATGGTTAAGCCATCTGCACCGTATAGAACAAGCAGCTTTTTATTGCTATATACGGGGTGTAATAAAGCATCCTGCTGCAAGTCTCGTATTTGCTGTATTTTAATGGGGTTTTTCTGCAGATTGCATTCTATGAAGTCCGGGATCATTCCCGTGAGAAAGCTTTTGCAACTTGAGCATTGACCACATGCAACACCTGTATTTGTCATGCATAAAAAATCCTTGGCAAATGCTTTTAAAAAATAACTCTTCCCTGATCCGGGGGGTCCCGCAAACAACAGTGTATTGGTCTGAGGATTCCCCTGAAGATAATGAATCAAGGATTCTTTGAGCGCATGATGTCCAATAGTAATTTGATGAAGACTCATTAGTACTTCTTGTAGTCCTCCATGTTGATGATAAACACTTGAGCTCCCCCAACCGTTACTTTTACCGGAAGAGTATATCCTGGACTTCCTTCCAACATGTTTAATGGAACATTTTCAACAAATCTTTGTCTGCTTTTACAGTTGTTTTTTATAATATCCAAGTATTTATCCAAACACTTCGTCTCAACAGCAGATAAAAGAATGGTATTGTGAACCTCTAGAAAACCGCCCATACTTCTTAGTTTTGTAACTTTAAACCCTTCATTAAGAAGGATATCTACTACACTTTTTGTATCTTCTTCTTGAATGACAGATATAACAAATTTCATTTTCTATCTCCTCCTATGAAATCAGATATATGTTTTACAATGTCGGAGAAAACAACCTCTATTGGGGCGTTCCCATTAAGAACAACGTACTTCTCTGGATGTGCACGAATTCTCTCAAAATAACGCTCTCTCACACTTGTTAAAAACACCTCGTTTTCAAAGCACTCGGTACATCCTCGACTATAAATCCTTTGTAAAGAAATTGCCACTGGAACATCTAAAAAAAAAGTAAGGTCTGGAAAAAGAATATCTGTAACTTTTTTTTCATGATATTCAAACACTTCTCTTAGTTTACTAGTAGAAGCTTGATAAGCAAAGGTCGAGTCAAGAAATCTATCACAAACAACATGTATGCCCGTTTGGATCCATTTTTTCATTTGCTCCACATGGTGAAGTCGGTCCGCTGTAAACAACAATAACTGAACCAAGGGAGAATACTCAATCTGCTTCTTTGCAAGAGAAGTCTGAATCATCTTTCCAATAGGTGAATCTGTAGGTTCCTTGGTAACACGATATGGCAATTGGTTACCATGAAACCACTTTTCAATACATTGAATTTGCGTCGATTTTCCACATCCATCAATACCTTCAAAAACAATAAACAGACCGGTTTTTGAGGAAATTCTATTGGGGAAAAACATAGACAGGAATGATTTTGTTTCCAAGAATACTGTTCGATGCATCACGTAAAATTACTTGAATAATATTCTCACCAGGCATTTGTGGTACAAAAGTATACCGATAAGGAAACTCTTTCAAGATTGCGATAAGGGAACCATTAAGATACACTTCCACAGAGTCTGCTTGAGGATCCCAAACCGAAAATTCAACTGTTACAGGAGATTGGACAATAACCACTTGCGAAGAAAAGCTAATAGAGAAATCACCAGTATCTGATATGAAAGGGTTTTGAAAAGACGTTTCTGGAGTTTGAGGAATGGTTGGCTCTTCTTCTGGTGGTTTTGGAGTAACAGGAGAGAGCCCATCATTGTTTTTTTCCGTTTTCGATGAATCCTTGTTTTCATCGCTTGGTGCAGATACTTCTTTTTGGTCTTCTTCCTTCTTTTTTTCCTCTTCTTTCTCCTGTTTCTCCTCTTCAGAAGGGTGCTTTTTACTACAATACGAAGGATACAGTCCATTAATTCTTGTTTCTAGATGATATGGACACGATGAGTTTGCACGCAAACCGGTTTCGTTACAAATTCGAATGGAGACAATTCCTTCAGGCTTTTCCCACGGTTCATTTTGGAACGTGATTGGAAAAGAAGAATCGTATACTTTTTGGATAACACTTTTGAAAATATTCCCAGCAAATTCCGAACCAAAATTTTTTATGTATGACAAGTCTACCTCTTTCGAATCTGAACCTACATATACTGCAACTGTTATTCCTTTTGTGAAACCGACAAACCAACCATCTTTATAATTCTCCGTTGTTCCCGTTTTTCCGGCCATATGAACTCCGGGGACTCGTATGGATGAAGCAGTTCCCCCTGGAGATATAGGCTTTTGAAGAAGTTGAGCCATAATCCATGAAGCTTGGGGAGAAACCACTTGTTTTTCATTTTGATGATGTTTATACATAGGATCGACATTTCCAGATTTAAGAATTTCCGAAATGCCAACAGGGTCACTATGTTTTCCTTCGTTTGCTACTGTTCCAAATGCAGATGCCATATCAATAGGGCGAACATCTACAGAACCTAACACAATAGAAGGAACTGTTAGAAGGTCTGTTTGAATACCCATACTTTGAGCATACTCAATAATGGTAGTAAGTCCTGTTTCCATGGCAACTTTTACAGCAACAATATTCGAAGAAATCTGGATAGCCCTTTCAATAGACATGGGACCAAAATAATGACCAGACCATTCTTTTGGTTTCCATCCTTCAATATTTATATATTCGCTTACGCGTCTGCTTTCTGGGGCAACTATGCCGCGATCTATGGCTGCTGTGTAGGCAAAAACTTTAAAGCTTGATCCAGGTTGACGCAAAGCCAAACATCGGTTGTAATTCGTATTTGTATAATCTCGTCCTCCTACCATAGCAAGAATTTCTCCAGTATGTGGATCAATAGCTATAACCGCCCCTTGCGGTTGTTTTACTTGCAGAGAGTCGTAACATTCTGTGGGCAATACTCCTTTTGATTCGCCTTCTTGCAAAACTTGTTTCATTGAATCATAACAAGATTTTTGAACAGGCTGAGAA
>CAYRWA010000027.1:0-3298 GCA_964427915.1 uncultured Caldisericota bacterium
TCTCTCTGCCGGTATTGGCGTAAAAGAGTTTCTGCATCCCGAGGACTACTACTCAGAAGGATGGTAATCCCTAAGGTTTGCACATGCTTGTCAATAGCATGTGTATTTTGGATCACATGATAGGTGTTCTTCTTTGATTCCTTCTCCAAGGTGAAATAGGCTTTCCACGCTCCTGCCTGTTCCTTCCATACTTCTTTTTTATCTTGGCCCTTAAGAAGACTATTCCAATCTTTCTCTTGAAGATTCTTTTGTGCTTCGAAGAGTTCAATAGCAAAGCTCTGTTCTTCTTTTTGTTTCCTTTCAGGATCCAAATAGATGGAGTAGTATAGCGGATAAGAAATGACTTCTTCTGAGGAGTCTTTTTCTTTTTCTTCTTTTGAATCTTTCATTTTCTCTTTTTCTTGTTTACCCGGACCTTGAAAGGGAAGAGTGGTGCTGCCACTGGCTGCAAAGGTTGGTTTTCCATTGACAATAATCCAATGCGAAGAGCTTTCCAGTGTTTCTCGGTGTGTAGTGCGAACCATATCGTAGAGTTTGCGATGAATCTTGGACAGGGGAATAATAAAGGAGAGATTCTTTTGGAGCATTTCTAGCAGGTGCTGTTCTTTGTAAAATCCCCGATCTAGGATAATAACGACAGAAGGAATGGAAAGCATGTGGATTTCTTCCACCATATTGTGCAGGGTTTTCACATCCTTTAGGGATCCAGGATACACTTTGTAGTAGAGGGGAAGCTTTTGCTGTTGATTCACAAGCAGTCCCATATTAATTTGTGGATACGGGGAGTGGTCTTTGGAATATCCATATTCTGCTTCTTCTAGTTCCGATGCTTGAGAGGCAAAACTGGTTAGATCAAAGAGAAGAGATTCTCCTTCATGATGAACGTATTGGCTCCAGTGCAAAAAGAATCGCATCATCGAATCCAATTCATCGTTTCCAAGTTGAGCAAGATGTTTGGAGATAGAAGCAGAATGAAACGAAGTAGACAACGGATAAAACGAGGGTAAATCCGATGTTTCTAGCCATGATTCCATATGATGAAAGGCTTGTCCATCGCTTAGAAGTTTGTAGCCTACTGTCAATAGAAGAAAATGAGTCATGGATTCAGAGAAACATTTGAGAAGGATTTTCTTCAAATGAAGCTCTTCTACCAGTGCATGGTACAAATACGCATCCCCAAAGTTAGTAAGCTCTTGAATTTTGGGTGAACCACTTAATGCTAGCTTCTGAATAACAGGAGGTTTTTTGGTAAGGTGATCCAAGTCTTCCTGAGGGTGAATCTTTCGAATGTACTTGCTCGTTTGCCATCTCTTTTTGGTGTGGCAATTGTAATACTGCGTAACCTCATACAAGTACGCTTTGTCTTTGACTTTTTTCACTCGCAAAAAAGGTTCGTATTCTTTTACATTCTCGTCCAATTCAATTTGTTTTGATGTTTGTGTTTTCATTATGCCCAAATTATGGGTATAATTGTTCCAATGTCAAGTTTTTTTCATAGATTAAATGGATTGATGTAGTAATACTTTGTGAAAATTATGCCTAATTATGGGGTGGAATTTAGGGTGTATCATTATCACAATCTGAATTTGAGCATCCACTCTCGTCAGTACATTTGCTGAGATCACTGCAATCATCAGAGTCTTCACAAGTATTCTTATCTGTGCAAACAGTATCTGTACAGGCCTCCTTATCAGAGCAGGTATTATCGTCAGTACATGTTGTATTGGAGCACGAGGATACGTCTGTGCATATATTATCATTACAGCTAATTGCTGAGTTGCTACAAGAAATGTCAAGACAACCTGCAGAATCCTGACATTTTTCTCCCTGCTGAATGCAACCTGTATCTTTACATGTAATCATATCACCACAAAATCCTATATTATTTTCGCAGGTATAATCACCACATCCACTTCTAGATGCACCCCCATCTTGACAATCTGATGTATTTTGACAAGAAGATGAGTCTGTACAAAGACCACTGTCATAGCATTTCTGGTTCTCGCAACTTATATCAATGCAATTGGTGTAATCAATACAACTGTTATCTTTTTTTCCTGTCTCATTTTTACAATATGTTGAATCTCTACATGACATATTATCTATGCATTTCTTATCTTCGTTATCTGTGCAGACATTAGCTACGGCATCATTACAGTCACTGTTATGGTTTGCACATTCTGTCTCATCGGTGCAGTGTTCATCGTCTGTACAATTATTTTCGTTCCCACAAATTGCTTCCCAATTTATACAGCCTTCATAAAGGCACAAAGAATCTGCAGTTATTCCATCTGAGGATGGATTTGATAGACTACTACTGGACGACGATTGTTTATTTTTCTGTTTTTGATTTTTGATTTTTTGCATCATTCGTTCTCGGAAACGGGAGTCTCCTGAGTTAATATTATTTACAAATTCTTCTTCTACAATTTTCTGTAAATTTTGATGTAGTGATTGAATTTTTTCCTGGTTGTCTGAATTCTGATTTGAACTTGTATTTTCAGTTTTTGTATCCAATTCATGCAAATTAATTTCTTTCAGGAATTCAACTATCTTTTGTGGATGAGTTTGCAGGTCTTCTGTCCAGCTATGAAATAGGCTCATGAGTATCTACCTCCGTTCGTACAAATTGATCTATTTTTTCGTGAAGCCGTTTAAAAATGGTCTGAATTAAAGTTTCCATCTTTTCTTTCTCTTTTGGATTCATACACATATTGTTTTTTCGTAATGTTTGGTCTAAATCCAGTAATAAATCAGTGCGGAACTGAAAATCATCAATGGCTTTTTGAACTACTGCATAAAAATCAGCTGGAATAACTTCATCTTTCAGCAATTCAATACCATCCTGCTTGGCCCTTCGCAAGGTTTCCATACATGATTCATGGTGAATTGTTCCATTGTTTCGTAAAGCGGGAAGGGGACATGGATAGCAATATGAAACAATATATTTGCATCTGTCGCAAGGAGTATTGCAGGATTTCATATCAATGTTAAACATTTTTTGCATAAGATCTACGTAATTCTGGGAATTCCATATAGAATCAAATCCTTGCTTGGGAATTGAAGAACGGGTGATTTCCTTTTTCTTTTGGTTTAATATGTAATAGTGGGTTAACTCCTGGCAAGGAAATAAAGCTCCATCCGGCTGGATAAATCCTTTCATTTTTAACGAGTTGCATCCGCCCGGACTGATAGGAAGATTGATATGGTATTTTTTGTTCAGGTATTCTGTGTTGAGTGGAGAACCGATTCCTAATTGAATGTGCTGTTTAAAGCCGGTGGCAATAAGCTGGGCAAT
>CAYRWA010000028.1:0-2796 GCA_964427915.1 uncultured Caldisericota bacterium
GAGCAGAAGGTATTGATGGAGGACTGAATGGAGCGATCTCTCTCATCTTTGCAAATAGATCTGCTACCTGTTGGTACAATTCAGCAATATTTTGCAGTGTCTTTCTTTTTGGAAAAAAATCTTGAAGTTTCTGGAAACCAGATGCAAGATGCAAGCGATTGTCACCATAAACAGCAAGAAGATATCGCAAGCCAAAGGAATCAAACTGATTGGTTGTTAACGCTTGTATCCACGTGTCATACCCCTTTTTTCCCTTTTTATAGCGAGGATGAGAACTACACTCTTGATTCCAGGATTTTTGTGCATACTCCAAGCTAGACTGAAGCATTGTTTCCATTGCGATGGATTGAACACTATGGAGTATTTGGTAGTGTAAAATATTCACACCAGAGGCAAATCCAAGATTTTCAAATAAAAGAGGATCAGGGTTCTTTTGATCAATGGAAGTCACAAAATACACACCATCCTCAAGGTCAAATCCACGGATCAATCCAAATTCACAAATGGAAGTTGGCGACCAAATCACTACTGGTTTCTCTTGAAGCAATGATTCGATAATCCTTTTCTTGGCATGTTCTTGAAGATTTTTCAATGAATGAACAGGGGGGTGAAGAATTGTAGTGCTTGTTTCTGAAAAAACACCGATTCGGTCCAATGCTCTAAAATGTTCTTCATTCCACTCATATACCGTTACAGAACTTGCACAGCATCTTTCTTCTACAATGAGAGGAAATCCTCTTCCTGAAAGAACCATGAACAGAGATACATCATTTTCCCAATAATGCGCTGCCCGTAAAGCTCCGAATGCAGAAGATACATATGTTTGCCAACATGGACCCATTTCAACAGCTATCTCTTTTCTTGTTTGCATGGTAGACCTTCTTTCTATTGATGGAGCTTCCAATAGGTATGAAATCTTTCGCGCACTTTCTCTTTTAACCATTTCGGAGACTGAACTTGAAAAGATGGAAGAGTCAGTAAGTATTGAATGAACTTTTCGGAATCATAAAACTGGAATTGTACGATGTCTTGAGAAACTTGGACACATTCATACGGTGGATTGCTAGGGATTGATTCTTGAGAAATCTTTATGTTCGCAGTATAGGGTTTGAGTGCTAGAAAATGAGGATCCTCTTCATGGAGATAAATCTGGAGCTGGGCATTGTCTTTGGTAAAACCGTCACTTGTGGTTTTAATGGATTGAATTCGATCTAGACGAAAAATGCGAAGCGCATTCTTTAACTCACACCATGCAATCAAGTAAAAGTAGTTATATTTTTCTAAAAACTGGTAGGGATGAACTAATCGAATTCGTCTTTCTTGGTTTTTGTTGGTGTATTCGATTTCGATTTTAACATTTTTCTGGATCGCTTCTCGAATGGGATGGTAGCAGGGAATCGATTGTAATTGGGGAGGGGAAATAATGGGAGGGTCCTTGGATATAGCTTTTTTCTTTTCTCTTTCAATAATGAGTCGATCAAAGATTTCTGCTATGCGGTGACCCTGTGGGTGGTGTAGAGTTGAATATTTCTCTGCTAAAAAGGATAACAGGTTTTTTTCTTCGTCAGACAAATACAATGCAGGCAAAACAAACGCGCCATCTTCGTAATAGTATCCCTGGTTTTCTTGTGAATAGGCAATAGGAGCTTGCAGAGAATATCGCAGATATTCTATGTCCCGCGAAGCTTGTCGATAAGAAATCTCAAAATGAGAAGATATCTCATGGCAATTTGGATACCGTTGTGCTCGAATTTCTTTATCAATCCAATGTATCCGATGAAGATTGCTCATTCACTTTCACCTACAAAAATGCAATAACTCGTACTCAAGAATGTTCTTCACTTAGGTATGTAAAGGTTGATGGTTTTACTTTTTTTCATTTTTTACAAATGACTTTTGTAGATTGCATGTTTAATCTCTCATTCCTTGCATATTTGTTGTTTTCCTTAGTATATTAGAAAAATTCCTATTGAATAGGTTACAAGATACCGTAATTGGGTTATCGTTTCAGAATCCCAAATGATTCTAATGAAGAAGTTGTTCTTTTCATGAAAAGGAATTTTTCTATACTATTTGTAAATCCTGTTTTTGTACCGATCATATTGATTGTCAGGAGAAACTATTTTTGGGAGCTTTTATGTATATTCAAAACCAAGTTTTTTTAGGTGATAGCAAAGAGGAGTTAAAGAAAATTCCATCTGATTCGGTAGATTTAATCGTTACTTCACCTCCTTATGCTGACCAAAGAAAAAAAACATACGGTGGAATTCCTCCTCAAGAATATGTGAATTGGTTTTTACCTATTTCCTGTCAGCTTTTTCGTGTGTTAAAACCTACTGGTACATTTGTTTTAAATATCAAAGAAAAAGTAGTAAATGGTGAAAGAAGTACTTATGTGCTTGAGCTGATTCTAGAAATGAAGAAACAAGGATGGTTATGGACAGAAGAGTTTATTTGGTACAAAAAGAACTGTTATCCTGGAAAATGGCCAAATCGTTTCAGAGATTCATGGGAACGATTACTACAATTCAATAAAAGTCGATCCTTTCATATGTATCAAGAGGAAGTAATGGTGCCAATGGGTGATTGGAAAAAAACCCGTTTAAAAAACTTGTCCGATACAGACAAAACAAGAGACGATTCGAAAGTGGGTAGCGGATTTGGAAAGAACATCTCCAACTGGGTTTATCGCGACAAAGCCTATCCAACGAATGTTTTGCACCTTGCAACAGAATGTAATAACAAAAACCATTCTGCAACATTTCCCGAAAGCTTACCCTCCTGGTTTATTCGTTT
>CAYRWA010000029.1:0-14483 GCA_964427915.1 uncultured Caldisericota bacterium
CTCTCTGAAGCCAATGGTTCCCGCATTGATACTGTTGGTGTAGATTTTGGTGGAGATAGAGGCGAACCTGATCACGTAATTTCTGAGTTTGAGATGTTACCTGTCATGGTTACCGCTTATAAGTATGGCGACGACAACAACGATCGTAGTTTCCGTCCGCTTTACTCCTTCCCTGGAACCACTCCTCAGTATTCTCACGAAGTGTATCTCTCTGGTCAAGCATTTATCGAAGTTGCACCTATTATGGATCTTTCCGTATCCGTGCAACCCAATCCATTAACCGCTGGTGTTACACCAGAATTAGTGGATCCTGTTTCCCCCTTGTCCTTCTCCATAACTAACGAAGAAGGCGAACCAGTTGATTTAACTCGTGGTGTTCCTGATAATGATGGAAAAACATATGTAGAAGATGACGACATTTGGAATCATCTCTTCAAAGATGTTCATCCTGATCCATTGCCAGAATATTACTGGGTACGTACTGATCTTCATAACGATGACAATACGAAGATTTCCAACCGTGAACTTTACAGCACTCCTGCAAAACCTTTCCAACCCATCAAGATTGACTTCAGTCTTGCCAAAGATGGAAAGTATGCATTCCGTGGCTTCTGTGCCAACGACGAAGGTGATTTTGATGTATACATCTATACACCTGATCGTAAGCATGCTGCTAAAGCCAATGTGAAAGTTGTATTACCAACTGTTGAATACTCCGTTGTCAATACAGAAGATCCATCAGGTACAGAATATCAAGTACCTGGCGAGCCAGACTTTGTATTAACAGCTGCTGATAACAGAATCTACAAGATTACTATCACAGCTAAAAATGCTCAAGGCCTTCTCTTGAAGGGTGTTAGCAAAGGCGTCAGCACGTGCGGTGGAGGAATTAAGAATACTGCTCGATTCACTCCTTATTCCACAAGACCTGCCTCCTATGATTTTAACGAAAAAGACCGTTATCTCTTTGCAGAACATTTCCTACAAGATTTGTATCCGTATACATTGAATGTTGGATTTGACTTCAACGATAACGGCAAAGTAGATTGGCGTAATGCTGAATTGTTCAGCTTAGGTGCTTTCAACCACACCCAAAAAGCTTCCAATCAGATTACTCTTGGCAAAGTATATTATAATACTTGTCTTGTTATGTATGATGAAGAATCTATTAAGGGTGGTTGGGATGTCGTGCCCAATCCTAATTTAACACCTCCTCTAACCGGATGGGGTCTTGGAGCTATTTACAACAGTGCCCATAGAGGCGGATATTTATTCTCCGATATCGATGGTAACAAGCGTTTGGATTATCACGATTCTCTTGGACTTGATGTAAACGCTCAAACCATTTTCTACGTTTTTGCAGAAGATCTTTGCTGGATCGGTGGCTTGGTTGGAGACAATGTGTATTGTAACAACCCCGATGAAGCCGACCTTGCTGGTTATCCACCACCCAACAAACAAGATCCTGCTTCTGTAGAAAAACGTTTCCACAGAGCGAGAAATTCATCTGATTATGGCACGAATGACGGATCCTTCTTACTTGATTGGGAAGCTTTCCCCAACAAAGAAGTACAAATTGGTTCCCCATCCTTGCGTGTACTCAGAGCAGAAACCAGTGAAGAATTAGGGAAAGACCTTGTCAATCCTTCTAATTACGATCTTGTGTATGCTATTGAGAATCATTTGATTGTTGAAGTTCGCCCTGCTGACAACCGTGATCGTGAAATGCATGAAGATGGCCGTGTCTATATGATCGGCAACCAACATCAAACTGCTATTTACGGACATACTAAAAAGTCAGCAACTGATCCTACCGTTATGACAACAACATTGCACTTCACCCCCACAGGACTTGGTGAAGATATTGCTGGTATGGGTTATTTCACTAAGAATAAGTATTACCTTACAGCTCCATATGATCTGAAGAATACTTCCACCTATACTGTCCGCAATATCATTGACTTTGATTCTGTTGTAGGACTGCAAGTTCATGTCATACCAGAAGGACCATTACACCCCAACAAAACGACTGGTGTAAACGTTAAAGTTACTGAAATTGGTACACAAGCTCCTGTTGAAGGCGCTAATGTCACTGCCAAGGGTCCTGGCGTAAATGCTTCTAAGAAAACCGATAAAGACGGAATGTCTGTCTTTGAAATTACACCAAATGACAAAGGCATAGTCGTATTTACAGCAACCAAAGAAGGACGTATTATCGGAGTAGCCGAACTTCCTGTTATTCCTGATACCTCTGCTCCTTGGCTGCAACTCGATCCTGTGAATTCTTTAACCAACAATCCAAGTCAAAAAGTGACCGGTCGCACCAATCCTGGAAACAAAGTTACCTTAAACGGAACTCCAGCTCAAGTCGACCAAGACGGTTCCTTCACCGGAACAGTTACTTTAAAAGAAGGATTGAACACCATTGTTGGTGAAGCTGTCAATCCAGCTGGTTTGAAAGTTCGCAAGCTTATCACTGTCACTCTTGATACAACTCCTCCTAACGTATTCTTAGATGATCCTGGAAGAATTATTTACAGCACCGACATTGATCCATATCAATTTACGGGCCGTGTAGATATTCTTTCCTCTGTCACTATTAATGGAGTAAAAGCAGAAGTTGTACACGATATCTGGAAAGCTAAAGTTGCCATTAAGCCTGGCATCAATACCTTAACCATGGTAGCCGTGGATCAAGCTGGTAACAGCGCTACTGTTACTGCTGAAGTAGAAGTTTGGGAACGAACAATCATTAGCTTAACCATTGAAAGCAAAGAATGGACCAAAAATGGCGAAGCCCTTGAAGATTTAGATGTACCTGCCTTCATCATCTCTGGACGTACTATGGTACCTCTTCGTGCTATTGCCGAAGCGTTTGGTGCCGACGTAAAGTATGATGCTGTATCGAAAGGTATTACTATCACTTTGGGCGACGAACTGTCCATTGTTATGACTATTGGAGAAGTGAGTGCCATTGTTAATGGCGAAGAAATGATACTTGATGTTGCTCCTGTGATCCAAGAAGATCGTACATTAGTACCTATTCGTTTCATCTCTGAAGCGTTTGGTGCTGAAGTATTGTGGGATGCTGCAACTCGTACAGTCACCATTATCAGAGATACTTTACCTCAATAAAGAACAATCTTTATAGATAAAGGTCTTTGAAAAAAAGCCCTGGAGGTTTTCCTCCAGGGCTTTTTTCTTTGAAACCTTCAGGTGTCTAACAAGAAGGTGTAAAACAAGATGCTCTTTTTACTCTTTCTCAATGGAAAAGAAAGAGTAAAAAACTATGGTGTTTTCGGGTAGTAGATTGTAACAGTTTGTGTGGAAGCTTCCCATTCAACCGAAGCGCCTAAGTTTTCACTTATAAATCGCAAAGGTACCAGTGTTCGACCTTCTACAATAACGGGCGGGGCATCAATGGATACTTCTTTTCCATTTACAATCGCTGTCTTCTTTCCAATATATACCGTAACAACAAAATCACCTTTTCTGAATGTAACCGAACGATCTTCTGCATTCCATTCGACATTGGCATTGAATACCTCTTCGCTGAGAAAGCGGATAGCAACATAGGTGCGTCCATCAAGGATAGTCGGAATACTGCCTTTGTCTAAAGGTATTTCAATTGTATCATTCAAAAGGGCCACAGAGCTACCAATTTGGATAGCAATTTTGTTACCCACAGCATCGACTACAATTTCAATCATCTTGGAATCTATTTCCAAGGTAGGAAACGAAACAGTAATTATTGCCCTGTTAGTTTCCCAGCATGTTAATTGCGAACCATCTATTTCGTAGATCATTGGGTCGGTAGGGTATACCCCGCTATTTTTTGGGAATGTAATCCAGGGTACATCGGACTGTAGCTTGTAAGAAAAATCGGCATCTGTAGGTTCCACCGTGCAGGGGATCGAGAAAGAATCCTTGGAAAAGACAGAGAACTTCTCGTGCAAAAGAGAAATGGAGGGAAAGGAAGGAGTGGGCTGTTGCAATTCTTCATGAAAAACTTTGTGATAACGGAAATTTCCGAAATCAGATATGTAGAGAGGGTCTGATTTTGACGTATGGTTTTTAGCCATGCGAACTTTCCACGCACCAAACAACAGATGTGGGTTTTCTTTGTACTGCTCTTTAGTTTGACCAGCTACAATCGTACCTTGTTGTCCATAGGTACCCAAAACCTTTCCAGTCATGTCAAAATGATATACAACATCTGCCATAACGTCTGTTACATAAAATGTATTGTCGCACAGTACAAAAGATGAAAAAATGCCTACCAATCGGCTTACATCATTGTCAAACTCCAAAGGGATTACATCCATCAGGTCCGTGTCTGAGTCAAAGACTAAAAATGTTTTGTTTTCAGCATCCAAAAAATACAGCAGTTCTTCTTGGGTATCGTACAAAAAATCTAGCCAAAAAGGTGTATTGTCAGGGTCATAATCAGAGGTTTCATACGTGAAGTGCATTTCTTCGTCTATATCACCCCAAGAATCGATACAATATACAACCGGGTAGTCGCCCTCTAGGTGTCCGATACACAATGCATACACAAGCTCATCAACCACTTCGATACTTGTTGAAAAAGGCAGAGCAGAGTCATTCATAAAATTGTCTGCAAGAAGAAGTTCCCAATGTTCTGTTTCAAAGGAGTATCGGGCAATGGAAAGGGCCGACATTACAAACGCATTGGATATGTATAGATAGTCTCCATCAATCTCTAGATCAAGAATGGCAGGGAAGAAAGAAATCATGCCCATGATGCTGCTTACAACATCGAGGTCAATAGGAATCTTTTTTTCAAACGTTCCCAGATCGTTGAAAACGTTAATATAGTCTTGTCCTACACTTGTTTCGTACAACCAGTGGTTTTCGTCTACTGCAAAGGCAGAAGATCCACAGATTTGTCCATCAGCACTCGGATATGATCCAATAGAAAGGGTGTCTTTCTCCTGTATGCAAAACGTTCTGTATTGAAAAAGATCTTCCATCATTCCCAACGTGATAAATTGTACCACTTCGTCAGAAACCTGAAGAGAGACAGGCAGGAAGCCTGCTCCCTGGACAATGATATCATCCTGCTTTGTAAGGGAATAGTTTCCTTCTTTTTGCTGCATTTCTAGTGTGGAAAGGTAGCAGCCTTCCATACTCATCAATCCATCCATGTTAAACCCACTGGTGTATAGAGTAGTATTGTCAAAAAAGGCAATAGTACTGATGGATTCATCACGGTCATCAAAATTGTATGCAACAAGAGTTTCTCCTTCAGAGGTAAGGATATACAAAGTATCTAGTGTACAAAATGCAATCTTGGATTCATCGGGAGCTACCGCAAATGTTCCAATAAAGGGGGAGTAGATTGAGGAATCAAAGAAAGAGTCTTCGAGTATAACTCGCTGAACTTCATTGCCGGAAGTGTCTATAACCATCCATTCAAGTTGTGTTTCGACGTCTTGGTCAGGATTTTCATCTAGTAGATAGTGTTCCATTGATAGAATGTGAATATGATCTCCTACTACACAATATAAAGAAGTACTGCTAGCATTGTCATGTGGATCTGATAAGGCTGGTAGAGAAATGGATCGGATTCGGTCTCCACTATCTGCTGCGTATACTCCGAAAGTATCAGGGCTATCAGCTACAATGCATTCGTTTGATTTGCTGATGCCCAGCGAAGGGATAATTCCATCGATTCCCATTAAGGTTATCTCAGTAGGGTCGGTTATCGGATCAGAGCTGTTCAAAGAAGAAAACAACCGAAGCATCTCAACCAAATTTAAATTCTTGTAGCTATTTACATCCGATTGAATGGGAAAACTTTGAAGGAATGTACCATCCTTTGCATCAAACTGAGAGATTCCAAAGATGTCTAGGACATATACGGTGCCATCAGCATACGTACTAGCCATGGGCATAACTATATCACCTGCAACAGGACCATGCCCTATAATAGAAGTTACTGCCTGTCCAAGTACTTTGTGATGCGTCGGGAAAAGGGATAAACTAACCATCATTACGACTACAATACAAATCGAAACAGCTTTTTTTCTAAGCAACATTGCTTCCTCCTTAAAAACCTACAAAAAATGATAAAACAAATATATATTAAAATTTTACCACTCGGGAGTGTTTTTTAAAAGATTTTTGTATTCTTTCCACTGAGGACACATTTTTGTTAGATAGTCTTTAAATTCTTTTCCGTGGTTCATATGATGTACGTGACATAGTTCATGAATAATTACATAATCGATTGCTTGCAAAGGAGCTTTCCAAAGATCCGTATTTAAGGTAATGATTCCTTTTGATGAGCAGCTACCCCATCGTCTTTTCATGCGTCGGAATCGAAATGTAATGGGTGTCTGATGAGGAAGAAAATCGTACGTAGAAAGAATATACTGAATTCTTTCAGACAGATAGTGAATGGCCATTTTTCTTGCCCAATTCTGAAGAATCTTACGTATGTTTTCTTGGCTTGTGTCCAAGCAGTAAACATGGAGACCGTCCACGGTCCACAATACTTCATTTTTCTTCTTTGCATGCTGGGTAATATGCAAAGGGTAATCTGTACCAACGATAGGAAAAGGTTTTCCCTCTGTGTACTCCATGGGCTTGGGTCGTTTTTGAACCCATTGGACATAGTGTTTTACAATCCATTTTTCCCGTGACAACAGAAAAGAAAGCCATTGATCTTTTCTTGTACGTTGCGGTACGCGAAGTATAATTTCACCCTGTTTAGTGATGGTTATTGAAAGAGTTTTTCTTTTTGAAAAATAGACCGTCAGAGAAAAGCACTGATTCTGCATTGCAATCGTCGAATGGAGAATTTTAGTGGCGGTTTGTTTTCCCAAAATAACCAATCGTTTTACGCAGAAAGAATTCTTCGTTCCATTGCACTTATTCTATGATGGGATTAACGTGAGAAATAGGGAGAGAAGAGTGTTCAGGTGTTGAATATAAGAGGAGGGGGATGTGGGGGATGCGAGCAGTAAACACACAACCTTTGCCGTTGTTAGGCTTGTTTTGGAATAGGAGGGTGCCACGATAAACTGCTATGAACTTGGCAGCAAGGTTAAGGTTCAGATCATTGGCGCGAGAGTTTTTCGGGATATCAGAAGAAGAGTTTTCTTCCAATGGAAAAGGCTGGGCTCCAAGAAGTTCAGGAATTCCTTTGCTTGAATCGGTAATATCCCATAAAAGCGTACATTGTGTTTCTTCTGTTACTGGTTGGCCCGGAGAAGCGCTCTGAAGGATGTCGACCAGTCGAATATGTACATTTACAGTACCCGATGGTGCTGTATGGTGCAAAGCATTATGGAGGATACTATCAGTAATTTGGTAGAATTTTTGTCGATCAAGAATGAGACAATAATCCTCTTCATCACAACGAACAGAGAACTGAATGTCTTTTTTCTGAAACAAAGGCGTGTATTCTTTTTCCAGCTCTTCTTTCAGGTTGTGCAACTGGACAGGTTCTTTTTGAAAAGATACTTTGGTAGTTTCTACTGTTCCATATAATTCCATGTTTTTTGAAAGATTTTGAAGAGACTCTTGTGCTTTTTGAAGTGTATCAATATAGGGTTGTAGCGATGCTTCTTTCGATTGAGTAAGCAATTGCTGAAGAGATGTCGAGAGGAGTTCTAATGGGGGGTTTAACTCATGGTTTAGAATAGAGATAAGTTGATTCTTTTCCTGGCTGGCAGTAGTTGCCTTTGTTCTGGAGGAAAGGACTTCATTTTCATAGATTCTTTGTATGGAAACATCCCGTAACAGGACTTGGCAGAATAGTGTTTTATCCAAAACAAAAGGACTGATTGTGACGATGACGGGTTTGTGTTTATCATTGCTTGTTTTACAAACAAGAGACAACGAAGGGATGTCAAAGTTTTGTGTATGGATTTGCTTTTGAATCTCTAAAATTCTTGCTTTTGTTGAAGAGCCATCTTCTTGGGTTTCGGGAAAAAGATTCAAAAAGCTTTCAGATAGTAGGCTGTCTTTTGATTTGTATCCAAAAAAAGAAAGAGCTTTACGGTTGCACTTATATACATTCCAATTCTTTACCATAAGGATTGGATCGTTGTTAGTGTCAAAAAGCATTCGGTACAAAAGCTCATTGTGCTGGATTTTTTCCTGTATTTCTACCAATTCTTGGTTTTTTTCATGTAAAGAAGATATAGTTTTTCGAATCGCCAATGCCGCAAGAATAAATATTGAAATGACGAGAACCCGAGTTAAAAAGGAGAAATAGGAAACATTAAATAGGAGCGCGTCCGAAAATTGAAGGGGTTCATTGAAAAACAAAAATGAAATTTGTTGGTTTAAAGATAGAAAATCATACAAAGAATAGAGTACCCAAAACCCTATTGAAGCAAGTGCAACAGAAATGCCGAAAACAAAAGTGCCTTTTTTATCAAATATTTGTTTCATTTACTTCTTTCTTGTGTAGCTCCTTATAAATTTTATTCCATTATACAAAGGAAAAATCAATTATAAAATAGCAGAACAAATAAAAAAGGAGGATCATTTTGTATCCTCCTTTTTTATGAAGTTCAAAAATATGGGTTCTACATTTTCGGTCTTGCTTCATTTACTCGGATAGTACGTCCGGAGAAATCTTTTTCATTGAGTGCAGCAATAGCGGTTTGTGCACTTTCTTCATCTGGCATTTCAACGAAACCAAAACCCTTTGAACGCCCTGTATTACGGTCTTGAATGATACGAACGGAAGTGACTTCTCCGAAATTCTCAAAGGAAGCACGAAGATCGTCTTCTGTAGTTTGATACGGCAAATTCCCAACATAAATGTTCATAAAAACTCCTCTAGCACCATGCATCTCATTTGTCTACTGACGATAGAATCAGTCATGGCTAACTCATAGTACGTAAATGGTACTGAAAATAGTATACAACTTGTGGTATATCAATTTTTTATCCAAATACAAGAAATATTTTAAAAATAGTAAAAAAAGCGCTACAATTTATACAAATGCTCTTTATTTCAACCTATTTTTTTGGAGGAACTATGACAAGACAAGAAGCAATAACCTTATGGAAACAATACAACTCAGAAGACCATCTTTTTCGTCATGCCTTAGCAGTTGAGGGAGCCATGAAGGCATATGCAAGAAAATATGACCAAGATATCGATTTGTGGGGAGTATGCGGTCTTTTGCACGATATTGATTTCGAGAAGTTTCCCGAGGAACATCCTGCAAAGGGTGTTGAAATCCTTGAAATAATGGGATGTAATTCAGAAATAATCCAAGCTGTGCAAGAACATGCAATGGATATAGATCACCGTGAAAGCTTATTGTCTAGAGCTTTGTATGCTTGTGATGAAATGGCTAGTTTTATAGTTGCCGTTGGTTTTGTCCGTCCCGATGGGCTCCAAGGGATGAAGCCTTCGTCGGTAAAGAAAAAAATGAAAAACAAACAATTTGCCGCAAAAGTAGATCGAGAACAACTTGTAAAAAGTGCAGAAGATCTTGGAGAAGATTTGTCCGACCATATTCAAGTCATTATTGAAGGCTTGCAAGAGCAAGAAAAAAGAGTGCGCGAAATGGATGGGTTTTTACTACTATCTCATTAACAATCTTTTTATGGTTCTGTTGGCGGTAGTCCTACGTGTACTCGTAGCGTGTCTATATTTACCGGACGATTTCCACCAACCTTCCAATATGCCCTCCATGAACCTCCATCATCCAATACCAGGTTGACCTGATTGGACAATAGACCGTTGCCATCCATTACGTAGTCCATTGTATGGCTTTCTCCTTGCGTATCTTCAAAAGTAAAGTAATAACCTTCACCAGGCTCAACGGAAATTTTATTGTTAAAGGGGGTGTATAGCACACCATCTACATTGGTGGAACGTTTCCACATGTTCACTTCTTCTTCTGTCCAGCCAAGACTAAGCTCTTGGTTTAGCAAATCCCAGCTCTGTCCATCATAGTCATTCATGGGTAGCCAAGAATTGGTTTCATTTTTGTACTCGATCATAATTTCTGCAAGCCCGATAGAAATAGCATGCACTCCTTGACCAAGTCTTGTTTCTGTAGAGTACCACTGATCGTACCATTCTTCTTGATCGAGGCTATTCCAGTATTCATGATCCTCTTGCGATGGTTGAACGGCAAGCTCTTCAGCATTTTCCAAGGCTGTCTCTACTTGAAGAAATACCCCTCGAACACTATGTCGTAAAGTGGGTATTACCGAGATGATAACGAGAACCAATACGGCAATAATCAGG
This sequence comes from uncultured Caldisericota bacterium, assembly GCA_964427915.1. GTDB lineage: Bacteria > Caldisericota > Caldisericia > UBA6126 > UBA6126 > JAGLCW01. The sequence continues at coordinate 10,250 of CAYRWA010000029.1, forward strand.
CTATATTCGAGAACAGTTTGCCCTTTTTCTTTTTTACTACACTTGAACATACTTTTTCTCATTGACGCTTCCTTGGTAGAATAGATACCATTTTCCTTTTCATACTATAACTTGTTCCAACTTGCTTTCCCATCGTCTATCGTTATGTCGTTCCATATTTCTTGAAGAGCTGATAAGAGTTCGGTAGCAGGAATAGAAGAGAAGGTATAGTTCCACTGCCCGTAAGAAGTCACGATATGGAGCTTACCAGGCCGAATTTTTTGAGGCGGAGGATCTAGCAATTCATTGGCGTCGAACAAATAAGAGATGCTTTGAATATCGTCAACAGAAATTGTAAAATTGTCTTTATGCTCTTCTACGATTTCAGCTGGGTTCATGTCAAAATACTTGGCATAGTAATATAGCGTTACTCCCATCCGTATACTTCCTACTCGAATAGGGGCTCCTTTTTCTTTTTCATATTCTTCTTTTTTCCGCTTCATTTCTTGCTGTAGCAATCTTTTCGTAAAAGTTGCATGAACGATTTCTTGAGGAAACAAAACAACATTGCAACTGACGGAATGAAAAGCGTTCTTTCTTAATCCAGCATAAGGGATTACTGCTAAAGCTTTTTGATTTTGAGGGGGCTGATTTTGTAGCTTTTGCATATAGAGCTCCTTACTTGGATTTGATTTATGTACAATATTATATACTCTTTTTCATATCATGGAACTAGCAATCTTATGCATTGTATTGTTTTTTGGGTATTTATTGGGTCAAATACAGATTAAGAGAGTTTCTCTTGGCACATCAGCTGTGCTTTTTGTAGCTCTTATTTTTGGCTATTTTGACTATTCCCTATCTCCTATCCTTACGGAATTTGGACTTGTTCTGTTTATGTATTCTGTTGGATTATTGGTAGGTCCTCGATTTTTCCGTATGTTTCGAAAAACAGGAATTCATTCTATTATTGCAGCTCTTGTAACCGCTATTAGCGGAGCCATCGGTGTCTGGATTGTATTTCAATGGCTACATATCCCGTATGATATCGCAACCGGTCTGTACTGTGGAGGATTGACAAATACTCCCGCACTAGCAGCTGCTATGCAAACAGCGGAAAAACAATTTTCTCTAGATGTTGCTGCAAGCATTTCTTCAGGATATGGAATTGCGTACCCCTTCGCAATGGTAAGCGTTGTGATTTTTATTCAGTTTCTTCCTATGATCATCAAAAAAGATCCACAGAAAGAAGAAGAAAAGTGGAACAAAATTGCAGAAAAAATGTATCCTCCTCTTGTTGCTTTTCAATGTATAGCAGAAAACCCTAGCATTGTTGGGAAGACAATTCAAGAGATTAATCCGGATCGAAGGTTTCGAACCAATTTTTCTCGTATTTTGCGCGGCGATACCATCCATATTGCTTCTCCTTCTTTTGTGATTGAAAAAGGAGATATTATACGTTTCGTTGGGCCAGCATCTGAACAGGACTTGGTGGAACAAATTATAGGAACCAGAACTACAAGCTGGGTAGACAAAAAAGAACAGAAGCGCGTGCGAGATGCTCGCGTGATGGAATCCAGTGTGATTGGAAAACGGTTGCGAGAGCTTCGTTTCTTTGCAAAATATGGAGTGATCGTAACAAGAATTATTCGAAGTGGATTCGAGTTTTCTCCTAACGGAAGCATGGTTTTAGAGATGGGAGATACCATTCGCATGATTGGTGATACCTCCTCTTTAGAAGAGGTAAAAAAGATTGTACAAGGAGATACGAAACGCCTGGAACTAACCGATTTTGTTCCTTACCTGTTGGGGCTTCTGATTGGAGTTGGCATAGGATTTATACCCATTCCTATCCCCAACCATTTGCGAATTACACTAGGAGCGTCCGGGGGAGTTTTTATTACAGCTCTTGTATTGGGTCATTTTGGTCGCATTGGTCGTTGGCGTTTTTATGTGCCCACCTCGGTGCATAATTTTTCTATGGAGTTTGGACTTATGATTTTTTTAGCTGGTGCGGGTATGTTAGCTGGATCACGCATCGTTCCCATTATAGTGGAACATGGTTTGATTCTGTTCGTTGCAGGAGCAATTGTTACTTGCACGACAATTTTAATTACGTTTTTTGTGATGTGGAAGATATTGAAAATGAACATTCATGATATGCTTGGCTCTTTGAGCGGAGGTATGACAAATCCCCCTGCTCTATCGGCTGCGAACAGTCAATCCACTATGGGTCTTCCTACTATTGCTTACGCAGGGGTTATGCCCATGGCTCTCATATTTAAAATCCTAGTCGCACAGCTATTGCTTTTGGTATTGGCTTAATGGAAAACATAGGCATTGCCTTTTTATATACTTTGATTGCTGGTTTATCTACAGGTATTGGTGGAATCATTGCATTTTTTACAAAACAAACCAATACAAAATTTCTTTCTGTCGTGCTTGGTTTTTCTGCTGGCGTCATGATCTATATTTCTTTTGTAGAGATTCTTCCTGAAGCTTTCGACGAATTGAACCATCTCCTTGGATCGTTTCAGGGGTCGCTCATCACTATTGTATCTTTTTTTGCTGGGATTGGCTTGATCATGCTTATAGACCGATGCATTCCCTGCTACGAAAACCCTCACGAAATTAAAAGAGTGGAAGATATTGCAAGCAAACAGTCGTTTCCCAAAAAAATGAAAACGAAATGCAAAAGACACTCCAATACATGTCTGGATATTTCTACATTGAATCCCGCCAAGCTGAAACGGATTGGCATTTTGATGGCCGTATGTATTGCCATTCATAATTTCCCCGAAGGATTTGCTACCTTTGTGACTGTTTCCAAAGATCCTACCTTGGGTATTATGATTGCACTAGCTATTGCTATTCACAATATACCGGAAGGGATTTCGGTCTCCATTCCCATTTACTACGCAACGGGCAATCGACGATTGGCCTTGTTCTATTCTTTTTTATCCGGATTGGCAGAACCCTTGGGGGCCATAATGGCCTATTTTATCCTTCAGTTTTTCTTATCGGATTTGGTGTTAGGAATTATCTTGGCAATTGTTGCTGGCATTATGGTGTTTGTTTCTTTTGACGAGCTTCTTCCTGTGGCAGAAGAATACGGAGAACACCACCTAGCTATTTATGGGTTGATTGGTGGAATGGCATTTATCGCCATCAGCATGCTGTTTATCTAAAAAAGAGGATAGCACCTTCCGATGCCACCCTCTTTTTCAACATTGTACCCTGAAAAGCAAACTCTATTTCAGTTTTTCAATTTCTTCTTCGACTTCTTCAGCGCCTTCTTTGTAAAATTTTTCTTCATCAGGAGCAAGCTCTTTCAGAAGTCGTAAAAATTCTCCCGCATGCACTCGTTCTTCATCGGCAATATCTATGAGTACTTCCTGTGCCAACTTGTGATCAATTGATTCTGCTAGCTGCATGTATAGCTGAACCGCTTCATACTCAGCAGCAATCATAAAACGAATAGCTCGGATCAGTTCTTCATGGGTTAGCTTGCGATCTTCTTTCAATCCAGCAAATGGATGTCCAAAATCTGGCATTTGTGATCTCCTTTCCAAAACAGTTCAAAAAGTAACAACACTACTATTAGTATAGGAAACCAGCAATTAGACTCAAGATGTAGATTTCTGTCAAAATGATCCCTTTCGTGTGCCTGATTTCTTGCTGATTTCCTTTCAATTATGAAACGTAGGGGAACGAACTGGTTTTGATATAACGTGTAAATTTGGATTTAGATCATTCTTGTTTCCTGTGTTCTAACAATTCAGCAAAAGAAAGTAGTAATTATTGGAAAACAATCCTAAAAAACAGAACAAATTAAAAGTTATTGGAAATAAATCCAAAACTATTTCCTATGAAACGCATACAAGAAGGAGTAAATCCTGATGCACATTGGAATGGAGCACTTGTTTCTCCAGGAGCTAATAGCTCTTTCATCGCTCCCCTCCGCCTTGTTTTTGAATTCACCGGTCACAAAGTAGACTGGAACCCCGATACACAGGAAATAACTGTAACCTATCCTGCGTCAGAAGCAAAAGAATAGATCAATAAGCAATGTGACGTAATAAACATTATGAGATAATTTTCAAGTGCCTCTGCGAATGATTCGGAGGCACTTGGTGACAAATCATTTGTCTATTTCCCATGAGACTATAATATTCCCAATTGAATCTTCTTTAGTGTGGGAATGACTAAAGCACCAAGAAAGAATGATCCTAGTATGTATTGCTTTTGTACAGAC
>CAYRWA010000030.1:0-78050 GCA_964427915.1 uncultured Caldisericota bacterium
CGGGATAAACCACTCACTCGCTTAGCAGGCGAGCACCTTCAGCCACTCGGTCACCTCTCCAAACTACTACAAGGGTAAAAGATTATTTCCTTAAGTCAATACTTAGTTAATAGTTAATGTGTGTAACAGGAGCTTTTTCCCAAAATTCTTCGAGTGCGTACAATTTACGTTCTTCTGGCATGAATATGTGGACAACAATGTCGCCAAAATCAGCAATCGTCCATGCAGGAGATTTTTCTTTGATAGGATATAGTGGCTTTATTCCATGGTTTCTTAATTCTTTCTCTAGCCGACCTACAATCATTTGTAATTGAGTGGTATTATCAACCGAACAAATGATAAAATAATCAGCTATCGTTGTCAGTTTTTCTACCTTCAAAAGAACAATGTCCTCAGCCTTCATTTCCTTCAGTAGTTCGATAATAAACTCTCTTTTGTTGTCAGTGGTAAAATCAATTCTTTCTATAGTAAGCCTCCTTGTAAAGATTATTAATATCAATATACGATGCTACGTTGTTTGGTACAAGATACTGTATCGATTTTTTTTCATAAATCTTATTTCGAATCATTGACGATGAGATTTCTATATAGGGCATAGGGAAAAAATGTATTTTGTTCATTGCTTCAGGAATACTTTGAAAGAGATTTTCCAAAAAGTCTTCAGAAATAGGGTCGTATTGTCTTTTTGCAACATAAAAATCGGTATAACTGAGAACTTGAACAGGAGACTTCCACGAAGGAAGTTTCTGTATAGAATCACTTCCTACAATGAAATGGAAAGAAAACTCATTGCACGGAAACTTTTCAGTAATGTCTTGCAAAGTGTCAACGCTGTAAGTAGGACGCTGCCTTTGTATGTCGCAAAGCAGTAATGAAAAATTTTTATGATCGTGGATTGCTATTTCTATCATTTGGACTCGGTGAGACGAGGGAGCTAATGCCACCTCAGTTTTATGCGGAGAAGCCCACGTAGGAATGAAGTATATGGTTTCTAAAGAAAAGAATTCTCTTGCTTGTTCAGCAGCAATCAAATGACCAATATGAATAGGATTAAAAGAACCACCAAAGAAGCCAATGGGTCTTTTTTTTAAAACCATCGAAAACGCTTTCCGCCTAGTTCTACAAGGTCATCTTCTTGGATGCCATGAAATTTCAAAATGTTATCAATATGATACTTCCGAAACATTCTATAAACATATCGTAAGCTCCCCGGGTAGTTTAGATCGGTTCCTGCGATGATACGTTCGAGCCTAGGACACTGAACAATATAAATATCGCCTTCTTTTCGCACAAGAACTTCTTGATCGCCCAATGTATGAACCGAGTGACTTTCAACGGGGATATTTTTAGTGGGAATGGTTTGAAGGATATCGTACAAATATTGAATCAGCTGTGGCACATGTTGTTTTGTTTTTCCAGAAATGAAAAAGAAGGGATGTTCGGTTGTTTCAAGATACTTCTGGAAAAGGATTGCATTTTTTTCTCCACGAGGAGTATCAATTTTGTTACCACAAACAATGCTAGACTGGTGAAATAGCTCTTCGTCGTAATCTTTGATTTCCTGAAACAGGGAATTCATTTCTTGCACGCATTCGTCAATTGATTCTTTGTCTAAATCAATAATATAGAGAAGGATACGACATCGTTCTATATGCCGCAAGAATTGAAAACCCAATCCTTTTCCTTCAGATGCTCCTTCGATGATACCGGGGATATCAGCGATGGTAAATGTTTTTCCTATCGCAACCGAGCATACCCCTACGTTGGGCACAATAGTTGTAAAGGGGTAGTCTCCAATTTTTGGTTTGGCATTTGTTATTTGCGAAAGCAAGGTAGATTTTCCAGCATTAGGAAAACCAACAAAACCAACATCAGCAATTGTTTTTAGCTCAATGTAAAGTTCTTTTTCTTCACCAAGAGCTCCATTTTCAGCTATATGAGGAACATGTTCAATAGAGTTTGCAAAAGAGGAATTGCCTTTTCCGCCAATGCCTCCTTTTGCTATTTCAACTTCATCACCATGTTTGCATAAATCAGCTAAAAGCTTTATAGAAGGAGTTTTTTCAGCACCTGATTCGACCAGGTTTTGAGGGTCTGTTATTTCGTATATGAGTGTTCCTGGGGGGACGGATAAATACGTATGCTTTCCTTTTCGTCCATTTTTTTGGTTGCCCTCGCCAGGTCTGCCACTTTGTGCAGAAAAGTATCGCTGGTTTTGAAAAACAGATAGGGAGGAAATACCCTGGTCAGCTCGGAAAATGATACTCCCACCACGGCCTCCATGACCGCCGTCTGGACCGCCTTTTTGGATATATTTTTCTCGGCGAAAGCTAATACAACCATTACCGCCATTGCCAGCTTTTACACGAATTGTGATTTCGTCAATAAATCTCATTGTGCTCCGTATTCAACAAAAAAAGCCCTTTCCAAAAAAGAAAGGGCTTTGTATGGAAGATAGTTCTTTTTAGTCAACATCTGGATAAACAGATACTTTTTTACGGGATCGACCCCAACGCTCAAACTTGACTTTACCGGTGGCTTTAGCACACAATGTGTAGTCTCTTCCTTGCAATACGTTTAATCCAGGATAAATCCTGCTGCCACGTTGCCGAACTATAATACTACCGCCTTGTGCTATTTGGCCATCGTATAATTTTACACCAAGGTATTTTGGATTCGAGTCTCTACCATTTGTACCAGTTTTATTTTTTCTACCCATGCTAAACTCCTAACCATGAAAAATAAGATCGCAACTATTCAATATATCACAAAATAGATAATTTACAAATTGTTTCACAGAGTAATGGTTATCGTTTGTGTAGTACCTTCCCACTCGATAGAAGCACCAAACGCTTCTGCAATGAAACGTAAGGGTACAAATGTTCTCCCATTTTGAATGACCGGAGGTGCTTCAAGGATGGTAGGGTTGTCGTCAATCTGAGCAATCGTTGAACCAATTTTCATGACAATTGTTTTTTCATTCAAAAGAATTGTTATCGTTTGTGTAGTACCTTCCCACTCGATAGAAGCACCAAATGCTTCTGCAATAACACGAATAGGAACGACTGTTCTCCCATATAGAATAAAAGGAGCAGCATCCATTACTGTAGGTTCGTCGTTTATTCGGACTGTTTTGTTTCCTATCTGAAACTTGATAACAACAGTTTCTTTTGTTATGACAAAAAGAATGTCTAATTCTACATTCCCTCCATTGGAAGTGAAAACTATTTTTCCGGTATTTTCACCTGCATCTGCCTTTTCAGGATTAAACGTTAGGGTGATAGTTTTTTTTCTTCCTCCAAGAAGGGCAAAAGATCGATCAGATAATCGCAACCATTGTGCATCAAGTTCGATAGACCCGTCCATTCTAGCTTCGCCATCGTTGTAGATAACGCAGTCGATATCCACCTTCTCTTCTTCAGCTTCTACATACAGAATGCCATCTTCTCTGATAAAATCACTTTCTAAACGTATAATGGCGGGTTCTTCTATAATTTCTACTGTGACAGGAATTACAAAGCTCTCGCCGTCGAATTCAAATACGATATCTTCCTGATACTCACCAATAGATAGTGCAGAAACATCCAGTTTAACAGACAAAATTTTCTGTTCCCCACTTTTTAATGTAAAGCTATCTTTTTCCATAATGATAAAAGATGGAATGTTTTCGATAACGACAGATGCAGTAGCATCCCCTTCGTTTGATATCGTAATGGACTCCTCTACTTCTTTCACTTTCTTTAAGGTTAAACGTCCTACGTTGATTTCTTCAATATCAACAATAATATCGGCTGCAATGATAGTAATGTGAACGGTGATTTCTTTATCTCCACCGTCAGACTTGATGTATATATTCCCAGTATAATCACCTGATTTCAATTTGCTTGTGCTGACACTAATTTTCAAATCAAAAGAATTCTCTGAAAAAGTTCGAGGAGTCGTTCGCAACCAATCTTCTGATGTAGAAGTAGTACCTGTTAGAACCCCATCGTATGCATTGGAGACCTTCACTGTCTGAAAAGAACTCTTACCCCGCTTTATCTCACCAAATTGAATTGTATTTGTTTCAATTTTTATTTGGGGCTGATGTAATACCTGGAGCTGAAAGGGGACATCTTTTTGGTAATCAGCCCCTTTCAGGGTGATTGTTCCTCGATATATCCCTGGGTCAAGATTATCCGTTGATAAATTGATTGTATAGGCAGTTTCTGACAAGAAGGGTATTTGCAATGTTTTTTGGAGCGAAAGGTACGACTCATTAATGTTAATTTCTACAGAACCATCTTGGGAACCACAATTGCGTATATGTAGCTCTGCTTTGGCGGAACTATTTGGCTTCATTTGTCCAAAATCAAGTTGATTGGGATATGAAGCTAGAACTGTTCCAAGGGGATTAATGTCGCCATTACCAAAATCGTAATAATCAGAATTGTCAATTCCAATGCGTGTTTCTACCCAGGAATATACCCGTAACATCTCGGTGGACCAAGTAGGATTAATTGCAAGCGAAACCGACGTCGAACCAGTTCCGCTAATAGAAGGCAGGAAACCTCCGTCTCTAGTAACAAAACGGTGACGTTTTTCTCCATTTTGGGCTTTTGTATAGACAAAATCTTCTACTAAGCAATACCATATTTCAGCGCCTTCAGGCACATCTTTATATTCGATCTGGAATGTAACTTCTGTGTCGTTGATGGTACTTTTGTCAATCGATATGGAGGAGTTGGCCCCCTTTGCTTTTGTATTCTTTATCACTTTTGTAAGACCATCGGAAGTTCTGTCGCTACAAAGTTTTGTATCAATGTAAAAAGAGGGGTAGGATGTCATAGATACTTTGTTAGCGCGTAATTGAGCAAATTTTGACACCATGTTATCGCCTTGAGGGGAGGGATGGTGCTTGATAAGAATAAAATCTTTATCTCCATATTTTTCATACAGTGCATCAATAATTTCGCTTCCTCTAACACAAGGTCCGCACCAGGTGGCAGTAAATTGTTCAACAAGAACCATTTTTTTTACAATCGCTTGTGTCTTTTCTAGGGGAAAGGGAATCAATAATGTTCCCACTGCTAACGATAGGCCTAGTAGGATCGAAAGTAATCTTTTCATAGTATATCCTCCGACATTTTCAAAGATGGATTCGTGGTTCATATGATTCATATCGTACAAATTCTTACTTTTCATTTACATCTATGATACAAAGCATAGTATACCAAAAAACTTTGGGAGGGCTATGATGAAACAACAAGTTCGTTTTTTTCCTTTTTTTTTGCATTGGTTTTTTGTACATCATGGCTTTGTTTTCGTAAAGCCTATACAAATAACTCACTGCAACTCTTTCCAACAACTTGCAAAAATTCCATGCAATGATTGAATGAAAGAATATTTTCACAAGCTATTTGGTTGATTGATGCTGCAGTGTTTGAAACAACACGAAACCGTCCTTCTTTCTGGGGAAGGACGGTTCTTTTTATGATTTCATGAATGCTTCAATAGCTGGCTCTACCTCATCAACAAGGCTATCAACAGAGCTTTTATGGCGGATGGTAAGATCTGTATCAATGAACATAAGGTAGGGGGCAGAACCCAAATATAGAAGATTGGCTAATGTTTTGTCTCCATCATAGATGACGGGCTGATCTCTTGCATAATCTTTGACAAACTTAGCAGAGTCTTCTTCACCTGCGTCGGTTATAAATATGACCTCAACTCCTAAAGGAACTAGCAGGTCTCGTATAGTACCACACTTTGACTTGCATGTGCCACATCCTACGTCTACATAGATAAGGGCTGTTTTTTTGCCATACAAATCTTGCAAAGACCATTGTTTTCCATTCATATCAAAAGCTTGAAACGTTTTGACTTGATCCCCAACACTTGCTAGTGAAATTCCATTGGGAAAAAGCCTATCAAATTCATCTGCTCCCTTGGTATATCGAAATGCCACGGCGTAGGCTCGTAAGAAGCTATCTTTGAAATGTTCTGCAAAGACGGTCAAGTCTTCTTCATCAGGTTGAAAAATGCCATTGTTTCCAACGAGATGTTCAAGGGACATTCCTTGAAGTCTTCTAAAGAATGCACCCGTATAGGCCTTAGAGCCTTTAATTGAAAAGGAGCCCATAAGGTTTACGGAATACACAGCCATTTGTGCATCAAACAGTACAGTGCCATCGGGGAAATTGGGAATAGGAAACTGCACGGTGTAACCTAATGCCCGTTGCATTCGGTTGTCCCAAACTTCAGCTAAGGAGATGCGAAAAGAATCATGGGTATTCACTCTGTCTTGCAGAGTGACAGGGTTGGCCACCGTAAATGCTGCCTTTGATGTGGCTATTAGCATTTTATGTAAAGAAGTGTCAGCAAAGAAGAATGCTTTGCCTACAAAGTATCCATTCAGGAGAAGTGAAACAATGAGAACAATCACAATCCATTGCGCCTTTTTATGTTGTACAGGGGCATGGGCCTTTTTTTGTTGTGAGGTTGTAGGATGTGGTTCGTTTATAGGATTGTGGTTGTATTTTTTTCTAGCCATGTTTAACAATTTCTTCCTTTATAAAAGATCCAAGACGCTTAATGCCTTCATCAATTAGTTCAACAGAAGGTTTTGTGAAATTTAACCGTGCGGTGTTTTGTCCAGTACCATCAGGGAAGAATGCAGAGCCAGGGATGTAGGCAACTTGATGTTTTTCAACTGCTGTAGGAAACAGTTTTTGTGTATCCAGGTATTCCGGCAAGCTACACCACAAAAACATGCCGCCATCAGGGGGTAGGATCTTGGTTTCAGAAGGAAAATATTTTTCTACTGCATCCAACATGGCTTGACATTTGACAGCGTAAGATTTGCGAATAACTTCGATATGAGGCCATAGATATCCTTTTCGTAAGTAAATATCCGTCGCCATTTGAATAATAACAGGAGAACATAGGTCAACCGATTGTTTAGCAAGGCTTACTTTGGCAATGATTTCTTTCGGTCCAACAATCCATCCCAAACGATTGCCGGGCGCAAGAATCTTAGAGAAGGTTCGGAGGTAGACAACGTATTCGTTTGTTGTGTCAAGAGCTTTTAGGCATGGCAATGCGTCTCCTTTGTATCGGAGATCCCCATAAGGGTTGTCTTCAATAATGATGAAGCCATATTCTTTTGCCAAAGCGATTACTTTTTTCCTGCGCTCTAGACTCATGCACACGCCTCCAGGATTCTGAAACGTGGGTATGGTGTAGAAAAACTTGATACGTTTCCCTTCTTTTTGACGTCGTTTTACGATTTCTTCCAACTCTTCAACAGATGCACCATCCTTGTCAATGGAAACGCACTCAAAGGTTGCTCCGAATGTTTTGAAACTTTGGATGGCACTTAAATAGGTTGGTTTTTCTGTAACAACAATATCACCATCTTCCACAAATACTTGCGTTAACAAATTAATGCCTTGTTGAGAAGCTGTTGTAACAATAAGGTGATCCATATCTATGTTTGTAATACCATCATTTTTTGAAATTTCGATTAAGGATTCTTTTAGCGGTCTGTAGCCCGGTGTTTCACCATATTGTAAAGCAATGGGGCCATTTTCTTCGCTTAATGCTTCGTTCATGCATTCACGAAACTTCTCAATGGGAAATAGTTTTGGATCTGGTAAGCCACCCCCAAGGGATATGATTCCTGGTTGACTTCCAAGTTTCAGGAGTTCACGAATAATAGAAGATTTGACACGATTGGATCGAAGAGAAAAAAAATCATCATAATGTAACATACTCACACCTTCCTTTGTGTTTTGTTAAAATGAAACTTGTAAAACGAAAACTTCTGAGGATAACTGACTTCTAAAAAAACATATCCATTGTCAGCAATAGAAAACTCTGTTTTCGTGGTTTCTATTGTATGTTTTCGCCAAATGATGTTGTCTAGCCAGCTTAGTTCAACGATCCCTTTTTGAAAAGAACGTGGTCTAATCTCGCTAGTTGGTCTATATCTTATGAGAAGATGGGAATAAAAGATATCTGTTTGTTCTATTTGGTATCCAAATATTTTTTTGGTGTGTAACAAATTTCCTGAAAGACCATATAGTTGAACATTTTTATGTGTTCCTACTAAAATAGTATCTCTTTGATGGGAAAATGCTAAGGTTTGCAGTGCTTCTGTGCTAGTTCTTTCCCACAAAACAACTCCGTCAATATTGATCAGCAGGATGGTTGTTATCTCTGCATCCCCCTGCAGATGCGAAAAACTGATGCAAATATCTCCATTGTCATTGATGTCTTGCAAAAAGGGGTAGGGGTCAGAGGATGATTGATTGGAAAAAGAAACTTGCTTGTTCCAATGAACAAATCCATAGTAACTTATGCATTCAATTGTACCCTCTTCTGTGGTCCAAACAAGAAGTTTCCCATCGGGTGATGGGGTGATATGATATCGGACATGGGTCGTTGGAAGCTGCTTAGGTTCTTCTATGGAAACTCCTTCAGAATTTGTTAAAAAATAGATGCTTTCTAACTGTTTCAGAGAAGAAGCAAGATAACCAATTTTTCCATCCTGATAGACCCAGAAATTTTCAATATAATAGTTGTCCGGTTGGTAAAATTTCTCCCAACTAATTCTCTGTTCGACTAAGTCTATGCAATACACTGAATAACACCGTACAAGTAAAGATGCTTCATCAAAAGAGAACTGAAGATCGAGAATTGGAAAATCAAACTGGTGAGAGAAATGCTCCGCACCATCCTGGCTGTATACATGCACCATCCCATTTGTATCTCCAACTGCTACATAATTGCCTTTTGAGGATATTGTATGGGAGGCAATAGGACAATCTATTTCAATGTGCCACATTTCTTCTAAAACTCCTTGGGCAAAAGAATGCCTAGAGTACTGAAAATAGAAGAATAGGCAAACGATCAATAGAATAAGAATCATATAAAAAGGCAATGTGTTTGGTTTCATCCTTATTGTCTTCATTGAAATAATTATAGGGGAAAAGAGTACCATTCTCAATTGAAATTCTTACAGCTTTATGAATAACTTTAAGAGTAGAATCATAAACAAAGGAATTGCCATGATGGGACTATATTTTTTATTGGTATCACTGGTATCTGCTTGGATTGCTCTATATTTTTGCCTCCAATCAAACAGACATAAAGAAAAGTGGTTTTTCTTTTTTGTTACCATTACCACGCTGTCTGTTGTCATTTCTTTTGGATTGTATCTGCAGGCCTTTGTACAGAATCAGTTTCAAGTAGTGAATGTATTCAATCATTCGAATATTGCAATGAGTTTAACGCAATTGGTGGCATGTTCTTGGTCGGGGCAATCTGGATCTTTGTTTTTATGGCTTCTGTTCACGCAGATAACCCTATTAATAGCTTTGAAAGATAAACTTTTGAAGAAAGAAATTAGTTTTTTTATTTTGCTACTACACAGCTTGATACTTGTATTGCTTCTACAGTCACAACCGTTTCAGACACATTCCATGCAAGTCGTAGATGGCATAGGCATGAATCCTGTTTTAAGTCATCCTTTGATGGTCACGCATCCTCCTTTCGCTTTTCTTTCATACGCCTTTTTAGGATTGTATTTTAGTGTAGGCATGGGAGCTTTGCTGAAAAAACAAGAGTTTCACTGGATTCATCGCTATAACTATGCTTTGTATGTCGCCTTTTTGGGCCTTACAGTTACGATGGTGCTAGGATCTCTTTGGGCCTATGAAATAACCGGATGGGGGGGATATTGGTCGTTTGATCCTGTTGAGAGTGGATCTTTATCTCTTTGGTTTTTCGTACTTATGCTGCTTCATTTGTATCCATTTTTCCAAAAGTCCGGAAAAGGGCGAATATGGTTTTATCAGGTTCCGATATTTCTGGTATTCTCGATGTTTTATGTGAGTTTTTTGATTCGTTCAGGCCTTCTTGCCTCATTTACAGCTCATACCTATGCACAGGGAAGTTTAGTTGTTGTTTTATATGGTATTGTAGGAATACTTCTTATCATTCCGGGACTCTTTCTGTGGAAGACTTATCCCAAGTTATCTTTACCAGAAAAGCCAAAGATGCTTCTCAAGACGTATCCTGTGAAACACTTCATCATTATGTTCATGGGATTCTTAGCCTTTCTCTTGTTCCTACAAGTTACAATGCCCGTTTTTGCAAAACAAACAGAACTCGCTTCAGTTTTAACCAAAGTTTTCATCGGGTTTTTTCTTTTTGTTCTAACACTCTGTCTGTATCAAGTGTTTCGGAAAGAAAGTTGCGCTGGTGTTTTTTTACGAGCCAACGCTTTTTCTCTAACAGGCGTAATATTTGTACTTTGGCACTATCCTCAACTACAAGATGTATCCTATGGCATTTTGTGTCTATACGTCGTATATATTGGTTTTTTGTGGAGTTTTTATTGGGTTCTGCGAACTTTACGAAATATTTCATTCCGTTCGGTGGGCTTATTGTTCGTACATTGTGCAGTAGGCCTCCTTTTGGTAGGAGTTTCTATAAATTCACCACTCCTATCGGCGCAGACCGTATTTCTAACTCCTGGACAAACTCATCAAGTAGGAGCTTATTTCTTTTCTCAAAAGAAAGAGCATAGCACTACCTCCATGTATTTGGGACAAAAGAAAACCTCTCTCATCGAATGTACTACCCCCACCAACAGAAAGAGAACCCTATATCCTTCTTTGTGGCACTATTCTCGCAACTTTCAAAATTACACCCTTCCTGTTCCCGCCATGCTGTTTCATTGGAAAGAGGACGTACAAATGATTCCTTTTGCAGAATCTGGCACTTTGTTACATACAAATCAAAGCGTGCAAAGAGATGGCTATGAGTATAAATTGCTACGCTTAGAAACCAACGAACTAGAAAATGGTTTTGTTTTAGAAAAGGCTTCTTTGCAGATTAGCAAAAACAATCATGGGGGTGAGATTGAACAGTTTTCTTTGCAGAGAGTGGTTCATCCAAGCGGAAAGCAGCTGACTACTTCATCAGTCTATACAGAGATTTTACAGGACAATATCCACTGGGTTGATACCGTTGAAAAAGATTCCATCGTTGTTGTAACAGACAAGGACCGGATTCAAAATAAATACGAGATACGGTTAAAACCTGGTATGTTTTGGGTACGTAACTCGTATTGGCTCATGATCATTGGCGGCGTGTTTTTGTTGATATCTCTGCTAGAGATGTATTTAAAAAAAAGAAAAAAACTCGTACAATAAATATCTATGAAAAATACAGCAAATAAACTTGACTTGAAACGAATGATTCGATTTGTTATGGGAGCCGTAGTATCGGTATTTTCTGGTTGGATTTTTAAAGAAATTTACACTACTCCCTATCTGCAAAAAGGAATACCTTTACAAGATGTCGATACCATCATTATGTTCTTTTGGACGTTTATTGGGGTTGGCATTGGCTTTGTTGTGGGCTTCTATATTTTTTTCTTTTTCATAGATTTAATCACCAAGAGTTATTCACAAATGAGAATACGGATGCGTGGGATGACCCATAAGAAATCATATGTACTCGACAGTAGTGCAATTCTAGATGGGCGCATAGCAGATTTGGTGAAATTGGGGCTTTTCCCCTCATGGTTTTTCGTTTCTTCTATTACAATTGACGAGTTAAATCGATTAGCAAAAGTTAGCTCCGTGTATGCACGAAGAGTTGAAAAAGGAAGAAAAATCATCGACCGGCTAAAGCAAATGCTACAGAAGAAAATGCAAATTGTATCTTTTGTAGAACCTCCTAAATCCATCCGCGACCATATTGTTTCTTTGGCAAAGATGACAAAGTCTTCTATCATCACGCTTGATGTTAACCTAACCGACGAGGCTAGAGTCCAAGGCATTCCGGTTATTAATATTAACGAGCTTGCTTTGGCATTCCGTCTCCAGTTGGTACATGGGGATATCTTGGCATTGCACCTAAACAGACCTGGCAAAGAGAAGAATCAAGCAGTAGGATATCTTGACGACGGGATGATGGTTATTGTCGAGAATGGCATTCACCATCTCCACAAAAATGTTGAGGTAGAATGTATGTCTGTGTTGCAATCAACTGCTGGGAAAATTGTATTTGGAAAGTTTATTAAGGAACTTGATGAACCATCATAAAGCTAGCTGTGTTATTGTAGGAGGGGGAAGTGGTTCACGATTTTCTACATCAGAATCAAAACTTCATGTGTTACTGGCTGGTAAACCAGTTTACGTTTCATCCCTCCAAAACTTTGTTCACGACGATAGAATAGAAGAAATTGTGCTGGTGGGTTCTTTTCATCATAATGATATAGAAACGTGGTTTCCTTCTCATCGAAAGATACAGGTAGTAAAGGAAGGAGAAACAAGAACAAGAAGTGTTTGGAATGGACTACAAAAATGTATTTCTTCTTCCGAATGGGTTTTCATCCATGATGCTGCTAGACCTTTTGTTCCTCCTGCCGTTATAGATTCATTGTTTATGGCTTCAGAAGAGGAGTCTATTAAAGGAGTGATTCCTGTTCTTCCTGTCTACGATTCCTTGAAAAAAGTAAGAGATGGGACTGTCTGTGAAACTGTCTCTAAAAAGGGTGTTGTTCGAGCACAAACTCCGCAGTTTTATCATAGGAAAACGTTACTCGATGCATATGAAAAAAATAATGTTTCATGGGAAGATGAGACTGAACTTCTTCTCCATTGCTGCCCATCCATATCCATAAAATATGTTCCTGGATCCTATTTTTCTGAGAAAATTACTGATCCAACCACGAGAGAGTTTTTAGAAAAGCTTTCTATAACAAATCCAAAAGTTGGTATAGGGTGGGATTTTCATCCTTTCGAGCAGGGCAGAGATCTTGTTCTAGGAGGCGTTTGTTTTCCTCACCATATAGGACTTGAGGGAGATTCCGATGGCGACGTAGTGGTTCACGCTGTAATCGATGCTATTCTTGGTGCTATTGGAATGGGTGATATTGGCTCTTACTTTGGTGTTAAAAAACCATCTTTGATGGGAATCCGTAGTTTATCCCTATTAGGTAAACTCAGAACCGCAACAATGCCATTTTTTTGGGAAGTTGGTAATATTGACATAACTATTGTATGCAAAACGCCTCATATTCACCCTCATGTACACGAAATGAAAAAAAACATTGCGGGTGCACTACGAATATCAGAGAATACTGTAAACGTTAAGGCCACAACCGATAAAGGAATGGATTCTGCAGGCCAAGGCAAAGGAATTCGAGCGGTTGCGATAGCCAACATTCTACAAATGGAGGTATTTCATGGGTAATGATAAAACCGAAGCCTTGTATCAAGTAGAGAAGTTGATAAAAATAATGAAAGAGAATTCTACAAAAAAAGTTCACATTGAGACCAAAGACTGGAAGATTAGTATTGAGCAGAAAGAAAATAGTCAAATGGAGATTGTTAAATCTGTGATGTCTAACGAAGATTCTTCCAAGGACGATACTCACGGACAGAAGCATAGCAGCGTGCATATTGTAACAGCACCTCTAGTGGGAACCTTTTATCGATCTTCATCTCCAGAGCAAGAACCTTATGTAGAAATCGGTGATATAGTAGAGACAGGACAAGTGCTATGTCTAGTAGAAGCAATGAAAGTCATGAACGAGATACACGCAGATATAGACGGAGTAGTGACGAAAATTGTAGTAGCCAATGGCGATATGGTTGAATATGGCCAACCTCTGTTCGAGATTGAACCACAGGACTCTAATGATGAAACATAATATTCGTCGAATACTGATTGCAAATCGAGGAGAAATTGCACTCCGTATTCTTCGGGCATGCAAAGAAATGCAAATTGAATCCGTGTTAGTTTACTCAGAAGCTGATGCTGACTCATTACCAGTCAAGTATGCTGACATTTCTGTATGCATCGGACCGGCCAATCCCTCAATGAGTTATCTCAACTTCTCTCAAATTATTACCGTTGCTACATTAATGGAAGTAGATGCTATTCACCCAGGATATGGGTTTCTGTCTGAAAATGCTACTTTCGCTACTATTTGTCAAGATTATGGGCTATTGTTTGTTGGTCCAACCCCCGATTCTTTGATTAATTGTTCCAACAAGGCGCACGTACGGAGTATTGCAAAAAGTGTTCAAGTTCCTATTTTGCCAGGAACAGAGAAGCCTTTACAGGATATTCAAGATGCCTTGAGAGCTGCCGAGAGCATTGGGTATCCACTGCTGTTAAAGGCATCTATGGGAGGCGGTGGCCGTGGCATACGAAGAGTTGATTCCAAACAACAACTAACGGACTATTTTCCGATTGTGCAAAGGGAGTCGTTTGCTTCCTTCGGATCGGATGAAATATATATGGAGAAATTGCTACTTCACCCTAGGCATATTGAAGTGCAAATCTTTGGTGACGGAAAAGGCAATGTCATTCATTTAGGAACCCGAGAGTGTTCTATCCAAAGAAAACACCAAAAAATTATAGAAGAATCTCCTACTTGCGGCTTACGTAAAGAAAAAGAATCGTTGCTAGTAAAGGCTGCTGTTTGTTTAGGGGAAAAATTACAGTATAAGAATGCCGGCACTTGTGAGTTTATCACAGATAATGACGGCAATTTCTATTTTCTAGAAATTAACACCCGTATTCAAGTTGAACATCCAGTGACAGAAGAAACAACAGGGATCGACATTGTCAAAATGCAAATCCAAGTTGCACAAACTGATGCTTTACCATTGCTGCAAAGTGAGATTCACCAATCAGGTTGGGCCATGGAATTTCGCATTGTAGCTGAAAATCCAGAAACCTTTGTTCCTTGTGCTGGGAAGATTGATTTTGTTCATTTCCCGGCTGGTCGAGGTGTACGGATGGATTCTCATGTATACTCTGGGTATGTAGTTCCTGCTTCTTATGATTCGCTGCTTGCTAAAATGATTATTCATGGAGCTAATCGCAAGGAAGTACTTACAACCGCGAAAAGAGCTTTGCAAGAATTTACCATCCAGGGAGTTCAAACCAATATTCCATTGTTACTAAAAGTGTTGGAACATCCGGAATATCAAAAAGGGTCTATTAGCACCTCTTTTTTAGAACAGTATATCCTGTAATGTGGAGAATGAAAACTAACAACTAAAAGGTCTCAATGTTGTTTTCAAATACATACTTAACTTTCTCTGCCCATTCCAAAAACGATACTGCATGCTCCTTTGTGAATTGCTTTGAAAACCAGTATATGTCAGTATCATTGTTTTGAATTCCAAGCCCAATTTTTTGTAACTGTAGAGAAATGGCGTATAGGTAGCTATTAGGATCATTCTGTGGAAAGCGAAAATAACCATGATACCTTTGAATAGAGGAAATATATCGTACATCCTCTTCCGAAAGAGATAAATGCTGTTCAAAAAAAGGAGAGGAAAATGCAATGGGGAAACATTCTTCGGTTGGAGAAGTGGCGGCTAGCTTGTCTTGCAAAACTACAAAACCATCGGCGATATTGGACTGGATACCCAAGGGCGTATTTGTATAAATTCTACTTCCTGTGTCGAGTGCACAATTGTAGATACATGTACCAATGCATTGATCTTTTTGGAAAATCCCGCCCCAGTACACATATGGTTCTCCTGGGAGACATTGTGCTTCGGTCCAATAATACCCACTAAACTTTTCGGTGTTTGCATTGTGATTGGAAGGGTAATTGACGGGCAAACCTGGTTCGTAACAATGCCAATATGGCAGATACTTACTACCAGAAGAAGTAAATAGAGCCAATCCTAAACCGGAACCAACATAGGCATTGGTTGTAATTTGTTGAATACCCCTTCCAGCATCGAAAGTAACTAAAGAGTTATCAAAATGATATGCATCGGGGTATGATTCGTGCACAATCAGGGCAAACGATAATTCTGCAGGGAAATGGTCAGGAAGAAAGTTTGTTAACTCATTCTGGATGTAAGTAGCAATGATCTTTTCAGTGCGACCACCCCTTTTCCCTTCAACAGAGGGGGATATGGGCTGAGTGAGGGTCGCAAGGTGGCTTTGGTTTTTGAGAGAGAATGAATAACTTTTTACATTGATCCAGCCAACCGTTTCATCGGTAGGGTCTTGGATTTTTATATACCATTCTTTAAAGTTAGGCGTGATTATTTGTAATTTGTCGTTTACAAGCAATGGTTCCACAACCCAATTTTTGGGGAGTAGCTTGATGGGTTTTTTTTGTAAATCTATAAAACATTGGTCTAAAGCAATTGCAGTTTCTCTGTCCAATAGACCTGTAGGTGCAATGTGGTGGAGAATCTGAAATTTTTCTAGAGCTTTTTTTGTGTAATATCCAAAATAGGTGGTTTCTTCTCCTTCAAAGCCAGCTTCACGGGAATTTTTGTGCAGCTGCGTTCGTGGATTTGTATTAAGAATCATTTGCAGGTAGGCAATAAAAGGGGAAGAAAATTCTATTTGTATTGTGGAAGAGGTACTGTCAACGGCGTCCAAGAAAGAAAAATTATTAGGAATAGTGCGGAATGCATTGTTTTTGAGGGGATCTTTCACGACAAACGCCCCAAAAGGTCTATCTATTGAGAATAGTGGATGAGCAAGAAAGCAGGAAGATGTTCGAGGGGAGGAAGCGATATGTAAAAAGGTTTCTTTCGTATCGTCATGAATACCAGCGATATATAAATTGTTGTAAAAATCAATCCCTATTCCTCCAGCAATGTCGAACTCATTAGTGCCTACATAACTTGAGTAAACAATTGAATCAATGTGAGTGTTAATGTGCATAAAGAAAATGTCTTGTTGTTTCTGAAGCATTGGAAATTCAGCTTGGACAGTGATAGGAAAATCTTCTGATAAAGTATTGCCAGTTACGTATACGTTTCCCCAATGATCGGTGATAAGGTCGGTTACTTCATCCTGCGAAGAACCTCCAATATAGGAAGATGACAAGAGCTTTGATCCTGCACCGTTCATTTTTGAGATAAAACCATCCTGGTCACCCCCTAGGTTGTTTTGTACATGACGAGAAGAACACGGGAAAGAGGAGGAATTTGTAGTACCAGCAACGAAAACATTGCCTTCCCAATCACAGGCGATAGCTTTGCCAATATCAAAGGAATCACCCCCTAGGAACGTACAAAAGATCATGTGGTTTCCATCGGGAGTAAAGCGAATGACAAATGCATCTTTTTCTCCGTTGTGAGATGTGTCATAGGCGAGAGGAGTGACAGGGAAATCATGAGAATATGTATACCCAGTAATGTAAATGTTTTGTAATGAGTCCAGGGATAGACCCATACTAACGTCCCATTGAGAACCACCAACAAGGGTGCTGTTGAGGATGCTACAATCGCCAGTATCGATGCAAACAACAAAAGCATTGCTCTGATAAGCCTCTTGGTTCGGTGAGACAAAACGTTTCGTAGTTGGGAAATCAGAGGAGGTGGTATATCCTGTAATCAGAACATCTTGGCGTGCATTGACTTTGATATCTAGAGCGGCATCATTGTCTGAACCCCCCAAAAGTAGCGCTTTGGATGATTGGTCTGAGGGATTGTAGATGAGAGTAAAAACATTTGTATCTTGAGAACTCTGGCTTGAGGATAGATTTCTTGTAAAAGGAAAATCCTTTGAATCTGTGGTCCCGCAGCAATATACAAGACCATCGTTTGAAACGTCAATACCCATCACTTCTTCCCACCCAGACCCGCCAAATAGAATGCATTCTGCAATAGTTCCATCTTTGCGATATCGTTTAATATATGCATCGTAGTTTTCTTTTATGGATTGTATTTCTTGTGATTGACTAGCAGGAGATAAAACTGCTCCTCCCACCCAAGAATCTCCAAGGGGGTTTGTGTGAATGGTCTGAAGAGTTGCTTTACCAGTTTCATCGCTTGTAGATTTGTTATCATAAGAGTCTATGGTGACCGTAGATTGCAATGATTTGGCTAGAATTGTAGAGGGCTCTTTTGAAGGATCTTTTTGTAGAGTATTTAGAAAAGTCATCAGATCTTCTTTTTGGGATGAATAGGGAGAGAGAGTGATGGAACAAGAGAGGCTGTCTTGCTCAATGTAGAAAAGATAATCAACTCCATTTGTGCCATCCCGATATTGAATAGAAGACCATGTTTGTGCCCTAATTACACTAGAAGAAGTTATGTACGTATATTGGATAGTAGAAGGCTGAATACCTGCTGGAGATATAGAGTCAAAAGGGAAGGGGTGCTTGATGGGAGGTTTCGCCGGAGACACAATATACATTGCAGTTTCTGCAAACACAATGCCTCCAGAGGATGTGTTGTAAAAAAAATGAATAGAAGAATCCCACTGCCCCTGATTTTCAACAATACAATGTGAGGAGCGGGAAGAAACAGCTAGCGCGCGATGCGAAAAAAAAAGTGCTGGATGACCAGCACTTACAATGAAAACAAAACATAAAAATAAAACAACCAAACGTTCGTACAAAAGTGTTGCTCGTAACTATTTATCTTTTTGTTTTGAGATCAGTTCAAACATAGCAGCAATGAAAATCACTGTTGCCATTACAATAAGAGTAACAGGGTGAAGACTCCACACATTTGTAATATGGATTGAAAAGAGGATTAACCAGATCGAAGCAAAAATTTTTGTCCAATTTGACCACATAGCAGAACCTCCAAAAGATTTTTTTTCATGGTATCATAGTTTTTTTTCTTTGTAAATATTCCACAGCTGTTTTATGGTTTTTTGAAAGACAGGGTGGATAAAAGTAGGACAGATTTCCATACATGGAAGTAGTATAAAGTCTCTTTTGTGAAGATCTTCGTGAGGAATTGTTAGAGAAGGCGTGCGAATAATATCCTGATTCCAAAACAACATATCGATATCAATATTTCTAGGACCCCATCGAACCGATTCTTTCCGTCCCATAAGCTGCTCAATATTCTTCACAATGTGAAGAATTTGAGAAGGATCAGAAGAAGAAGTCCTGGTTTTTACAACACAATTAAGAAAGGGATACTGATTCTTCAACCCATACGGTTTTGTTTCAATGATAGTAGAGACTTGTAACAGATGAATATCCTTGCAAGATAGATAATGAAAAGCTCGTAAAAGGGATGCTTTTCGATTTCCTTCGTTGCTTCCTAGTGAAAAAAAAACGGTGTTCATGAATGCATGATAGAAAAGACTTTACAGGCATTTTTTGTTGCCTTTACGTTATGAATACGTAGTATATCTACTCCTTTTTCCCACAGCAGTGCACTCATAAGGGCTGTTGGAGCATCTCTATCTGACAAAGGAATAGAGGCTATGTCACCAAAAAAACTTTTTCTAGAGTGACCCACAAGTAGTCTGCAACCTAAATCGTAAAAACAAGAGATATGTTGCAAAATGTCAATATTTTGTTGAGCTGTTTTGGCGAAACCAATCCCCGGATCCAAGACAATTCGTTCTTTATCTATTGAGTAACGAGAACATTGGTCAAGAGCCTTCTCAAAAAAGAGGTGAATTTCTTCTAAAAGAGAATGGTACTGCGTTTCTTTTTGCATCGTTTCAGGTGTTCCTTTCATATGCATAATGACAAGCTCTATAGAAGGATGTCGAGAAAGCAGTTCTATCATTTCTGGGGAGATTTTTATACAGTTGATCATTTGGATCCCATTTTCAATGCCTGCTTTTGCAATAGAGACCCTGTGCGTGTCAAGTGATAGCTTACAGGTAGGGAAGCGTTTGAGGATTTGAACAATAGGCTCTATCACGCGACGATATTCTTCTTCTTCATGAATTATTGCCGCGCCTGGTCTTGTAGATTCTCCCCCTATATCTAGGATGTCAGAACCTTGTTCGATAAGAGATGAGGCCTTTTGCAAAATGTCATTCATAGAAATACATTCATTTCCATCAGAAAAAGAGTCGGGCGTTACATTTAATATACCCATTAATACGGGCTGGGGGGCCTTTTGTTTTTGGTGAAGTTTGCAAAGAAAAACCGCAAGCTTTTTTCGAATTGTGGGAATGTGGAAATAGTTTTGTCTTTCTAAACTTTGCAAACATCGAGCAATCACATTTTCTGTTCCTATCATCAGAATCGTAGAATCTTCTATAGAATGATCCAATACATTTTTGTGTACAGCTACGTCGCCACCATGACTAAGAAACGTTTGTTTCAAAATTGTAGCTTCTTTGTATCCAATATGATCTGCCTTAATGCAAAGGAGATTTGTTTTTTTTAAAAAGATAGGAATGCTTTCTTGTGTACACCCGATGTCTTGTAATGCTGAACGGACCAATGCTGGATCAAGCAAGGTAAACATACTATCGTTTGTCCATTTCCACTTGGGCGTATGCATTGTGGTTATGGATACTCTCATTGCTTAGAACATCAATTGAAAACCACGTTACTCTTTGATCCTGATTTAATGGTAGATAAATATTACGGACAACATCCTCAACAAACCTCGGATGATTGTATGCATATTCTGTAACGTACTTTTCATCTTTCCTTTTAAGTAAAGAATATACTGGTGAGGAAGCGGCTTTTTCACAAATAGAAACGATATCCTCAATCCAAACAATGTTGTGGTGACCATGTTTCATACGAATAGAGACAGAAGCAATCCCTCGTTGATTATGAGCCCCATAGGCTGAAATTTCTTTAGAACAAGGGCAAAGAAGCTGTATAGGGACCTTTACTTGCATTAAAAAATCAAAATCATGGCCTTTTGAAGCAATGAATGTGCAATCGTATGATAAAAAGCTTTTTATGCCAGTAACGGGGGCCGCTTTATTGATAAAGAAATCGAAACTTATCTCTATATGAGATGTTTCTGCCTTTAAAGCTTGTTTCGTATCTTGCAGAATTCCTTCAAGAGAAAGAATAGCGATATTGTCTCGATGAATGTTTAGAATTTCAATGAAACGACTCATATGAGTACCACGAAACTCTTTGGGGAGATCGACGTAGAGGCTTACTAGCCCGGTCGTTGTTTGCGTAGATCCTTCTCGATCAGAAACAGAGATCGGGTAGCGTACTCCTTGTACACCTACCCGATCTATCTTAACTTTGCGATCATCAGTTTCGTTCTGTATATCTCGCATAATCTTCTTTTGTATAGGTTATATGACTAGTGGGTGTTTCGGATAGTGTAACAGTAGCAAGCTGGTATGTAGAACTTTGAAGGTGAGGAAACAAAGTTTTAAAAATCCATTCTGCAACGATCTCTGTGGAAGGATTCTCGAAAAAATCATTTAGATTTTTATGGTCTAGCTTGGAGAGAATATTTTCATGAACAGCAGTAGAGATCCAAAGAAAATCCAATACCATTCCAGTTGAAACATCAATTTCACCTTCAACCATGACAGAAAGATAGTAGGTATGACCATGGAAGGATTCACACTTCCCATGGTAATTTGTCAGATGGTGAGCAGCATCAAATCGAAAATCCTTTTGCACAATCATTTATACGGGGAATTCCGTTTCAATGAGTTCTTTGATTCTACCCATACCTTTCTGAATATCTTCCTTAGAGGTAGCATAGGAGAACCGAATATAGGAATCTCCTTGTTTCCCAAAAATACTTCCACTCAGGCATGCTACATAGGCTTTCTGGAGGAAAAATTCAGCCAAATCCGCAGAGGTTAAAGAATATTTTTCTAAAATGGGCTTTACATTTACAAAGGCATAGAATGCACCCTTGGGTTTGATCATGCTCATGCCCGGTATATCATTGACGAGAGAAAAGATGATATCTCTGCGCTCTTTGAAGTGTTCCCACATCATGTGAACCTCTGGATTGTCTCCTTCAAGAGCATGAATGCCGGCAATCTGCGTGAAGGCTGGGCAACAAGACACTGTATTGTTGACAATTTTCTTCATACTCCCGTAGAACTCTTTCGGGACTGCTGCGTAGCCTAACCGCCATCCAGTCATCGAATAGGTTTTAGACATTCCATCCATCAGCACTGTACGATCTAACATGCCAGGTATGCTTGCAATCGAAAAATGCTGATCTTCTTTAGAGTAAATCAAATCCGAGTATATTTCGTCAGAAAATACAACAGCATTGCTTTTTTTGACAACCTCTGCAATTTTTTCTAATTCCACTTTTGACAACACTCCCCCAGTAGGATTTTGGGGAGTATTGATGATAATCAGTTTCGTTTTTGGAGTAATCCTTTTTTCCAGTTCTTCTGCTGTAACCTGGTATCCATTTTCTTCAGTGAGTGGCAATGGGATGGGTATTCCACCAGCCAAATTGACAGCAGATTGGTAAGGAGGGTATCCTGGATCGGGGACAATACATTCATCTCCCGGTTCTAAAAAAGTAACACAAGTTGTGTAAATCAGAAGTTTCCCGCCTGAAGCAATAAGGACATTTTCCGGATCTACGTTAATATTCCTTGTTTTGCTAAGGTGTTTGGCAACAGCCGTGCGAAATTCTGGGATACCGCCTGCGGGGGTATAGTGAGTTTTGCCTTCATCAAGAGCTTTTTTACAGGTCTCAATGATCCCTTTTGGAGTAGGAAAATCAGGTTCCCCTATCTCCATGTGTACAACTTTCATACCTGTTTCTCTTTCAATACGCTGTGCCTTGGCTAAGACTTCAAAAGCTCCTTCGGCTTTTGCATGTTTTGCACGATTTGAAATTTGCATCTCCAACTCCTTTGTAGGTGAACTACATCATCTATTGTTTTTATAAAATGGTTTTTTTACAACAGTTGCAGGGGCTTCTTTATTTCTGATCTTAATCTGGACACTATTATCAACAACTGAAAGATCTGCAGGTATATAGCCCATTGCACATACTTTATCAATTTTTGGACAGTAACTCCCCGATGTTACTCGTCCTATTTCTTTGCCTTCGTAGTAAATGGAATAGCCATGGCGAGGAATCATTTTGCTATTCACTTCAAAGGCAGTTAGCTTTCGTTTGGGACCTTTTTCTTTTGCTTCTTGACAAGCCTTTTTGCCAACAAAATCTTTGTCTAACTTGACAGCAAAACCTTGGCCAGCTTCAATGGGATTTGTTGTATGATCGATATCATTGCCATAAAGCCAAAGACACGATTCAAAGCGAAGGGTGTCTCTTGATCCTAATCCGCATGGAAGCATCCCCTCTTTTTCACCCGTTTGCATTAGTAGTTTCCATAGAGTGGGAGTGGAATCCTTTGGTGTTAGTATTTCAAATCCGTCTTCCCCCGTATAGCCTGTTCTAGAGGTTAGGGTTTGGAGACCACCCACAGAAATTTCTTGAAATGTAAACTTCTTCATTGTTTCTAAGTCGGTCGGTGTTAGTTGTTGCAAAATGGAAGCTGCCTTTGGTCCCTGCAAAGCAACTTGCCCCCATTGGTCTGATGTATTCTGGATTGCACAATCCAAATCAGGCCTAGATTCTTTTATTGTTAGAATATGAGCAACGTCTTTTTCGATATTGGATGCATTGACAACTAATAGCACTTTTTCGTCGTTTATTTTGTAAGCCAGTAAATCGTCAACTTCTCCGCCATCTTCATATAACATTGCAGAGTATTTAATGTCACCCGCTTTGGCAGTGCTTAATTTATTTGTTATCAAATAGTCTGTAAAGGCCAAGGCATCTTTGCCCTCAATGGAAATCTCTCCCATATGTGATACATCAAAAATTCCTGCATGGTCACGAACAGCCATATGCTCTTCAATCATAGATGTGTACACGATGGGCATTTCAAATCCAACAAAAGGAACCATATTGGCTCCTAGCTTAACATGCTCCTCATACAAAGGAGTTCTTTTTAGTTTGTCCATTCGTCAACCTCTCTGTTAATGTCGTGCAAGGCAATGTTGAGTTGCTCTTCGTTTGGGGCTTTACCGTGCCAATCAGCTTCGTTTTCCATGAAAGAAACTCCTTTGCCTTTGATGGTTTTTCCAATGATAACGGTAGGCCGATTCTTATTCTCAAGTGAAGTTTGGATAGCCTTTGCAATATCGTCAGTATTGTGTCCATCGATAACAATTGTGTGCCAATTGAATGCTTCAAATTTTTCTTTGATGGGAGCAATACCCATAACATCTTCCACCCAGCCGTCAATTTCTAGATTGTTGTAGTCAAAAAAGAGTGTTAGGTTGTCTAGGTGATAATGGGCAGAGCTCATAATGGCTTCCCATATTTGACCTTCTTGTGATTCACCGTCTCCACAAAGTGCAAAGACGTGATTCTCTTTATGGTCTTGCTTCAGCCCCATAGCAATACCAGCAGCTACCGATAAACCTTGTCCTAACGAACCTGTGGAAACTTCTACACAATCCAATTTGCTCTTTGCTGGATGGCCCTGCAAAGGAGATCCAAATTCTCTAAAGGAAGCAAGAAGTGTGCGGTCAAAGTATCCAGTTTCGGCATAAAGAGAATAGATAAGAGGACTCACATGTCCCTTCGAATAGATCATATAGTCTCGATCTTCCCAGGAAGGAAGAGAAGGCTTATGTTTGAGAAATGATGTCCATAGAACCCCCATCATGTCGGCTGCAGAAAGAGAGCCACCGGGGTGTCCTGAGCCAGCAGAAAAGGTCGATAAAACAATATCGCGCCTTATTTGTTGACAAAAATGAAAAATATCCTCTCGAGTAAAAGAGATAGGATACTGATCAAAAGTTTTTACATGATACGGATTTTCTTGCAAATAATGTAGGCCCAATTCCCGTCTTTTCATATTTATTCTACCTCGTTATAGTATATAATATGCGTACAGTTTTGAATTATAATATTTGAAGGATATTAAACAACCGTAGTTTTGTCTATTCTTTTATCTATTTTTTATTTTGTAGGGAGAGTCATGAAACAACTGAAAAAGGATGTAACTGCTTCAGAAGTTGGACAAGTGATTATTTTGTATGCTGTGTTTATTCTATTTCTCGTTGTGGTAGGGATTGGGTTAATTGATATTGGAAAAGTTGTCATGTTTAAAGCCAAACTAAGAAATACAGTTGATCAAGGTGTTTTGGCAGCACAGGCAGTAGAAAGAAACGCTCAGCCAATTCTTTTTCATGTCAATTCAAACCAAGCCTCTAGATATGCAAGGATGATCTATCATACCGGAATCATGTTACAAAACCATAAATTGGCCGCTGACAAACTAACCAGTTATGTATCAAACTACAGTGATTTGGCAGATTGGTTTAGTGCCTATTCGGAGGAACCGATTGAAAACTATATAAGCCTTGCTGACGATTTGTTGGATATTCCCCCCACCGTTGAATATCAGGATTCTGCCTTTTTGAATATAGAAGTATCTGGTTTTTCTACTTCTCTCGACGATGAACTACTATGCTTTGTGGAACTAGAAAAGATGATTCTGTATAATCAAATTCTGGATTTAAATGTGGAG
The DNA here is from genome assembly GCA_964427915.1 of uncultured Caldisericota bacterium. Classification (GTDB taxonomy): domain Bacteria; phylum Caldisericota; class Caldisericia; order UBA6126; family UBA6126; genus JAGLCW01. The sequence goes on from CAYRWA010000030.1 coordinate 25,273, forward strand.
AATAGCACGCAGGAATGGCAAAATATTGATTCCATTTACATTCCTGTTTCATGCCTTTTGAAACAGTCCCCCATAGAATCGTCAGATGTTCCAACGATGCTGTACTATACCGACCAAGTAGGGGGCAATACTACTAGTTTGTTTTCAATGCAAAAGGGAATAGAGCAGGTTTACATCCGAAATTCTTTTTTTGTAATGCAAACTGTCAATGTTCCTGATTTATTGGTGGGAGATGTCATTTTTCAACGCTTTGATAAGATGGGCAAAGTAGCTATGATGTCTATCGGATCTCTTCAATTACCCTCCGATATGTCGTATCCTGAAATGTGGCTAGAGTCCTACGAAACTCTTATGCATGAAGCAAATATCCAAGGACAAGTCATTATTCAAGAGATGGATGAATACGAGAATCCCACGCAAGGAAATGCATATGGTTTGAGGAAACAATACATGAAAGATAAATGGGATGAACTTGAGCTCCTTTATCAAAACCTGTTTATTGAACTACGTTCCATTGATTCTCTAGAAATAAATGTGCCCTCTCAGTTTTACGGCGAAGCTTTACCCGTGTTGCATCCATTGAACCAGCTCCATATAGAAAACAATTCTGATATTATTACAATGGCTACCTCCATGGGGTATGATGTGGGAAATGAAAGCGAAAAAAATGAATTCTTTCAAGAGGTTTCATTGGAAGATTTTTTTTCAACCGAAGACAATTTTTATCAATCCATTACAACTTCTATTGATACGCTAGAAGATGGTATTGCCAATGTATTTGATCATTATGAAGAATACATCACTCATGTTCAATCGTATGCAGCTGATACAGCAGGATCGACGGGTAATTTCTACTCGATTCTTCATTCGATGATAGAAAGCATTGAGCTTCACACCTCCTTTGGTGTACAAAACAATGATATGATATTGTACATGCAGATGTTTAGTGAAATGCTCCTAGACCAATACACCGATGCAGCAAATTATCGCATTTTGATAACGCATCGACAGGGATATGACTATAGCGATTTAAAACCACTTCCAAGAACAGAAAACTTTATTAATCGTTATTTCGATAAACCAATCATGGAATGGGTTCAAAACTAATGAAATTTGCACTTCATAAGATTTTTCTCGGACTTGTCATAGGCTCCCTATTGGTAGGTTGCTCGAATCGAGATATTCACTACATAGGCTTTGCTGAAGATCAGTCTTCCCAAGCATCAGGCGTGTATACATCGCTAACCAATGGAAGAAAGCTTCAATCGAATCAGCTGGAAATGAACCGACATTTTCGGTTTGTTTACTATGATACAAGAAGAGATCCAGAGGATGCAGCCAATGCTTTCCGAGATTTTTTTCAAAAATATCCGCAAGGGATCATGATGGGAACCCCTTCTGCTGAATGTGCCCAAGTTGCTAAATTTGTAGCTGATACATGGGACAGAACCTTTGTGTGTAACTCCTACCAACATAGCATTGTAGATGAGGTTAAAACGACTCTTTTGTTAAACCAAAATCCCCTATATCAAGGAAAGCTATGCGCTCGATATGTAGTAACCGAAATGAAAAAACAGAGAATTTGCATTGTAGTTGATCAGTCTAACCAACGATTACGCTCTTTGAAAGATGGTTTTACACAAGAAGGAAACAATATTGATGCCACTATTATGGAAATCAGTTATTCTGGCGAGAATACGGTGGATCCCAACAAAGTGTTTGCTACCATTTCACAATCCAACGTGGATGCTATTTTTCTGTTAACAACACCGTCCATGTATCAAACAATGATTGCAACGGCGAGAAAAGACTTTTCGATTTTTGCTCCTATTATCATGCCAGCTTTACCAACAGAAGATGTCCTGCAAAAAGATTTTTGGGAAAATACGTTTTTCCTGGTTCCTTTTTTCCCCGAAAAACCTGACTATACTTCCTCTTCATTCTTTCAAACCTACGTGAAAACATTTGGACAAACCCCCGATTATTTTGCTGCATTGGGTGCTGATGAAATGACATTGATCCACCATGCAGCTTCTATTACAAAGCAGAATTCATTAGCCCAGATCTATAAAGAGCTTCGGAAGGCAGATCTTTCGACCATTCATTTTTTTACCGGTCTGAAGGGTTTTGATGCAAATGGGTTGGCATTGAAACCAATTGATATTGTTCGGTTTCAAAACCAATCCTTGATTTTTCAAGAGACCTATTGGCATGAATTTACGAAACAAGATCTGTAAGATTCCAATCTTGTATTTTAGAGAAATGATGTATATAATGCATAAAAAACTCTTATAGGAGGATTCAATGGCTTTACCTAAAATTGATGCTGATTGCTGTACGGGTTGTGGCGTGTGTGTTGATGGATGTCCCGTCGACGCTTTAGAGTTGGTTGATGATATTTGCGAGCTTACACATCCAGAAAATTGTACTAGTTGCGGTGCATGTGTAGATTCATGCCCTCTTGAGTGCATAGTATTGGAATAGTATTGGAATAGCGAACTACTGTAAACAAAAAGCCCTGGTAGTTTCCAGGGCTTTTTTCATTATCATTGTCTTGACAAACCTATCCAAATAGTCAAAATGAAATGTAAAATTATTATATGATGTTGGTGCTATGAACACAGAAAAACATGGATTTAATTTTATTTATTTGCCTACCAGAGGAAATTCAAAGAGTTTTTTCATTTCTTCTATATGGGTATTTTTAGCTCTTATCGTTTTCCTTGTTTTTCTTTTTGCATCTTTCCGACTTGTTCACCGCTATAATTACTACAAAACAGAATTTGTAAAAATAGCTGGTCTTTCTTTAGAGGAAACCGAACAATTACAACAAGAAGAGCTTGATTCAATCGAAAAAGAGCTTACGGTCATTTACGAAATCCAAGAAAAGAATTTGGAAAAAATGAGACATATTGCTTCTTCGGATTCTAAAAACCGGACCAGTTTAAAACTGACATCAATGAACTTAAACCCCGATGACTACATGTCCGACATAACCCGTTATACGGGATATTTTAACAATGTAACTAGTATAAATTTAGAAACAGCATTAACCATTGAAAAAAATCTGATTGAACAAAAAGAAAAATTAGATCAAATCATAACCAATAATGAAGTTCTTTCTCTAGCATCAGAAGAATTTTTGCTTCAGTGGGAGAAAACACCTCTTGGTTTTCCATTAAAAGGGCCTATCGACCCTGGCTATGGGTATCGTATCCATCCTGTCTGGGGGACCCCCGACTGGCATACTGGGGTTGATATCTCCGGATACTATGGACAAGACGTTACTGCAACCGCATCAGGAAGAGTTATGAAGTCCAATTTTCTTGGAGGCTATGGGAATGCCGTCATTATTTATCATAGAGATGGCATTTCTACGCTCTATGCACACAACTCCAAAAACCTAGTTTACGAAGGTGAATACGTAAAACGCGGACAAGTTATTGCCAAAGCCGGCAGTACCGGCACTGCAACATGTGTTCACGTGCACTATGAAGTGCGATATGGATCAGAAGCTATTGATCCAGAAAGATTTAATAGTCTGGTGAATAAACATGCCCCCCACTAATTCTAGAAATAGCAATCCTGACAAAATCTTAATTGTATCCTCTCATAACTCCCGATCTTTCCATATTCTTTTGTCCAAGCCCTTGCGAATTATTGCTTTTACTTGTCTATTTGCTTTTGTCACCATGTTTGCCATCATTGGGTACAAGTATTGGTATTACCAAACCCAAGTAACGACTTTTTACCAACGTTTTCAAACCATTATGAATGCCGATGATGAAGACCTTTCCCGAGAGATTAAAGTGAAAAAAGCTCTTATCAAAACAGAAGCTTTTATCAATACATCCGACGTATTCTTGTCCAAAGCTTCCTCCATAGAAAATGATGCATGCAATGCCTTAAAGCTTCCTTATTCCAATAAGGAATTTTCTGATTTTCTATTTAGTGTCCGTCACAGTCAGTCGAAAGCACAACCTGCATCTACCATTGCTGATTCTTATCCAATTATCGGAGATCATGAGGGTCAATTAGAGACATCGCAGCTACGCCAAGAAGTCATTCAAGAAAATGTTCGTAAAACCCCAACAGGGCTTCCCATTAATGGGTATCCAGTCCGTGAAGGAATGTATATCTCCACACCCGGGGTAGAAATTCTTGCACCTTTTGGTACTTATATTAAGGCAACTGCAGGTGGAGAAGTAACTAAAATTGAGGAAATTGCTTTGTCTACATATGTGATTGAAATTACCCACAAAAATGAAGATCTGCATACCACAATTTCACGTTATTTGTTTTGCAACGATCTTACGGTAAACCTGGGGGATATTGTAGAAAAAGGGCAGGTAATGGCGAAGGTTGGTACCCACCCAGCTACCCAGGAAAGCTTTATCGGGTATCAACTGCTGGTTAATAATTTAGCTGTAGAACCATAATAGGTAGGTGATATATGGCATTTGGATCAAAGTCAGATCAAAAAATCAGTCGTTCTTCCTCTACTTCGTTTTTAGGAAAAGGCACCTTCATTGAAGGTAGTTTTTTCGTAGAAGGAAATGTTCGGATTGATGGAAAAGTTAAGGGTCTTATTAAAGGTGACGCCGATATTATCATCGGGGAAGGTTCAGTTATTGAAGCCAACATTGAAGTAACAAACTTAACGGTGATGGGGGAGATTGAAGGAAACATTGTTTGTTCAGAAAAACTTGAAATACATGATACGGGCAAAGTTGTAGGTGAGATTTCTGCCGATAAACTGATTATTGAAGAGAATGCATTTTTTGAAGGGAAAAGCATGATGCATGCACGACAAAGTGTTAAGGCTTTACCAGAAAGTGAAAATGCAAAAAACAAAGACCCTGAAAAAAAATCCAATTAATTCGACAGGAGGAGACCATGAGACGATTTATTAGTCTTTTTTTAACATGTATCCTAATTGCTGGTTTAACCCTATCTGTAAATGCTTTTTCTGAGATTGGGAACAATGCCCCAGATGGAACTGGCATACACCCTTGGCTGATGTATTCTCATGATGCGTATGGGACAAATTATTCTCCAAAAAATTTAGGAGACGAATTTGAAGAAGCTTTGGATTGGCCATTTGACAGCGACGCTGGATCGAACCAATCTTTTGGTACCGGTTCAGTTGCTTATGATGGCATTTTGTATTCTGTTCTTTATGATGGTTCTCGCGGAGGACAATCAGCAGAATTAATAGCCATTGAAATGGAATCCGGGGAAGAAATATGGAGAGAAGAAACCGAAAACCGTTTATCTATTTCTTGTCCTGCAATTGATCCCGTTTTAGGTCTTATTTATGTTGCTTCCACCGATGGTTTTGGTCCCAAAGGATCTGGCTCAACAGTTATTACAGCCTTTACATTAGAAGATGGTGAGGAAGAGTGGGTTGGTGAAGCAACAGGAGCTATATCATCTCCCATTACCACCAGTGAAGGATTTTTATATTTCAAAACTATGTTCGCCTTAATGGGTGAAGATGATGATGATTTTATGTATAAAACTGATAGTTCTTTGTTGATTAAAATGGATGCTGAAAGCGGTGATGTTGACTGGGAAGTTGATATTGAGGGAGGCGAATACCTTGGATGGGCTTCTCCTGTATCAGTACATGAAGATTATTTATACACCTGTTCAGCCGGATTCGCTGCATCCAGCGAAGGTCGTCTATCTATATCTCCACCAGGCTACCTATATTGCATTGATGCAGATACTGGTAACATCATATGGGACTACATTGACAATGCTGGACTAGGAGTATCTTCCTGCAACGATGACGAACAAGTGTATTTCATACGTGGACGTATTGAGGGGAATTCTGCTTCTCTGGTTGTATCAGCTCACGATCTAGACTCGGGAGAAGAAATCTGGGAATTCTATCAAACCAATACTTTATGTTTTGGTACTGCCCCTGCCATGAACGAAGACTATCTCTTTGTGCAAGATGCCCAAGGAAAATTGTGGGCACTTGATAAGGATGATGGCAAAGACAACTGGTCAAAATCTGTTGGAGGCACTTCTCAGTTTGAGAACATGGCACTTGCTGGCGATTACATTGTGTGTTTTAGCCCTGAGATTTCTAACAATTCATTTACCGGTGGTACAGAAGTTATTATCCTCGATGCTTCAAGGCGAGGCAAACGTGTCTGGAAAGAAGATATTGATGAAGAAATTATTGGGCATGTACTGGTATATGGTAACAAGATCTTTTTTACTGGAAAACAAGAAATATTCTGCTTTCAATCTCTTGCTCCTAAACTAGAAATAAAACCTGACAGAATTCTACTAGATAAAGTGGAACGAAATACCATAACCGACATCGAGCTTTCACTTGAGAATGTAGGTATTAAAGGTTTAGAGGGGTCTGTTGAAGTAGACCAAGAATGGTTATCCATTGATATTGATTCCGTTGATGACAATACTTCAGAGGCTATCTTAACAATTAATACCTGGAATATGGATCAAGGCGATTACTCGGGTAGAGTTATTTTCGACACCAATGGCGGGAAAGTGCTTTTGGCCGTCCTTATTACCGTTGTTGACGAAGAACCTCCCGTGATTGAATGGGACCTATCCGATTTCATCGAAATTGATGGCAGTTTGTATACCAAAGAAGTAGAGATTACATTAAAGGGTCAAACAGAGCCTACTGCTTTTGTTTACATTAATGACGAAGAAGCAGAGCTAGATGCAGATGGCTTTTTCGAATTCTTTATCGAGTTAGAAGAAGGGGAAAATGAGATCTTAGTAGAAGCAGAAGATGATGTCGGCAACAAAGGTGAAGAGACCTTCATTATTTACCTTGATACAAAGCCCCCCTCTTTGAATATCACAACCCCTGACTATGCAATTTCCACCGAGGATAGATTCTATATCATTGGGCAGTGCGACGAAGAAGATGCTGTTGTAACCGTTGACGATATGGAAATTGAGTTAGGAAAAGGTGGAAAATTTGCCTATGAAGTCTCCCTTGAAAAAGGTGTCAATGCTTTTGTCATAAAAGCAGTTGACAAGATTGGCAATGAAAATGTAGTCGAATTGCACATTGTATACCCTGATAAGAAAATTGTTATTCTGCGCATCGGAAACAACCAGGCAGAAGTAAATGGTCAAATTGTTCAACTAGATGCTCCACCAACCATTATTAATGGTAGAACCATGGTGCCTTTGCGATTTGTATCGGAAACCTTTGGAGCCGAAGTTGGCTGGGATGGCAATGAACAGAAGATTACTTTGATCTATTACGGAAAAACCATTCAACTCTGGATTGGCAGAAGCACTGCCATGGTAAACGACGAACCAATGATTCTAGATGCTCCGCCAACCATTATTAATGGTAGAACCATGGTGCCTTTGCGATTCTGCGCTGAAACATTTGGTGCAGAAGTAGGATGGGATGGAGCTACGCAAACCATTACATTAATTTATCCAAAATCCTAACATCTGTTAGTCGGTAACAACAAAAAAGCCCTCTCCAAGAGAGGGCTTTTTTTTATGGAGAAAGCAATAACCGTGATTTAGAAAAGTTCTTCCAATTCTTTTTCGGTAATTGTTGGAATGTTCAACTCAATGGCTTTTGAGAGTTTTGATCCAGGATTGTCACCACAAAGCAAGAAATCCGTTTGGGACGTAACCGTGTTTTTTACAAATCCACCCCTGTCTTCAATTTTCTTTTTCATGTCGTTACGCGGAATAGTCAGTGTTCCCGTAATCACAAAACTTTTATTGGCAATTTTGGAAGAGCTGGGTAGTTTTTTCTCTTTGTTGGTAAAAGTGCAGCCCACCTTTTTGCATTTTTCGATCATATCTACATTTGTAGGATGGTGTATATACTGCAGTATATTGGTGGCTGTTTCTGGGCCAATACCAGGGATACGTTCAAGTTCTTCATAGGTAGCTTGAAGAAATTCATCCATCGAATGGTAATATTGGCACAAGAGCTTTGATGTATTCTCACCAACCCCTTCAATGCCAATGGCAGCTATAAAACGCCATAAAGGACGGTTTTTAGCAGCTTGAATGGCCTGAACAATCTTATGCGCTAGTTTGGATTGAAAACCCTCCAATTCCATAAGATCTTTCTCTTGAATTACAAAGATGTCAGGGATGGATTCGACCACTTTTTCTTGCAATAGTTTTTGAATTAACTTTTTCCCAAGTCCGTCAATGTCCATGCCATTTTTAGAAACAAAATAAGAAAAGCTTTCTTCAATTCTGGCAGGGCACTCTATGTTTGTACATCGGATGTAAGCTTCGCCTGCTTTACGATATACTTTCGTTTTACAAACGGGGCAATGAGTTGGCATTTGGTAGGGTTCTGACTGGAAGGGCCTTTTGGTTAGATCAACACGAAGAATCTCTGGAATAACATCGCCAGCACGTTGTACGATAACTGTGTCGCCTATACGAACATCTTTTCTCATGATTTCACCTTCGTTGTGAAGGGTGGCACTTGAAACAGTTACTCCGCCAATAGAAACTGGTTCTAAAACTGCGACTGGAGTAAGTATCCCTGATCGTCCCACGGATATTCGAATGTCCGTAAGTATTGTCGATGCGCTTTCTGCTTGAAACTTATAAGCAATAGCCCATCGCGGAGCCCTGGAAGTGGTACCCAAAACACTCCAAAGGTGTCGATCGTTGATCTTATAGACGGCTCCATCAATATCATAAGGGAGGGACGGCCGTTTGGAAAGAAGTTCATTTTGATATGCATATAAGTCTGCAAGAGAGTCCAATACAGAAATCTCTGGATTCACTGGAAAACCAAGCCGTTTAAGATAGTTCAAAATGTCATAGTGGTATCGAAATGATTTATGTTCTTCTTGAAAATCGGTAAGGAAATAAAAATAAGCTGTTAATTTACGTTGATTTGTAATAGTTGGATCAAGTTGCCGTAGCGAGCCAGCAGCAGCATTGCGTGGATTGGCAAACAAAGGCTCATCATGAGCTTTTCGATACTTATTCAGGGCAATAAAATCGGCTTCTTTCATAATGATTTCGCCGCGTACACGAAACGATGGCAATACTTCTTCAGAGTGCATTTTGGCAAAGGGATGGACATGCAACGGAATGGAACGTATCGTTTTTACATTTTGCGTTACATCTTCACCAACAAGGCCATCTCCTCGAGTGCCAGCAGACACTAGAATTCCATTCTCATACAGAATCTCAATGGATAACCCGTCCAGTTTGGGTTCTGCAACAAAGGAGCAACCAGAAATATCAGCTATTCTAGATAGTTTTTGATACCAGCTCTGAATATCATCCTCTTTAAATGCGTTATCCAAGCTATACATTTTACTATCATGACGGAAAGGACGGAATGTTTTCAGAGGAGGTTGTCCAACCCGTTGAGTTGGGGAGTCAGAACGAGCAAACTCTGGATGTTTCTTTTCCAATGCAAGAAGTTCTTGAAACAGGATATCATATTCGCTGTCACTGATCCTGGGTTGATCCAAAACGTAATAATAATAATCGTGCTGTTTGATTATCTCCCTTAGCTCATCAATGCGATCTTTGCTACTCATCGAAACGTTTATTTGCGCAGTAGAACTGCTTTGGCTTTTTGAATGATGGTTTCATGAGTAAGCCCATAGGCTTTCATTAACTCATCAGGTGTACCGCTTTCCCCAAAGGTATCCTCAATTCCAACCATCTCCATAGGTACCGAATGATTCTGTACAACCACTTCAGCAACGGCAGATCCAAAACCAGCCATGAGTTGGTGTTCCTCGGCAGTTACAATGGCACCTGTCTCTTTTGCTGCTTTTATAATGATTTCTTGATCTATTGGTTTCACGGTATGAATATTGATCACGCGGGCATGAATTCCTTCTTTTTTCAGTTCTTCTGCTGCTATTATCGATTCATGCACCATAGAGCCACAAGCAATGATGGAGATATCTGAACCGTCCTGGATGACAACCCCTTTTCCAAATTCAAAAGGTGTTTCTGGTGTAGTAAGAATGGGGACAGCTTCTCTTCCAAATCGAATATATACAGGACCAGGAATCGTAGCTGATGCAAGAGTAGCTTTGTAGGTTTCGTGATAATCGCAGGGAACAATAACTGTCATGTTGGGAAGACTGCGCATTAGTCCAATTTCTTCTAATGCTTGATGAGTAGCCCCATCGGGACCTACGGAAATACCTCCATGGGCACCACCAATTTTAACATTAAGATCTGTGTAACAAATAGTAGTTCGTATCTGATCGTAGGCTCTTCCTGACACAAAAACACCATATGTGGAAACATACGGAATTTTTCCAGCAATAGCGAGTCCAGCAGCTGTCCCTAGCATGTTTTGCTCAGCGATACCGATATTGTAAGCTCGCTGGGGGAACTTTTTATGAAATGTATTGGTTGTTGTTGATTTTGACAAATCAGCATCAAGAACTACAACAGAGGGATTGGTTTCCCCCAACTTCAGCAATGCTTCAGAATATCCATAACGAGTAGCTTTCATTTCCATAACCATCTCCTTTATTAGAAAAATATTTTTGCAGTATTTAACAATTGTAAATCAACAGGTCTCTTATTTTTGATTAATTCTAACTCTGTGTATTCAATACGACCGTTTACTTGCCCAACTAAAACACCTGTATTCCCTCGACGAATAGATTCAACGCTTGCGTTGCCCAGGAGAGTTCCTAACAGTCTATCAGAAGCCAATGGCGATCCACCGCGTTGCAAATGTCCCAAAATCAGCTGTCTTGTTTCCATACCAGTTTCTTTGGATATTTCGTGAGATAAGAATTGGAGAAGTCCATTGTGATCATTAATCTGTTGCTTTTCTTTGTCGGATATGTCGACAGGGAAGCCAGCAGTGTCTGCAAGAACAACAATAGAAAAGAATTTTCCTTCTCCCTCCCGTTTGCGAATATGGGCGATAACTTCTTGTACTGAATACGATTTCTCCGGGATAATGATGAGATCGGCACCTCCTGTAAGACCGCCATGAAGAGCAATCCATCCACATTGTCCTCCCATAACTTCCACTAAAAAAACTCGATGGTGAGAAGAAGCAGTTGAGTGTAATCGATCTAAGGATTTTGAGACATAGTCGACGGCAGTTTGGAAGCCAACGCTATTGTCCGTTCCGGGAATATTATTGTCGATGGTGGCTGGAATTCCAATAATGGGGATGTCAGATGCTTTCATAAAAGAACACAGTTTCATGGTGGAGAAAGAACCAACCCCAATAAAACAAGTAATAGAGAGTTTTTCTTGAATCTTTTTCGTATCTTTTATTGCATTGTGGTTTTCAAGATAGGGGTCGCTCAAAGAAGTTCCTAGGACCGTCCCGCCAATAGGAAGAATTCCAGATACATACGAACGATCCATCATAAAGGAATTGTTGGCAACAATGCCTTCCATTCCGTTACGGAAAGCAATTACTTCATATGAGTGTTCAAAGGAAGTTCTCGCAATGGCCCGAAGAACAGCATTGGTTCCTGGAGCGTCACGTCCAGATGTGAAAATTCCAATTCGTTTCATATGTTCTCCTTTGATGAATTATAGAAAAAGCGGAATAAAAGTTAACGTTACAATGGATATTAGTTTGATAAGAATATTTAAAGAGGGGCCAGCTGTGTCTTTAAGGGGGTCACCTACAGTATCGCCGGTAACTGAAGCAATGTGGGCAATGGATCCTTTTCCCCCGTGAAATCCTGATTCAATATATTTTTTTGCATTGTCCCAAGCGCCCCCGCTGTTTGACATGAAAATTGCCATTGTAACACCACATACAAGAACTCCTGCTAGCAATCCTATAACAGATTCAATCCCAATGGCAATATACAATACAAAAGGAAATACAATTCCTAGCAAAGAGGGTAGAATCATGCCCTTGATGGCACCTGTAGTAGAAATATCGATGCATTTTTCATAATCTGGGGCGGTGAGTCCTTTTAAGAGGCCTGGCTTCTCTTTGAACTGACGACGAACTTCTTCCACCATAGGGGTGGCAGCTTGCGTTACAGAATTGATTGTAAGGGCAGAAAAAAGAAAAGGTAACATGCCACCAACGAAAAGTCCAATAATGACCTGGGGATTATCAAGAGAAAAGGAAATGTGCAAGGCTTGTATTGTATCCAAGTGAGTAAATGTGTTAAACAGAGTTAAGGCAGTGAGGGCGGCTGAACCGATAGAGAACCCTTTCCCGATAGCAGCAGTAGTGTTGCCTATGGAATCCAACTTGTCAGTGGTTTGACGAACATATTCAGGTTGGTGAGTCATTTCAGCAATACCACCTGCGTTGTCAGATATGGGACCATAGGCATCAACCGAAATGGTTGCTGCTACAGTGAGGAGCATTCCAAGTCCTGCCAGAGCAATCCCAAAAACATTCATTAGTGCATAGGAAACATAAACAGCAATAACAATTGTTGTAATAGTGAGAAACGTGCTTTGCATTCCAAAACTGAAACCGCTTAAAATATTGCTTGCGGTACCTGCCTCGGATGCGGATGCAATGGTACGAATAGGTGTCGCGGACGTATAGTAATCTGTGATGAAGCCAATAATAGAACCACAAATAATTCCCACCGTAACTGTATAAAAAAAGAATAAATCTTGAAGGAGATAGTAGCTAGCAATAAAGGTCAGAGCAATCGCCATCAGAGATGAAAAAACGCCAATATTCTTAATCATGAAACTGGGATTTACATTTTTCTTCCTGGACATGTGTCTGGAAAAAAATATGACGACAATCGAACTAAAAAACCCAATAGAAAGAAGAGTAAAGATAAAAGAAATGTATGTAGGATTACCATCATAAAACAGAGCAATAAGGGCAAAACAACCATATGTTGCCCCGATGTATGATTCAAAAAGATCCGCACCCATTCCTGCTACATCTCCCACATTGTCTCCAACATTATCTGCAATGACGGCGGGGTTTCGTGGGTCGTCTTCTGGTATGTGGGCTTCTGTTTTTCCCACGATATCAGCTCCGATGTCAGCAGCTTTTGTAAAAATGCCTCCCCCTATCCTAGAAAAGAGAGCTACCAAGGAAGCTCCTAAAGAATAACCAAGGAGGATACTTATGGGAGAAAGTGAAGTAAGGTACTGTGCAAGAATAAAACTAAGCGATAGACCCAAAATACCAAAACTACATGTGGCAATACCCATAATGGAACCACCCGTAAAAGAAACATAGAGGGCGGATTGGATATTCTTTTTGGCTGCTGCAGTTGTCTTGTAATTAGCAATCGTAGAGATGCTCATTCCAATCAAACCACTGCAAATGGAAAAGAGGGATCCTATGAAGAACATAATGGCAAATTCTATAGAGAATAAAAATATGATAAATAGGGTGAAACCAAGTACAAAAGGTGTCAATATCTTATATTGACGTCGAAGATACGCAAAAGCACCCCGCCGAATAATAAATCCAATTTCCTGGATCGATTTTTCTGCCGGATAATGCATAATAGCTTGCACAAATTGGAACACAAAAAAAAACCCCAAAAGACTCATCAGAAAGGCAATCCAAACACTGATCAAAATAAAACCCCTTTGTATGGTATACGCGTTTAATTGACTTCTATGCAGTCAAGTTTATACTTAACTTAGAATTTTGCAAGGGATGGGCGGGTGGCTCAGAGGTAGAGCACTTCCCTCACACGGAAGGGGTCACAGGTTCGAATCCTGTTCCGCCCATACTTATTGTTTGCCGATGTAGCTCAGCTGGTAGAGCAGCTGATTCGTAATCAGCAGGTCGTCAGTTCGACTCTGACCATCGGCTGTGTGTCTGGAGGGTAATGAATGGACAAAATTCATTTCGGTAAATATGTTGCAGTTGAAGAAATTGGCAGAGGTGGGATGTCCATTGTGTATAGAGGGGACCATCCGACCCTTAACAAGCCAGTTGCAATCAAAGTATTATCTGAGTTTTTAACAGCAGATAAGAGCTTTATTAATCGATTTCAGAAAGAAGCAGATCTGTTGTCTTCTTTTAGGCATGCAAACATTGTTTCCATCCTGGATTATGGACAGCAAGGCTCGAAATACTTTATTGTAATGGAGTACATTGAGGGATTTACTGTACAACAAATGACTATGCAAACAGGTCCTCTTCCTCTGAACATTATCACAAATATTTTGCAGGGTGTTGCTACAGCGCTTGCCTACACTCATCGAAAGAGTATTGTTCACCAAGACATAAAGTCTTCCAACATTATGGTAGATAACAACGGGCACGTGTTAGTAACCGATTTTGGACTTTCTAGAAACATTAGTCTGGACAACATCGAACAGAATACACAAGAAATTGTCGGAACCCTATCCTATTGCGCTCCGGAACAATTGGATCATAAAATTGGTAGAATTGATGCTACAACGGACATTTATTCTCTTGGAGTTGTTTTTTACGAAATGGCAACCGGTCAACTACCTTTTGCTGACGAAAATTCTTCTGTGAATATTGCCTATCAACACATCAATGTTATGCCTGAGTCTCCAAAAAAATTAAAACCAGATTTACTGCTAAAAGCTTCAAGCATGATTATGAAAATGCTGAAAAAGAAACAATCCGAACGATATCAAAATATGGAAGAAGTACTCAAAGATATCCAAGAATTACAGGATGTATCACAATACTATCGACCTAAATATGAAGAAGGCGAAGAGGAAGGCTCTTTTTTCGTTTTCCAATCCGATGGTGATGATTCCAAAACGGATCTACCTTCTCAAGATTCAGAAGCTCCTATTGTAATTTCATCAACCGATGAAGAATCCTCCACGAATGCAAAAGATGAAAGCCAAGAAGATGAAGAAATTCCCCGAGAGGAGACCTCGATGGAAAAGGACAATACAATGAGAGAGTCACGCCAAAAACCTTCTACGGAAAAATCGAATCACGAGGCTGAGCTTGGTTTCGAAACCGATCCCTATATTGGAAAAGAAGTCAAACACCGATATCGAATTCAAAAGCTTATTCTCCGTCGGATTTTAAGCAAACTATATTATGGCATTGATTTGGTTAAAGATGTTCCCGTTACCATTCAGCTTCCCAATGAATCAAGACCAACCTTTAAAACGAGGATCAGTAGAGAAATAGAGACAATGAAAAAAATTGATCACCCGGGTTTTGTGAAGTTTATTGATGTGATTGAAGAAGACGGGGTACACTTTGTCATACGAGAATATGTTGAGGGGAGTTCTGTAAAAAATCTTCTCAAGAGAGAACAGCTATCTATCAAACGCAGCGTATTAATTGCATTGGATGTTTTAGATGCACTGGCCTATTTGCATCAAAGAAAAATTATTCATAGAGATTTAAATTCTGATGTGGTGATGATACCAAACAAGGGCAGAACCCGCATTAGCTCCTTAGGTTTTACACGCGTTGAGGATGCTTCAAGCGTATCAAGCGGAGAGTTTTTAGGTGTAGTACAATATACTGCTCCCGAACAAATAACGCAGTCTTTTTCAGATGCAAGAACAGATATTTATGCTGTCGGCGTTCTTCTATTTGAAATGCTCACTGGGGCGCCTCCATTTGACTCTACTCTTCCGGTTGAAGTCATGGACATGCATTTAAAAAAGGTTCCTCGTTTCCCCGAGGAATCTCAAAAAGGCATCCCTTTGACTCTTCAAAGAATTGTTTTGAAAGCACTCTCGAAACAACCGGAACAGCGTTTTCAAACAGCAGAAGAAATGACAGAAGCTTTAGAAACTTTTTTAACAAGCTACACAGGAAAGAATGCAGAATCATCAATGCCCAAACGTGATTTGGAAGAATCCCACCCAAGGAAGGAACACGGTCAAGACCCACACATGCCCCCCCTAAACGTCACATCTGATACAGGTTTGTATAGAGACTTACAGCAAAAGAATAGTCCAAAAAAACAAGTATCCTTCTCAATAAAAAATAAACCCTCCCCTAAAATGAACCACGAGAACAAAGTGGATATTCGGAAAATTATCAATGATGATCTAAAAATGGATCCTCGTTCCAAAGAACCTGAAATAACACAAGAAAATGAAGTAACAAAAGAAAAACCAACCCGGAATGCAACATACTCCAAAGAGAAAGAAGTATACGAAGAAACACAGAGAACCGCAAAAGTGGATTCAACAAACGCAAACTCTCCCACTTTTTCCATGAAACATTCAAAAAAAGATAGTGGAGGTACAAGCACCTCTCCAAAGAAACGTTATTGGCTACCGGTGTTGTTAATTGGACTAGCAGCAGTGCTACTATTTTTCATTTTTGGACCTTTGTCTGGTTCTGATAATGAATCAGGATCTTCCAGCGCAGAATCTACCTTTCTAGAATGGGTTTCACCACAATCTGTAAAAGAGGTTTTCCTTTCTCCTCTTGTTCCCACCTCTATTGTTTTGCAAAACCCTTCTTGGGAACCCGACCACTATTATACAATTAAAAAAATAACTCCTACGGTTGATTATACGATTTCCAAACCCTCAGAGGATGGTGTTTTTACGCTAAAACTGTTTTCTTCCAATCCAAATTTAGAAAAAACTGTCCAGTTTACGATACAATATCGCAGCCCAGCGGATGAAGTTCGCAACGAAGTTACATATACAATTGCCAACACCCCAGATTCCGTATCAGAAATCCGGATTAATTATGAAAAAGCAACCTATAGTTTAAATAACGAAAATCCTCAAATGAATGATCCCAATGTGTTTATATATCAAGAAAAAGTGTATATTCCCATTCGTTTTCTATACCGAGTTTTTGATGCAGATCTATCCTATGATTTTGAGGAAGAGAAAATCGAAATTCGCAACCTGGACCAACACGTGTACGAGTTTTATTTATTTCAAAACAAATATGCGATCGATGGCCAGACAATAACCGGTGTGAATCCTGTTTTGGAGATCAACGATACAGCGTATCTTCCTATCGACTTTTTAAGTATCAAAATGCGTTTTTCGGTTGTTTTAGAAAGAAATATCGATGATCATTTTGTGATTCGTTTAATCAAGAATCAAGAGACATAGTTATGGTACCAGGTTTTGGGTTTGAAAATCACCTAAGCGTTGTTTTTGCATTGGATACTGCTTCTGAATTGGAACAATATCAGCCATACTTTGATAGCAATTCAATGCTACGAATAGAAGATCTAGTGGTGGATGGTTTTATTCTTGACGAAAAACTTCGGATGCTTACGCCCGATATTTTAATACTGGACTATCACTTGAAAAATATCAATATGATTAGTTTTTTAGAAGAAGCGATTATCAAATATCCATCTACTTCCATTGTATTAATTGTTAAGGAAGAAGACTTAATAGATATTCGAAAAATAGTGAAAACAGCTACCAGAAACGTAATTACTCGACCTATTCAACCGGAAGCTCTTCCTCAAATTGCTATGAATGCATTCGTATCTAGTTTTAAAGATAAAAAATTTCAGAATACGGGCATGCAATCCAAGGAACTGGGGAAGCTGTTAAGCTTCACTTCTTCAAAAGGTGGCGTGGGGAAGTCCCTTTTGGCGGTTAACCTAGCCCTTATTTTAGCAAATTTAACAGAGTCTTTTAAGGTTTTACTCATGGATTTAGGGCTTCCTTATGGAGACCAACGAGCCATTACCAATATAAGTCCTGACAAAACACAATCTACAATTGATTTGTTTACTATTGCCGATGAATTGTCACCAGAACGACTTAGCAATATAGTACAAAGAAGTGAAATTTATCCGAATTTTGATATTGTCGTGTCCCCTGGTTCTTTCGAAAGAATGAAAGAAATTGAGGATGGGAAAATTAGCAAGGCGATTCGAACTCTGAAGCTTATTTATGACTACATTATTGTCGACCTTGATCCGGGGGTGAACAAGATATCGAAAATTGTATTTGAACAATCTGACAAAATCTTTATTTTGTTTACGCCAGAAATCCCCTCTTTATTTCGTTTAGTGAATTATTTAAAAGAGTTTCAGTGGTTGACTATTAATACTCCTCCAGAGATTATCTATAACAAAAGGACCAAAAAGGCAGATCAAAAGATTCATTCCATTCTTCAGAAAATTCTCCCTTACAAACTCTTTGGTTCTGTTCGGGAAGATCACAGAATTGCATTTGCTTCCATGAACGATATGTTTCCAGCTGTCACCAAGAAAGGTGTTATTCGTAAAGATGTCATGGATATTGCAGAAAAAATTCTTGAATGGGAGGGAAATGGATGATGAAACATTCGCCGGATACAGAGGATTTTTATAAGAGTATCCGTAATCGTGTTTTTGAAGAGATTACTCCAGCAGAAATCTTAAGAGAAAAACAAGAGAATCCAGATCAAGTCAAACTAAAGATAAGAAATATTTGCTTGCAAACAATACAGGCATCCAAACGAGTTCTCCCCATAGAATATCAAGAGCAAATTATTCATCGCCTTTTGAATGAAATATTTGGGTTTGGGATGATTCAGCCTCTTTTAGAAGACCCTTCTATTTCAGAAATCATGATCAATGCACCCGACTCAGTCTTTATTGAACGAGAGGGAAAACTAATTAAATCGGATGTTCAATTTGAATCTCCTACCCAAATAATACAAATAATTGATCGCATTGTGAGCCCATTAGGGAGAAGAATCGATGAGTCTAGTCCTTTAGTAGATGCTAGATTGCCCGATGGGAGTCGAGTGAATGCAGTGATTCCTCCCATTGCTGTAAAGAGTCCAACATTAACAATTCGAAAATTTAAAGATACCATTTTAGATTACGAGAGTCTGATTAATTATGGCTCCATGACGAAAGAAATGGCCAACTTTATTCATGCTATCGTTCGGGCTAGAGCCAATATCATAATATCTGGAGGCACAGGATCTGGAAAAACAACCCTGTTAAACGTTTGTTCAAGCTCTATCCCTTCCACAGAGAGAATTATTACCGTAGAAGATTCAGTTGAATTGAAGCTGAAACAACCCCATGTTATATCTTTAGAAGCTAGGCCTCCTAACATTGAAGGACAAGGACAGGTTACCATTCGCGACCTTGTAATCAATTGTTTACGTATGAGACCAGACCGAATCCTTGTTGGAGAAGTTCGTGGGAAAGAAGCTTTCGATATGTTACAGGCCATGAATACAGGTCATGATGGATCTCTGACAACCGTTCATGCCAATACACCCAAAGATGTCATTTCTCGTCTTACTTCCATGGTTTACATGACAGGCTTAGAAATGCCTGTACACATTTTGCAGGAAATGATATTCAGTGCTATCGAATGTGTGATTCAAACAGCTCGTTTTTCAGACGGGTCAAGACGAATTACCACAATATCTGAGCTCGCTGAGTTTAAGGATAAAGAAATAGTGCTAAACCATATATATCATTTTGTTGTAGATCGCCGAGATGAAAAAGGAAAAGTAGTGGGTCATTATGAATACAAGCCTTATTCGGATCGTATTAAATCAAAATTAGAAGTTTTGCGTTATGAAAAGGAGCAGCCGTTAGACAGTTTAGAATCTCAGAAGAGTTCTGAATCTCAAGATGTCAGCAAGGCAAACAACGAGAAGCTTCAAGACGTGATGAAAAAACTAGGTAAGCCGTATGAAAAATAGTGATGGAAATTTTCAAGATGATCTTTTTGCTCCATTTTATCAAAAAAGAAAATCAAGAAAGAATGCTAAGGAGTATTCTGAACATAAAGTAAAAGAAGGTTCGATACAGGACGTTTTACAGCTATCCTTCAACACGTTTACTATTGGATTGCTCCTTTTTAGTATCGCAGTAGGGGTTTTCTTTATCTTCTTTTTCATGTTTGATCTTAACATTGTCATGGGTATTGTATTTATGTGCCTTGGCATTGTCGGTTTCCAAATCTTCTTGCAAATGAAAAAAGGAGAAAAAGAAAACAAGTTTGTCAATCAATTACCTGATACGCTGTCCGCTGTAGCAAATTCCCTGAAAGCAGGGTTTTCTTTGGATCAGGCATTTGAGTTTGTTTCCATGTCAATGCCCGAACCATCCAAAAGTGAGTTTTCAAAGATTCATATCAACTATCGAGTTGGGTTTACTCTCAAAGATTCATTAGAAAGTTTGATCCATAAATATCCCAATGCTGAAGTGAAGCTTTTTGTTTCTTCGCTGGTACTCCAAGCTCAAGTAGGTGGCAATGTAATTCCTTTTTTGGAAGAACTGAAGCAGATCTTGAAAGAGCGTGTAAAGCTTCGCAGAAGCATCGCTGTAGGAACAGCTCAGACGAAATTATCCTCTGCAATCGTGGCTCTGCTACCCTATGTTATGTTAATGATATTGGTTTCGTCAGGCTATGCAGCATTAACAAATACATTAAAAGGTATTTTACTTTTAATATTAGCTGTCCTTATGCAAGTGATCGGTATTCACATTAATTCTCAATTAACTAAGATTGACTTATGACATCAACTCTAGAAACCTCTCTACTCACCTTAATTTTTGTTAGTACAATAGGATACCTAATTATCCGGCTTTGGTTTTCGTGGAAAGAGAGGAAGAAAAGATCCACAGATTCACTGTTCGGGATTGAAGAAGGCAAAAAGAAAAAAAACAAATCTCCCAATTTTATTGTAGAGACACTTTACAACCTATCCAAAGCCTTTTACCGAATACTTCCCATGATGCGAGGCCTTGCCACGAAAAGAAGCCCTGAATCTAAAATGCAGCTAGATGACAAGCTAGAAAAAGCTGGTAGGCCATTTAATATGGATGCTGATGAGCACAATAAGTTGAAAGTTTTTTGTGCATTCCTTTTCTTTTTCCTTCTTATGATTGTTGCCCTAGGCAATGAAGACACAAGTTTCTTTTACTATGCCATTGCTTTTGGTTTCATAGGGTTTGTGTACCCCGATTTTTTTATTTCCTCTCTGCTACAAGGAAGAGCAAAAAAGATATCTCTTGAACTTCCGGATGCTATGGATTTCATTGCTCTTTGTTTAGCAGCCGGCATGAATTTTCAGCTTGCTGTAGAAGAGTATGTCAAGAGAAACAACACCATACTGGCCGATGAATTTGATGTTTTTATAAACGATGTGCAGGTGGGGTTTAACCGTATTGATTCATTTGAACATCTTTTGGCTAGAAATGAATCTCCTGAATTTCGCAGCTTTTTAAGCTCCGTGATTCAAGGGGAACAATTAGGAACTCCGCTCAGGCCTGTCATTATGAACCAAGCTGAAGAACTCCGAGCCAAAAGGCGATCTCATGTAGAAAAAGAGATTGCAACTGCCCCTACCAAGATGCTTTTCCCTCTCATCATGTTTATATTACCAGCCATGCTTATGATCATTCTAGGATCTGTATTGTTACCAGCGCAAGCTGAAAAAAACACAAACATGACACTTACCTTCCAAAATTTCGTGTATTATCGAGTTACTCCCGGAGTCAAAGTTTTTGTGAATGGAAATGAAGTCCCGGTATATGCCGTGCAGACAGTAAAAGAGCCTTTCACTGGAGAAATACAATTGCAATACACACAAGGCGCTATTGAGAGTCCAGAACAGTTAGACTACATTCACAATTATTTGGAAAACAACAAAATACAACAAGCATGGTTTGCTCGATTCGACATCCCCGAAGGAGAACTTGTAGAGTACTACATCTCGGTGGTTGCGCACAATGGCCAACGAGCTAGCGATTTCATTGCTATGAAATATATTAATTTCTCTTTACCAGATTTTGATGAAAAAGGCGTGTACAGCACCCCAGAAAAAACTGCTTCAATCCATGGGTTTCTTACTCCAGGGGTTAGCGTAAAAGCGATGATGCAAACAAAGGAGCTACCTGTTTCTCTGGATCCCCAAACGGGAGAGTTTTCTTTGTCTGATTTGGCTTTACTTTCAAAGAAAAACCATATAGTGTTTACTTTGACCGATGATATGGGGTTGTCAAAAACGATTGATAGAACCATTCACTACACAGGTATTTATGTGAATGTTTCTTTTGCTAAGTCCACTACCGTTGATCAATATGGTGTATTGACAGGAACAGCTACCCCCAACACTTTGATTCAAGTGTACTCAATTCACAACAAAAAACTGCAACTAGAAACTTCCATTGCTGTTGACGAAACTGGTCAAGTGAAAAAAATGATTCCCATAGAACCAGGAGTCAATCAATTTCAAGTTTTTGCTGAAGACAAAGATGGCAAAAAGAGTCCAAAAATCCAATTGATTATAACAAGGAGTCTTACAGGATGATGTATCAATGGTCGTATCACTCAATAATACTCTATCTCGCAACCGTGATTATTTGCGGTATCTCAATTGTGACAGATATAAAAACCAGAAAAATTTTGAATGTTGTTACCTACCCAGCCATTGTGTTTGGGTTTCTAGCTGGGCCAACCCTTGTGATATTATATGGGGGCAGTTTTTGGGAAGGGTTGACACATTCTTTATGGGGATTTTTACTTGGTTTCGGTTTTTTCTTTGTTTTTTATCTGATTGGAAAAGGGAAAAATATGGGAGCAGGAGATGTTAAGTTAATGGGTGCGATCGGGGCCTTATTGGGCTGGAAAATGACTGTTAATGCCATTATTATTACAGCTCTTGTAGGACTATTAGTAGCAGTCCTATTGTTTTTCCCACTATTCTATGCATTGATCAAAACAGGAAACGCTTCAACCTTGAAAGGATATGGTAAAATGACCATGCCCTATGGTGTATCTATAGCCATAGGAACTGTTTTAGCTGTTTTGCTTCGAATATTGTATGTAACGCAAATTCTTGAGGCTCCGATTTTTCTATGAAGCTTTGTAGTCGTACTAGGGAAAAAGGTACTACCACTATTGAATTTGCACTTTTGTTCCCTTTAGCGATGATCATTACATTTTTTGCCACGGTTATTCTTTTTCGATATGTTGATGCACTCATGATGACCTATCAAGCAAATCGAGTTGCACGAGTTCAATCCATGACGGAAAGTATCCCGCCTTCAATTCAACAAGAAATGCAGACTCTTCCTCTCTTAAACCAGTTTCAAGATCGCTCAATCCAAATTGTTCTGCACCAAGATGGCAGGGTTGAATCTGAAATACAAGTTCAACAAGGATTGATACCAGAATATTTGATCACTTTATCTCTTTCAGAGACTGCACGAAACTCAACGGATCATTATAAAAGCATCACAGAAAGGGCCATTTTTATCTATGGTTTTGAATAACAACATCTGCAAACAAGGCTTTCAGACCGACGAATCTGGGCAGTCCATTATTGAAACTGCTTTTTTGATCACGGTAGTTTTGTTAGTAGTGATGGCCTTTATTTCTTTGGGGGCTTCCTATTATTACAGAACCAACATGCATTATATGACGTCCAATATTGCGCGCGTTTTATCGTTTTCAGACATCGAAAATGATGCTTCTCAAACACAACAATCCATCAATGATATTTTGGATTTTTATGAAAATGATATACTGTTCCCCATATATACCAGTGATCCAGATCGATTTACAATATCATGGGAAGAAAAAACTCTTGATTTAGTGTATACAGTGTATTTTATTGAAACACAGTACGAGAGTTTATCGATTCCATTTTTTCCTCCTACGGACATCATTGTTAGAACCTTTACTATAAAAACTGAAACAACATCATGAAAAACGAATATTGGATAATCCAAACAGAAGATGGATTGGTAATATCTTCCAAAGCAATAGTAGCAAGGAGTATCTTTCAAAAAGTCAAAGGACTTTTGGGCAAAAAGGAAATGCACCCACAAGAAGCCATGATATTTTATCAGGCTTCTTCAATCCACACGTTTGGTATGAAATTCCCTATTGATGTCGTTTTTGTGAAAAAAACAGGAGAGATCCGTCGGGTATGTGGTTGCGTGAAGCCAAAGAAAATGCTCTTTTGCTCTTCCTATGCCACCATTGAGTTACCGGAGAATAGGGCAAAGGTTTGTCATTTGGAAAAAGGAAGATTCATTTCCTGGTTTCGAGACGAAGAATCTGGCCAAGTTTTGGTTGAATATGCATTAATTGTTGCGCTATTGGTCTTGGGCATTATTGTCGCTTTTATTCCTTTAATGGAGCAGGTGCAAGACTTTTTGCACGAAATTACCGGGTACCTTATCGATCTTTAAGAAATATATTTTTTCTGAACATATTCAGAGCTCATCGAATACAAGAGTGCAGAATAATGCAATCCAAAAGAAACTCGATCTCCAACTTGCAAACATCGATCGGTTTCTTCAACGTCTACAATAAGATGGTCTGAAGAAGCTCCTAATATTTCTAAACCTGGATCGAGTGGTTCAATTTCTGTGACATCAGTATCGAGGCGACCTATGTTCACAATGGCTCTTTTGCGCAAACCCTTGTCTTCAAATACAGGTGTTTCCCCAAAGGCATTTTTTGTTAAGGGCTGCAATGGGATAGATGGTTTGGTTTTCAGTTCAATAATCTCACCGGTCAAGGTGAAACAATCTTGATAGCAACCCTGGACGGGTTTTTTGTCAATGGCATTTACGCCCATCACAATCGATTCTCCTATCCGCAGGTGATTGATATAAGGGGGAAGACGATGGTTTTCCAAAAGTGGGATTATATTCGATCCACCACCCGATATGTACATTGGTTTGTGCCCAAAAACAGAAGTAAATGTAGAGGCTGCTTTTTCCAAAATAGAAAGATTATCAGGCGTTGGAATCAATCCAGCAAAACATGTTGCGTTGGTGCCTATGCCAATCATTTCCAATCCACGAAATGCAAGGCACTGGGAAAAAAAATCATGCAAATCGTCTGGCATAATCCCTTCTCGCAAATCTCCCATTTCGACCATACAAATGACTTTGTGGGATTGTTTTGTAGAAAGGCAGTACTCGTTCATTGCAGAAAGGATTTTTAGTTCACTGTTTAAACTGATGTCACAAACCTCCACAACTTGTGCTACGTTTTGTAGGGACGGTGTCCGAATTAGCATAAACTCAGCCTCTATCGAATTATTACGCATACGCATAATATCTTTTAATCTAGAGTCTCCTAAGGATTGAACATGCTCTGTATACATTTTGCATATTACTGGATCTCCCATAATCACCTTAGTAACAGGGGTTAGTTGTATGTGGTTCTTGTCACACAAATCAGAAATTGCTACTATGTTGTGACGCAACTTTTCAATATGAATACTCAAAATAGGTGTATACATGAAGACTCCTAGTCTATAGATTGATGGTAGATTTTACAAAATTCACATCCAAAGAGCAATGTGATCATTGTGTAATACATCCAAAGAAGAATAACGATGATAGAAAACATAGAGCCGTAAATGCTACTTGTTTTTGCAAAGTACTGCAAGTACATCTGGAAAGCAAACAAAGCAATAATTTCCATTGTTAATGAAACAAGGGCAGCAAAAAAGGCAGCTTTTGTGTGTACGGGTTTTTCAGGTATCCATTTGAAAAAAGCAAAGAAAGTGAACCCTGCGGTTGTTAGATTTAAGAAGTATAAGAGGATTGTAGATGTTATCTGAGGAAAAGAAATAAAGGTGGAAGTATCGATAAAACGGATAAAAAATAAGAGAACGTTGTAAACAATAAGTGAAAAAATCAAAAACACAATCAAAAGAATCATCACAGCCATTCCCCTTACCTTACTTTTGGAAAGAAGTTTTTTTGCTTTTCGGACGTTCCAGATACTGTCAAAAGTTCTTTTTATCCAAGAATAAAAAATAAAGAGCGACCATAACATGACAAAAAATGCCGCAATAGACGAAGAAAGAGATGCTTCGAAAGCTGTGTCAATAATAGATTGCAAATTGTTGATTTGGGAAGGAGTAAACTGGTCTAAAACCCGGAAAAAAAGCCTTGTGAATTCTACCGCACTCTGTCCCCTAGGTAACAAGCTGCTGGCAATGGACAGTACAAGGATCAGCATAGGAATCATATTTAAAAACAACGCCCATGAAAGACCCGCTGCTTTAATAATACAATCATCTCTAAAAAAATGGTTGAAAGAAGATTGAAAAAGATAGAAAATTTTTTTGAGGAAAAATGGTATTTTTGACATACTGTGGGTTTGTGGGTTCAATTCATACTACGTTATGCCTATCTGAAAGAAGATAGGCATAACGTAGTATGAACTATACTTAAAGAGTAATTTCTTTTTCAGCAATTGCTTTTACAAGCTGGTAGGTGTTTTGGACATCCATTACATCTACAATTTCACTAGGAGAATGTAGATATCGAGTGGGGATGGAAATGCAGGTTGTATAAACCCCCGATTTGGTTGTTTGGATAACGCCTCCGTTTGTTCCACCAAAAGGAAGAACTTCAAATTGGGTTGGGATTCGATTTTGGTCAGCAATTGTTTGAATCCATTGGTTGAGACTGTGGTTTGCAATCATACTTCTGTCTTGGATTTTGATAGCAGGACCAGCTCCAAGTTTCATAGGGACTCGCTTAAGTCCTTTTGGGGTGTCTTCGAAACCCGTGGCGGTGACGTCCAGGGCAATACCAAAGTCGGGTTCAATCCCATAAGATGCGGCTTTGCTGCCAACCAAACCGACTTCTTCTTGTGTAGCAAACACAAAGTAAAGGTCGTGATGATGGGTCTGTAGCGTTTGAATAAGTTTGACTAAAATAGCACAAGCTACGCGGTCATCCATTGCTTTGGACATATATCGATGCCCCATATCAATGAAAGGAGAATCATAGGTTGCTGTTTCACCAATTCGGATTTTTGATAGAGCTTCGTTTTTGCTTCGAGCGCCAATATCAACATAGAGAGTATCAAAGGAAACATCTTTACGATCTGCATTCGTTTTTGATAAAATTTCAGATTCAAAACCCAAGGTTCCTTTTGTTCCAAACTCAAAACATATTCTTTGGAAAGGAAGATTGATGGGATTATGCCCTCCAATTGGCTCAACGTGAACAAAACCTTGGTCATCAATATAGGTAGCAACAAATCCTATTTCATCTATATGTGCATCAAAAAGAAGTTTTTTCCCATTTCCTTTTTTATGGGCAATCAGGTTCCCTAGAGAATCTGTTTTTATCTCATCAACATAGGGTTGTATAATGGACTGAATTGCCTTTTGAATAGGCTCTTCTCTGCCACTAGGGGCTGAGATTTCAACAAATTGTTTTAGAATGTCTTTCATTGGAATACCTCCTCTACAAAGTAAGAAATGATTGATTTTCCTGGTATAGTGCCAGGGCTAATTGCAATGTATTCTGATAATCATCTGGGTGCATTATACTTACGGGTGAATGAATATAACGAACGGGCACAGATAAAGATCCAACATAGGACCCTTTTTCTCCTTTTCCGATGGTAGTGGCATCGTTGCCACCCGCCACTTTCTCTTTGATTTGGTACGGGATATGGTGTTTTTCGGCAACCGACTTAAAGAAATCAAAGATTTTTTTTGAGAAAACGAAACCATTGTGGGCAATACTAATGGCAGGACCTTTGCCTAGTTGAGTAGTATAGCGGTTTCTTTCAACAAGGGGGTTGTCGCAGGCAGTGGTTCCCTCTAGAACAACTGCAAAATCGGGCTTAATCTGGTATGTAGCTGTTGCACTACCCCGGAGACCTACCTCTTCTTGTGTAGCAAAGACAAACCATGTGTCATATGCAGGTGTAATATCCCGTTTTAACATATCGATCATGATGGAGCAACCCACTCTGTCATCAAAAGCTTTTGCTTTCAACAACTGTCCATATTCTTCATACTGCGTAGTAAAAACAATAGGATCTCCACATTCAATGCTACCCTGCAGATCTTTATCTGAAGAAGCTCCTACATCAATGTACAAAGAATCCATTTTAATAGGATCCATAATGCCATTCTTTTGAAGATGGATAGGCATGATCCCAACAACCCCCTGTAGAGTTTTCTTGCCCACAATCTTTACTTGCGTTGCGGGTAAAATGGAAGGCAGAATACCTCCGACAGATGCAAATTTTATGATCCCGTTGGATTCAATTTTCTCTACCATCAAACCAACTTCATCCATGTGTGCTAAATACATGATATGTTTCGAGCAATTGTGACCTTGTTTTTTTACCATTAAATTGCCCAAGCAATCCACTTTGATTTCATCTGCAAAATCAGAGATTTCATTGCGGATGAAAGAACGGACTTCATTTTCATATCCACTAATACCAGGTAAGTTGCACAATTCTTTTAAGACCATTGAAGTTCCTCCAAATATTTATCATTCAAAGTTTTAATATAGGTTGTTAGAAGTTCCACAATGTATTTACAATCTTTGAGATTTACTACTTCAACGGGAGTATGCATATAGCGTAAAGGTAAACTTAGGAGTGCGGTAGGTATTCCACAACGAGCGATTTGTATAGAACCAGCATCTGTCCCTCCTGGCCTCGGGGAAGGTTCAAGTGTGAAAGGTATGTTTTTCTCTTCTGCCAATCGGCGAAGACTGGCTACAATTGTAGGAGTAAAGTTAGGACCAACACCAATACCAGGACCTTTACCCAGAGGAAGACCTTCATAACTATTTTGCGAGCCAAAACCGACATCCATGGCGATGGCTATATTGGGTTCGATTTCCCATGCAGAGGTTCCTGCTCCTTTTGTACCAACTTCTTCCTGGGAAGAAAATACAAAATAAACATCCCAATCATGCACAATGGACATTAATTCACTAGCAATCGCCATGCTGATAACAGCACATGAACGGTTGTCGAGTGTTTTACCAGCATAATTCTCAGAAAGGAGTTTGATAAAGGGAGACTTAAAAACAATCCCCGAGCCTACATGAATTCGTTTTCGAAGGGCATCCTCTGCAAGGCCTGTATCTAAAATGAGTGTATCATAGCTTGGAACCTTTGTGCGCTCTTCAGGTTTAACTAAATGGGGCGGTACAGTAGAAAAAACACAGGGAATAAGCTCGCCGTGAATATCACGAACGAAACATTCTTGGGCCTGGAGAATTTTCGGATCCACTCCTCCTCTTGGCTCGACACGTAAAAAGCCTTTGTCAAGGATGGACCCAACCACAAAACCAATTTCATCAATGTGGGTGGAGATCATAAGTTTTGCCCTTTGCAGTCCTTTCCCTTTTTTAATCGCAACAAAACTACCCAAAGTATTGGTATAGGACTCATCTATGAAAGGGGCAATCTCTTTTTGAATCCACTGAATCACAAGGGACTCTTCTCCGCTTAAACCATACAAATCTGTTATTTGCTGAAGATTCTTTTCCCAATCGAACATCTACATCCTCCTTATCGTAACAGTTTGATTTGCTGCATTCCATTCGACAGCAGCTTGCAGGGCCTCTGAGATGGCCCGAATAGGTACAAATGTTCTACTTGTCCGTATTACAGGGGGCACATCCAGAGTTATAACGTTGTCATTTACTCGCATTTTATTGGAACCAATGGTTAGTACAATCGTGGTGTCTCGATCTTGGATCGAAATTTCTTGTAGTTTAGAATTCCACTGTACTTCTGCTTGAAATGCTTCTGATACAAAGCGTAAAGGAACCATTGTCCGTCCATTTGAAATATAGGGGGCTACATCCATTTCATGTTCTTCGCCATTAACAAAAGATGTGCGTTGATGAATCTGCAACTCGATGACGGTCTGAAGAAAACGAGACAATGGAATGAATTGAATACGGTGATTCCCTGCATCTGCAATAACGATTTGTTGTCGATAAAGAATCATTTTTTCAGGGAATAAAAAAAGTCCTGTTTCAAACCACAAATTAACTTGAGCATTGCTATCTTGGATAAATGTATTCGGACCACCAATGCTACCATAGTTTGAAAACAGGATTCCGTTACGGTTGTTATAAATTTCCACACAACATTTATCACGATTGACTACCAAAACACGATTATCAAGGGGTATGAAGTGGATCTTCGCCGTGGAAGAAGGGGTATAATTCTGCAAAGAAAAACTGCGGATGCTCGAACCAGAGGCGGTATCCAGTATAAAAATGATGCCTTTGTGGTTCAGTAGAGTTAGCTGTCCTTCTGATGCATAGAAGCTTTGGATGGTTTTCATGGAATCTTGAAATGAAAATGTTTTTTCAACAGTACCTTCTACAGATATTTGATGAATACATTGGTTGTATTGATCTAGGGTATAAAGAAAAGGATGGATGTATTGTATGTGGGTGAAGTGACTACTGTTTGTTCCTTTGTAAAAAAGTTGACTTGTGGATTGCGAGACAGAATAAATTTGATTGGATTTGTTAAGATCAATAACGTAAAGAGTGTCATTGTGCCCAGTACAAAGATCGGAAGGAAAAATGTAAGACGATGATTCCTCGTTCAAGCGACCCATCTCTGCTATGAATTCATTGGTTTTGCTTTGGATGCACTTAATACTTCGGGTAACATCATCGTTGGTGTACAGAAGGCCTTCACCATTCACGCAGATGGTTGAAGGCCAATGCAACTCTAAAGGGCTTGCTGGTTTCATTTCCATAATAGACACTTCTAAAGTAGAGGTATGCATTTTCATAATGGAATGAGGACGGGTTGTTGTGGCGTATAGGGTGTCTTCTTGCGCATAATACAAGCTATTGACAAGAAGGTTTTCTTGACTAAGTATTGTGGACAAGTGTTTGCCTTTGGCTGAATAAGTAAATACATTTCCTTTTGCATCAGCCACAAAAATCGTGTTATTATAATGCTCGATTGCGACAGGGATTGATATCAACTCTTCTCCAATTACACGCACAGAAGATAGATCCCAATCCACCATCATAAACCCTCTTCTTTGGCAATCCACCAAGAGAATGTTCTGAGGAGAAATATCGATATCTTTCAAATCAAGAAATGAAAGATTATCTACAGTGTCGTTTTCAAATAATAAAGATCCATTCGCTTCGAATGTGCACAAGGTACTTTTTGTGATTGCATATACGCGATCATTTACTACGGGGCTCGTTCGAATAAAATCAGATCGAGTTGTTGGTTTTTCAAAGGAGCGTTGATAAATACCAGTTTTTGAAAAAACCTGAATCCTTCCTTCATTTTTTTTGTAATCATGGATAGAAGTAACAAAAATTTCATCCTCTGTGGTTTGAATACCTTGGAGGGAGATGAATTGTCCATTGTTTGACCCGTACCCGCCAAAATGAAAGTAGGGACGAAAATCGGTGTCATATGCTTGAACTTGGGCGTTATTGGTGTCACAAACATAAATATATTCATCGTTTCCTGCAATGCTAGTGCCAACTTCAAAAAACCCGGGATTCCAAATTTTCCCAGCGATTTGAATATCCTCTTGAGCCAAAACAGGAAAAAAACAACACAAAAAAACTACAACGAGAGAAATCGATACGAATCGCTTCTTCATGATTCTAATCCTTTAAATTCGGTTATATTTCTACCACAGATCGAACATGTATTGTGCGTTATATTATGAATACGTACCCTACTCTGCATTCGCTCGATCCATAATGAATGGCAGGTAGGACAATATGTATTGTATAAGTCGGGATCATATTGAGGAGAGATGTTTCCACCATATACAAAGGATAACGTTTTTTTTGCTTGTTGGCAAATTGATCGGATTGATTCAGGAGATGTTCCGGGAATCCTAGATTTCCATTGCGGATAGTAAGCACTGAAATGGACAGGGATAGAAGGGTTGATGGAAGAGATAATGCTGCAGATATCGTCAACAGAAGAAGTGGAATCGTTTATGCCAGGTACCACCAAATGGGTTACTTCTGTTGAGCAGTGTTGCGCTATTATTTTTATAGCATTTACTACTGGTTCTAACCGGCCACCGGCATACTTCTTGTAAGAATCTGTAGTAGAAAATTTTACGTCAACATTGGCCGCATCCACAAAAGGAACCAGTTCCAACAGAGGTTTCTCGTTGATATAGCCATTGGTCACCAAGACGGTTTCCAAATTGTTTTTTTTACAAAAGGAGAACAAATCTATGGCGGTTTCTATGTTAACAAGGGGTTCATTGTATGTTAGAGCGATGCCAACGGCATGGTGTTTGCACGCTTGTGCAACAATGAATTCGAGTGACAAGGTTTCTCCAAGAGAGTGATTTTGCGAGATGGAATGGTTTTGACAATAAAAACAAGTCAAATTGCACCCATAACCACCTAATGACAAAATGCTTTTGCCGGGGAAAAAATGGTACAGAGGTTTCTTTTCTAGGGGATCAATACAAATGGAAGAAAACTTGTAGTAACGTTGATTCCATAGTTTCTGATCGATGTTTGTATAGGTTCCACATAGGCCAGATTGATGAGGGGCAATTATACATTCATTCGGACAGCACTCACAAATACAAACATTTTCTTTTTGTCGATACCATTTTGCTTTTTGCATTTATATCACCTACTTTAATTTTACCTTTTTTACTTGATTTTTGTATAATAGAGGGATGAAAAAAGGCTATATATTTGCCAATACAAAAATTACACTTACATCTCTGGAAAATTGTTTTTCTGTAATACCGGATTTTGAGGTTACAGGATCCCTTCATCTTGCTATTGGAGAAGAAATTTTAGTAACCAATAAACCGGATATCATTTTTTTGTCTGATGAATTTCCCCACAGAGAAAGTGCTCATTTTCTTGATCGCCTAGAAAACACCCATCTGTTTGAAAATATCTCTATCCTTTTTATTGTTTTTGAATTGAATGAATCGCAAATGAAGTGGCTTCTTCAAGAAAAACGAATTGATTTTTGGTTGCCATTTAATGCCAGTGTTTTCGAACGAAAATTTTGTATTGAAAGAGCTTTAAAAAGGAAAGAACAAAACAGGCTTTTGTATCATTTGCAGATGCAAAATACATATCTCCAATCCACACTTACAAACTATGAACAAAAATCGAAATACCAACAAAAAAGCGTTGAAAAAGATTATATTCAGCTTTTTTTAGATTTTATCCAATCTAGTCGGAGTTTTTTATCTAGCATCGAAGGAGCTTCTTCCATTTTATCCCATACCCCTATTGATGAACATAGCCGATTAGAAGCAATAAAAGTGTTGAAAAGCAATACGAAAAAAATGATCGATTTTTTAGAAGAAAAAAGCAATTTCTACGAAGAGAAAAAGCTTTTAACAAATGGAATCAAAATTGCAACGGTTTCAAAAGTGATGTCCTCTATGCGAGATAAAATCTTGTTTTTAGCACATAAAGAGAATATTAATTTAAAAATTCATGTTGATAATTTGCATCAAGTAATTGTAGGAAGAAGAGAAGATTTTGTGTATGTTGTTGATACTACGGTTTCAACGTTCATTGGTTTGGTGAAGCCCAACTCTACGGTAGATTTTTATGTTCGAACTACGGAATCAGCTCTTTTGGTTGATTTTTATTTAGAAACCTCTGAAAGATCCTTGCATCTTGAGGAGCTAATTGATACTTTTGGGAAAGACAATGTTTGTAGAAGAATGTTGGATTCAATTGGAGCACAATTTGAGTTTCTTCAAAGAGACCAGAAAGTCGGAATCAAGTTCTATCTTCCGCGTTTAAGTTAACAGTTTATTCGGCGTCTTCATCCCCAATTAAAATCTGCTGCACAGTATCGACATGTTTGCGTTCTGCAATCAGATAGACAATATCGTTCTCCTGTAAAACCAAATCTCCATAGGGAATTTGAATAGCATCTTCCCGGTAAAGAGCTATAGCCAAAGATCCTGATGGAATATTTAATTCCGCAAAACTTTTCCCGATAGCTGGTGAAGAGTAGGATAATACATGGCGAATAATCTCAAATTTACTTTTATCACTCAAAAATTCAGGAATCACAAAAGGAAAACCGCAGTATCTGCACTTGATGGTTTCCAAGATCATTTTCGAAACAATAAAGGTTGTAGTATAGGTAAAGTCAATCCCAAGTTTTTTGAAAATCGATTCATTTCTTGGGTCATTGATTCTTGCCATGGTTACGTGGACTTTAAAAGTAATTTTTGCCAATTGACAGGCTACAAAGTTATCTTCGTCTCTACCGGTTACGGCTACCAAATAATCTGCCTGTCCAGTACCAGCAGACTCTAATATTGAATGATCGGTCCCATCTCCGTGGATTACCAAAGCATTCATATCCGTAGCAATCTTTTCACATTTTTCCGCGTCTTTTTCAATAATGGAAACGGAGTATCCAATTGTAAGAAGCTCTCTGCATAAATTGTTTCCTACTTTGCCACCACCAACGATAATAACATGCATATTAGGACTCCTGTTTTTTTCCGAATATTTTGGAAGACTCGTGAATAGAGTGGATATTGATAGCTGTGATAATGCGATCGCCCTTGGAAAGTTTGATCGAGTTTTTTGCAAGAGAAATTTTGTGGTTTCTTACAATAGCGATTACGCGAAGGTCGTTACTTTTTTCCAGATCGGCAACAGATTCATCAGCCCCGATGGGTTCGTAAATGTGTTCCATTATTTCAAAGCTTTGATTAACATACAAATTGGCACTATTCTCGCCCATGATAAAACGACTGTATACTTGTTCAGCACTTAATATAGTGGGAGAAACAATTTCTAGCCCCAATGCGCGAAACGTTTTTTCTCTACTTGGGTTGTAAACGCGCGTAATAACACGTTTTACTTTGAAAATTGTTTTTGCTACCGCTGAGGACATAATGTTAACGTTGTCATTTTCTGTCAGCGTAGCAGCTACATCAGCCTGTTCAATTCCTGCTTGTTTAAGAATCGACTCATCAAACCCATAGCCAGCAATGGTTAATCCATCAAATTCAGAGGGCAATCTGTTAAAAGCTTCTTCATTTTTATCAATCACCGCAACATTATGACCATTTCGAGCAACCATAGCTGCAACCCTAGATCCAACTAAGCCACAACCAATTATTACGCAATACATACGTTCCTCCTGAAAGTAAAAGTACAGTATACTCATTTTTGATTCAAGATTGAACCTTTCTTTCAAGTTTTCTTATTTAAACTGAACATATTTCCAAGGAGGCTATTGATGAAACAACGTAAAATAATTACCTTAGCTGTTATTGTGAGCGTTTTATTGACACTTTTTATGATCCATACGAATGTGAATGCCGATCAGCTCAAGTCCGATCCCGAGAATCCGAAAAATCTGTACGTGACTGGCACAGGCGTGATTAAAGCAGAACCCGATATGGCAATTATAAGCGGTGGTATTGTTACCCAGGAAGAAGAAGCTGCCTTATCACAAGCTAGAAACAATGAGTTGACAAAAAATGTTATTACAGCAATGCTCGAAGCAGACATTGCAGAAGAAGACATTCAAACTGTCTCATACAACGTTAGCCCCGTTTATTCCTATAAATCTGGAGAAGAACCCAAATTGATAGGGTACAAAACAACACATCAACTATCTATTGCTGTGAAGAATCTAGATGCCCTTGGTGAATTGATCGACCTAGCCATGGAAACGGGCATGAATCAAATACAAGGAATTCGTTTTGACATGCAACATCGAGAAGAGCTACAAAGGCAAGCAATCGAAGCAGCCACTGTAGACGCTAGAACCAAGGCCGAAGCAGCCATAAAACCGGAAGGGTTGGGTCTTGTAGAATTACAAGAATTGCACGTTTTGACATCAGATTCTGCTACGCCAACGAAAAGAAATCTTGACGGTGGCGCTCCAGAATCAACTGGTTCTATGGTGATGCCTGGCACTCAATCAATTGTAGCCCAGGTGCAAGCAACCTATACATTTGCATGCCCCCCAAATAACCAAGAATAAGGTAACTGGTAAAAAATTGCATTAAATTCCGTTTCCTCTTCCTGTTTTTGATATACTTGTAAAAAAACAGGAAGAGGTTTTCATATGATTGCAATTATTGATTTTGGATCGCAGTTTACACAGCTTATTGCAAGAAAAGTTAGAGAACTAGGTATATACTCAAAAATTTACCCCTATTATGTTACCCAAAATGATCTTCAAGATGTAGAAGCAATCATTCTTTCTGGAGGACCTTGTTCTGTTTTATCCCCAGATGCACCCCGCCTAAAACAAGAAATTTGGGATATGAAAATTCCCATATTGGCATTTTGTTATGGATATCAACTGATGACTCTTCAGTATGGTGGTACTATTGTAAAAAGACAGCAGGCTCGAGAATATGGGAAAACCACTCTCCAGGTACTGCACAATACGTCTCCACTGACAGAGAATATTCCTCAAGAATCTACCGTTTGGATGTCGCATGAAGATGGTGTAGAAAAGGCACCACCCAATTTTTCTGTGCTTGCCAAAACGGATCATTCCCCGGTAGCCATTTTTGAAAACCCTTCTCTTGGGCGATATGGGTTGCAGTTTCACCCCGAAGTACACCATTGTGAGTTTGGTTTCCAATTTTTCCACAATTTTCTTTTTTCTGTTTTGCAAGCAAAAAAAGATTGGAATCTCTCTGATTTTATTCAAGATCAGATACAAGAAATTCAGAAAAAAGTAGGATCTAACAATGTGATTTGTGGTATTAGTGGGGGGGTCGATTCCTCAGTCGCTGCACTGCTTGTTTCGAAAGCTGTTGGGAATCGGTTAAAGTGTATTTTTGTTGATCATGGGCTTCTACGCCTGAATGAAGGGGATGAAGTCATTCAGATGTTACAGGAATTAGGATTGAATATCGAAAGACTGAATGTATCTGATGTTTTTTTACAAGCCTTGAAAGGCATATCGGATCCAGAACAAAAACGAAAGCTAATTGGCAAGCTTTTTATCGATGTTTTTGCAAAGGAAGCAGCCATTTTTGATGCAGACTTTCTTGTGCAAGGAACTTTGTACCCAGATGTTATTGAAAGCTCTGGAGGCGTTTCTGGCATTGCTGCAAAAATAAAAAGCCATCACAATGTGGGAGGCCTTCCTGAAAAAATGGAACTAAAGCTAATTGAACCTTTGCAGTTTTTGTTTAAAGACGAAGTACGCGTGATTGGAGAAAAACTTGGACTTCCATCTCACTTTGTACATCGGCATCCGTTCCCTGGACCAGGACTTGCAATCAGGATTATTGGGGAAGTTACTTCTGACCGCATTGAGTTGTTGCAAAAAGCCGATTTTATAATGCGCTCGGAAATAGCACAATACGACAAAGATCAACAGATATGGCAAGCACTTGCCGTGCTTCTACCCATCAAAACGGTAGGAGTGATGGGCGACGAAAGGACATACCAGAACGTTGTTGCATTGCGGCTGGTGGAATCTGTTGACGGAATGACAGCCAATTGGCATCATCTTCCATCTTCCGTTTTGGAACGCATAAGCAATCGTATTACCAATGAGGTACATGGAATTAACCGTGTAGTTTATGATATTACATCAAAGCCCCCAGCTACTATTGAATGGGAGTAGATATGATATCTCGCAAAGAACGAATTACTATTCGAAAGAATGCAGATGCCTTTCTCATGCAAAAAGACTACCAAGCAGCCATTGATGAGTTTTTAAAGGGATTGAAAATAGACCCTTCTTATCTTTGGTACGAGCTATTTATAGGAGACATCTATTATTTCTTTCTGCATGACTCAAATACTGCACTTCAGTGGTATCAGTCATGTTATACCAAAGGAAAAGGGCTCTTTGATACCACGCCCTATACTCCTTTGCGATATCTTTTAAAACGTCTTTCTAAAATTGTATTCTCACAAGAGAACTATCTTCTTGCTGCCACGTTTTATGAAGAATTTATAGCGTTTCGCCCATCCAATTTTCATGAAAACGATTTTCTACGATATGCGCATTCTCTTGAAAAAATTGGCAAAAGAGAAGAAGCATTGGAAGTCTTAGAGCTGGGGAAAAAGTTCTCCAAAAGCCGAGCTATTCGAGAAAAATTAAACCAGATGACCAATTCTTCGCAACCCCCTCCGTCCTTTCCTGTATACAAAAATGGATACAAGAGAATCCCTATTAAAACAGACATTATTGTTCCTGGCGATTCGATTCCTTCTATAGTGGAGTCACTAACAAAAAACATACGACAAAAAGGAGATATCCTAACCATCGCTTCGTGTGTGGTTGCTGTTGCAGAAAATCGAAAAAAAACAATTGATGTAGTAACAGCCTCTTGGTTGGCACGTTTGCTATCACGTTTTGTCCACGATGATAATTTTGATTTTGGTGGCAATGCACCCTTGTGCAACCCATTGTCTATGCAAATGGCAATGGATGAATCTGGTTGGTGGCGGATTCTGTTTGCAGCTCTATTTGGAGGGTTTATTAGTAAACTTTGGAAAGGATCAGGTATGTTTTATCGGTTGGCTGGAGAACAAGCTGCCTTAATTGATGATATGCCTGGGGCCATTGCTCCTTTTGATTATTCTATTATTCTAGGTCCTCTTGATTCCAACCAAACGGCCCATGAAATCAAAAATCGTACAGGCTGTGATGCAGCAATTCTAGATGCAAATGATCTTGACATTGCTTGGGCCGTAGGATGTAGCAATGAGTCATTACGTTCTACCATTGAACAAGCGATGTGTGATAATCCTGCCGGCAACGGAGATCAACAAACACCCATCATTCTATTAAGGCCCAGCTAATTTTTCATGTCCACTGTAAAAACAAGTGCTATCATAACGAAAGCAACACCATATCGCGAACATGACAAACTACTCACCTTGTTTACGCTAAACCGGGGAAAAATTACAGCACTGTGCAAAAAATCAAGGCACACCCTAAATCGATGGAATTCTTCTTTTGAACCACCCTTGTTGTGTCAGGTTCAGCTCTATGAAAAAAATCAGTATTATACGATCACGGAAATTGATGTAGAAGAGCCTTATCTAACGCTTAGTCGATCGTATCAAAATATGTTGACCGTTCAATCTATGTCTCATATTGTCGAACACTTTACAATGCCTGAAATGGAACAAAGTTCCTTGTTTTATTTACTTCAATCTATCTTGTATACATTGGAAAAAAAGGAATGTTCTGGTCTCTTTGCAATGTACTACTTTGCTTTGCAGTTTTTAAAAGAATCAGGCTTTACTCTACAATTCAAAACATGTGCAAAATGCAACGCAGCATTTACGGAGAAGTGGTTTTCATTTTCGCTTCAGCACAACCTACTATTCTGTCATCAATGTACGTTGCGCAATAGTATTTATCCTCGATTTGATTGGTCCCTTTTAGCACAACTTGAAACACTGTACTATATTTCTTTTCACGAAATGAAACAAAATGCAGACTTTCTTTTCAATTATTCAGAAATCGATAGAATAATGAAAGAACTTTACAAAGGCTTTCTTTCTAAGGAATGCTTAACGATACATCATTTGAATAGCTTTTTATAAAGGAGTTACAATGAGAAAGTTGGTTGGTGGGTTTGTTCCAAAAAATGTAGTTCAAAATCCTGATTTACAAATTTTGCGGGAGTTGGCAAAACAAGATGAAATAACCACAGAATTTGGGAGTCCAGCGTATTGCTCAAAAGTCATGAATCGAAGTGCGAAATTTACGGAAATCATTTACGACGAACCGAGTGACAAGCAAAAAGCACTTATTGAGGCTGGATTAGGGAGCATCAAAGAAAGACCTATGATAGAGCTTTTTCGGTGCATAGGCAACAATGCTTCTTGTACCATAGGTTGTAGACTTCTAATCCCTCAAGATTTCGCCAGATTGGCTTTTTTCTGGGGGAAGCTTCTTTTTGACAATCCAGATAAAAACGATGATTTGATTACAATTGTAATACCCGATTGGCCCGAAAGAAAAGTGATTGTTGATGCAAAAAACTATGTCACCTATGTGTTTGGAACAGATTATGCGGGAGAAGTGAAAAAATCTTTTTTACGAATGGGTATGTGGTATGTTAAACAAAAACTAGATTGTTTAGGTCTTCATGCAGGAAGCAAAGTACTTAAGGTAAAGAATCAACAGGGAGTGATTACGGAAAAAGGAGCCATTTTCTTTGGCCTCAGTGGGACTGGAAAATCAACCTTAACCTGTCATGATCATTATCTTAACAAGCCAGAAGGTGTCATTATTCGGCAAGATGATGTTATTTTCTTGAATAGAAAAGGAACATGCTATGGTTCTGAGAATAACTTCTATATCAAAACAGAAGGATTAGAACCCAAATATCAACGAGTTATGTACCAGGCTTTTACCAGTCAAAATGCCTCAATGGATAATGTGGCAGTTTCCAAAGATGGGTCAGTCAACCTTGAAGATGTTTCTCGCACAACAAACGGCAGGGCTGTTGTATGCCGAAAAGATATGGACGATACAGACCAATCAATTGATTTGCCAAAGGTTCATATGATTTTCTTTATTACACGCCGAGAAGATATTATCCCTCCCATAGCAAAGCTAACCCCTTTACAAGCAGCTGCCTTTTTTATGCTTGGTGAATCCATTGAAACCTCTGCTGGAGATCCAGAAAAAGCTGGCCAATCCAAGCGGGAAGTAGGAACAAATCCTTTCATCATAGGCTCTAAAGGAAAAGAAGGCACGTTGTTTTATGAGATGATCTCGGACATGAAAAATGTAGAGTGCTTTCTGCTGAACACCGGTAAAGTTGGTGGACCAAAAGGCAAAAAAATTACCGTGAAGGATACGGCAGAGATTATTGAAAAAGCTGCAAAAGAATCCATACAATGGGAGAAAGACCCGTTTTGGGGATATCAAATCCCCGCTTATATAGAAGACTTTGATCTTGCACCCTTTCAAGTTGAACTGTATTATTCTGACCAAGAAATTGAGGAAAAAAACCGTACACTATATAAAGAAAGACTTGCGTGGTTAAAACAATTCCCCGAGCTTTCTGATGAGATTACAAAATCATTATTAACTTCGTAGGAGGATATATGAACCGAAAAGAAAAAGAAAAATTTGATATTGCTACTGGCAAAAAAAAGATGAACCCTGAAGAAATAGCCCGAAGACACGAAATCGAGCAGCAAGAAAGAGTCTTGAATCGGAAACGATGGACGGTAATTCTTGGTTCAGTAGTTGCTGTCATTCTTGTTATCATTGGAATATCTGCCTTTTACAATCAAAAAGAACTGGCCCAAGAAGAAAAAGGTTCGATGCCCCCAGGTGTTGAGATGCCATCTAAAACCGAAATTGCCCAGATCAAGAATGAAATTGTACATATTGATACCGACAAAGGTCTTATTAAGCTTGAGCTATACCCTGAATCGGCTCCTTTAACCGTAAACAATTTCCGCAAATTGATTCGTGAAGGAACCTACGACAATTCAACATTTCATCGCGTTATCACAGACTTCATGATACAAGCAGGTCAAACCAAAATTGTTACCGGGGAAGATGGACAAGAAACAGAAATGCCCATCAATGTTGGATATGAATTTAAAGATGAAATCAACCCCTGGAGCTTAGGCTTAACCGATGAACAGGTAGAAGCAATACAAAGCGAACATCCAAATGGTGGATACAAGTATGATAAAGAGTTGCAATCGTATCCTATTGACTATGGATATCTTTGCATGGCAAATGCAGGACCCAATACGAACGGAGCTCAGTTTTTTATTGTAACAAGTAAAGATGGATGTGAATGGTTATACGGTAGACATACAGTGTTTGGGAAAGTCATTGAAGGCATGGACATTGCCGAAGAGATTCAAAATGTTGAGACCGGTCCCAACGATGTTCCTGTAGAGCCTGTTATGATTAAAAGAGTTTGGATTGAAGAAAAACCTACCGAATAATAAGATTGCTATGGATACAACCTCTGCAAGTTCTTCGGAACTTGCAGAGGTCCAACCCCCAGGTTCTGTCAAAACATCTTCCAACCCCCTTCAAAAAAAACTGCTGGAGTGTTACCTAGAGACAGAAACAGATTGGCATTCTTTTAATGCTATTGCCGAAACCTTATTGAAATCCTCTCCCCCAGACTTAGATTTGTTACTTCTTCTACTACAGGGGTACCAGAAACAACCAAGCAGCAAAGAGTTGCAAGAAAAACAAGAGGATATTGCAAACCAAATTCATGAGTATTCCTTAACCTCTCCTGAAGAATACGTTATGTTGTCTAGATTTTATATGGGTCAACATGAATCCTCCCGAGCAATCCAGCTATTGCAAAAAGGTCTTGCTCTATTTCCTCAGCATGAAAATTTGTTGTATACGTCCATCGATATTTTTTTAGAAGAAAGCAACTATGAAGCTATTGTACAAATCTTAGAACCCAAATTGGATCATCTTGAAGATCCAACTGTATACTTGATTTATTTGAAAGCCATCCGCTTGACAAAAGCCGCAATTACCCATCTTGATTACCAACAATATCTCCCCTACTTTCAAATTGTAAAAGACAAAGAAGCAAACAATGCAGATGCCTATATGCTTCAACTATCATTTCTTGAAGATATTCCTACCGCACAGATAGAATTTGAAAATCTTCTTCTTGATGCAATGAAAAGCAAAATCCATTCGCAACTCTTTTTTGAACAAGCTGTTTCTCAT
This sequence comes from uncultured Caldisericota bacterium, assembly GCA_964427915.1. GTDB lineage: Bacteria > Caldisericota > Caldisericia > UBA6126 > UBA6126 > JAGLCW01. The sequence continues at coordinate 67,585 of CAYRWA010000030.1, forward strand.
GCACTACACCATTGCTACCTTCCCTCTTTACAAACAGCACTGGAGGGTTGTTTGCCCTACACAGCAGAACCATTTGAGAAACTATTTATCCAATATATTCAAGCCATCAGCGAGACATATAAAGATTTTGGGTGTGCTGCGTATTTGTGGAGTCAGTTTTTAGAAAGAAAAAATCGGGTATCAAAGAGTTTTTATCTTTCCTGCATCGAAGATGCACAGCAGCGATTTAAAAAAAATCACAAAAAGGTTTCAAACAAAGAAGTGCAGGATGCAAAATCCCCTATTTTGAAAGAGTTTATTTTGTCGTCGTATCAAGAACTTCGCAAGTTGTCCCCAGAAGATGAGTATGCGATACAGAAAATAGCATTTTTGGCATCATTTGATCCCAAGGCAGCTGAACTGGAGATTCGAAACCGCTTGCAGGAAAACCCAAAACTTGATGCATTGAACAAGGCCATGGGGGACGTACTGTTTGATCAAAACCAGTATGCCCAAGCGGCGCTATATTATCAGAAAATTTTGTTTCAGAATCTAACATGGGAAGAAGTGTCTGCCGTCCAAAAACGAATTTTTGAATCACTCTTTTATGCAGATATGAAAGAAGAATTGGTTGCATTTGTGCAAGACATGAAAACTGTACAGCTTCCTCCTTATATGCTAAAGATATTGGCTTTCGAAGCCTATCAAAAAAGTGTTTTTTATGAGTATCCAGAAGCACTAGAAGAATCCAAAGAATTGGCTTTCCAAGCTATGAAAAGTACAAAGCCAGATCAAGAATTGCTTTTACTGCTATCTACTATTCTACAAAAGCAACATAAAATTCCAAAAGCACTGTCCATAATAGATCAAAATACAGATCCTTCTCACCCGGTGTTTTCGTTTAAGAGAGCGATATTGTTGTATGAAATGTTTCGACAAACAGGCCATTCAAAATATCTTGAAGATGCTGATTATGAGTTATTTACAATTGAGTTCCCAAGCAATTTTCCTGCCAACCTCTCGTCTCTTGTTGCTGGAAGTATAATTAAGCCTTCCTCTATGAATGATACTGTTGCATTTCCCTCCAAACCCAAATGTATCTCGTCAAAAGCAACTACATCTACGGGAGGGAGAATAATGACAATAAGCTCCACAACTGGATCAACAATACAGTCTTTAACAATGAAAAAAAAAGGAGGGTGTGGGCAGTTGTTTTGTGATTCGCCCTACCCCTATTCCATCGAAAAAGAATGGGCCATTGTAAAACAGTGGTTTGATTTATCTCCTGTTCTATCAAATCAAAGCATCAACTCTTTCGATTGGTTTCTCACGCTTGATTCCATAGGACCATTGCCCTATGAACCAGCAGCATTTCGACTTCAACTCGCACTATCTACTCTATCTTGTGCCCTGGAGATAGATCTCAGTGATTGGATCGTGGCAACCTATTTTTCTGATATAGAAGGAAGACTAGAAGCTTCTGACAAAACTACTTATCTATTGCAAATTCTTGCAAAGGATTCTCGCTTCCAAGACAAGACTATCGTCGTGCCCATGGGGAACGTAAGTGATTTAATTCTGGAATATTTGAAAAATCCAACTAGTTTTCGCTATTGGATAGCGACATCTTCTTTCCAACATCTAGTGGAATCATTCTGTTTGGTTTAAAAATTGGTTGATTTCTTCCAATGAAGAATCTGAAAAGGAATACAATCCAGGACTAAAAAGAAATGCATTTTCACTTCGCGTGCATTCGATAACTGACTCTAGCTGCCCTTGCTTCTCATACTGGTCAAAAACGAAAGCAATTGCATTGGTATAATTTTTACGAATAACCCCCCCTAAAAATGGATGAGATGCCTGTTCTTCTGCTAAAAGAAACAGGCTCCAACAAGGATGGGATATTTCATCAGACAAAACCGAAGCATCATCAACTAAGGATGCATAATACTGATCGGGGAAAAAAAAGATACTACCGATTTCATTGCTTTCCATCATTGTTTTCATTACTCCCGAAGCAGAGTCATCTTTTGTAAAGCATACAATGGGGTTGTCAGAGGAAGGATAGGCACTTCGAAAACCCTGTACATAGCGATTGTAAACCCGATTTTTCAAAGGGGATATGCTAGAGCCAGGGAAATAGAGTGCGGAAGGTTTTTTTTGGTCTATATGAGCCGCAATAAAGCCGGCAATTTCAGCGACTTCTTCGTCGCTAAAGAATAGGTAGGTAACATTTTTTGTTTCTGGATAAACCATATTTTCTGGTTGAAACGGAACCGCATCCACAACGACAAAGTGTGTAGAAGGGAAGAGCAAAGAGCTCTGCAAACACTCCTCCTGCATGAGGGGGGTGCAAAATACAATGGAGTTGTTTTTTGCCAACAACTGTATGGCATCTTTGTAGTTTTCTTTTGTAGCTGCCTGGTAAGCAGTAAGCTGTATTTTTTTCTCATTTTCCATACTTTCTAGACTGTTGAGCATAGGACGATTGTAGGAAGCATTTTCACGCCCTAAAACGTCGATACAATATCCAACGTTAATCGTTGCGGATGGTTGCGATGATAGCAGCTTGCAAGAGGAAAAACAAAAAATAGAACAGAGCAATAGTGTTGTTGTAAAGAATATATAGGTTCGAGTTACTGTTTTCATAGGAAGCCATAAAAAAAAGCTCCGGCTTTGAAAGGCCGGAGCTTTTTTTGTTGCTTTTGTTCGATTACTTTTTGGCAACAGCTTCTTTGAAAGCTTTGCCAGGTCTGAATACGGGGACAACTTTTGCCGGAATGGTCATTTTTTTGCGAGTTTTTGGATTTACACCGGTACGAGAAGCTCTTTTGCGTGCTTCAAAATTACCAAATCCAATAACAGCAACTTTTTCGCCACTCTTCACTGTGTCCTTTACAACTTCAAAGAAGTTCTTTAAGACAACATCAGTGTCTTTCTGGCTCATGTCAGATTTCTTAGCAACTTGTTTAATCAATTCAGTCTTGGTCATAATTTAACCCTCCTTATGTTGGTTTTTACCCATTATTACAAGATTCTTATGAGAATGCAAGTCGAAAAGTACATTTTTTCATGTTTTTTTGGTTTTTTTTACGTTTTTCTTACATATTTTTACAAAAAGTAGTGAAAATGGTAAAAATAAAGAATGAATAGAACAAATAAAATGTGGCAAATTCTTTTATTGATTGTAGCAATATGTTCCACATATTCCTTTTCATTTCCAACCCACTTTGTATCCACTGAATTTTCTTTGCGCAAAGAATCAATCCATGAGAAGAAGAACCAGGTTCATTTTTATCTAGAAACCAACAAAAACGAGATTGCCCCAATTTCTTCCAAAGTTACGCTGCGCGATAAAATACCCCCTAGGTCTACTCTGGAAGAAATATATACATTGCCTTCAAAGTATTGGATTGGGAGCTCTTATTACGATGGCTTTCCAAGTGCAGAAGAATACGGCAATGTAGATGGGTTAGAATGGTCTTTTTCTACTTCCAAAAGTCATCTTTGGGATCAGATTGGAGTGTCTATAGAATACAATGTAGGAAACTGTATTCGAGAAGATATTGCCACGCATTTACAAACAACCCCTAGCTACATGTACCCTTGCAATGTTACGCAGCAGAATCCTATTCTTCAAGAAGTTAAGCAGAAAAAAATTGTCGTTTTCTCTACACTAACCGAAGGAATTATCTGTTTAGATGCATGCAGTGGCCAAAAGTTATGGGATTTTAATATAGCCCCCGGAGAGCGAGTTATGGAAGGGATGTCTTCTTTTCGATACAAAGAAGAAGTTTATATTGTTGCAGCCACTACGAACAAGAAGATCTTTTTCATAGCAGCAGAAAATGGCTCATTAATACAAACTCTTTATACAGATTCTGCAATTGTTTCACCGATGCATACATTTTTATGGGAAGATTCTGCTTACGTTGCTTTTTGCACATCCGAAAAGACAGTGATTCAAGAAGTATTTTCGAAAACAATTCTATGGCAAGATCAAACTTATTTTGCAAAAGCATTGAGTCCTATATCCGTGATGGCAAATCATACCTTTGTTGTACTATTTCCCTTTCACAACGGTACTCTTGTCGGAGTGCATCTTGCCACTGGGGAAAAGTGGCATAAACAGATGGATGGACAAATACCGTACAATGTTACGTGTGTAGCTTGGAACGGCACCCCCTATGTTGGCATTGCTACGTCCAAGAAAAAACTTTTTTTCCTACACCCCTCCGATGGAAAAACATTGCTTTCAGAAGACATCCCCGGGGAACCGAAAACAAATGTCATGTTTCTCCCGCAATATTGGCAATATTTTATTGTTACAAAACATGCTACCGATGAAAATAAAATCGTATTTGTTGCAGGTCAGGCAGGCGAAAAAAAAGCACAAAAAGAAATCAACATTCCAGGAAAAGAAATCTATGGTTTTTGCGGGTATCGACAAGGCGGTGTAAACAAGTTTTTGTTTGCAAATGAACGACGAGAATACTTTTCTCTTTCCTCGACCGATGCCACCATTGCTGACTCTTATCCTCGTAGCTTGTCTTCTATTCAAAGTCCTATACAGGAAAAGTCTATAGGAACCTGTTTTGCCTTGAGCGAACAAATGATGTGGGCTGTTGTTCCCGGGGAGGGATTGTTTCGGTTTGGCAATCCATCTCCTCACATTCCAAATTCCACCTTATCTATGCAAACCTATCTTTCAACTGCTGTGACGAATACAGCCCCTTCTTTTGCAACCGGAGAAAGTTGTTATCGGGAAGCTGATTCAATTCCTTTAGACAATACAGCAACCTTCTTGCCCCAAGATGTACATTTGTTTGACGAGACAAGGCCTATCCCTATCCCCGGGTGTTTTTGGGATGGGCATATGAATGAATGGTTTTTGATGCAAACCGATCCCCGGGGAAATATAGTATTTTTGGATGCAGAAAAAAAAGTTCGATATACCATTCCTCTTTCTCTAGGGTATTGTTACACACAGCCTATACTTGAAATCAACCACAAAGGAAATTGGAACATTTTTGCAATATCTGAAAGAGAAGCTGTATATCTGGAATATTCTCCTCAAAACCAGCAATGTACTGTTTTATGGGATGCTACTGATATGAAATCAACGGGATCATCTCTATTTTCTTGTACCTACGATGGGGAATCCTTTTTTATTTTTGTATCCGATACGGGCTACCTAATAGCACTGAATAAACATGATGGTAGTATGCGATATAAAAAGAAAGCAGATGCATGGACGTTCTGTACTAATTTTGTAGAGGATATGCCGGTTGTATTTTGCGGAAAAGATATCCTCGATGCTCGCAACGGACAACTTCTTTCTTCCTTTGGATATTCTCATTCTGACTCCACCACCATTTCTATTGACGGCAGGCTTTTGTGGCTACAATCATTCGAAGATGATATGATTTGCACAAATCCCGAAAATGGCGACATTGTTTGGAAAGTTCGAAAGCTGTGGTGTAAAAAATATTGTTATCGATCGACCAGTCCGGCTATCTTGCAAAAAGGAAACATCCACTTCTCGTATTGGTCCGATTATACCCGAGGAGTATGCGTCGACGTTCGCACCGGTATGATTCGCTGGCGATTAAGCTTAGTTGAAGATTACATCGTTGAAAAACCAATCGTGGTAGATACGAAAAATGCATCTTACGTTCTATATTCAACTGTAAAAGGAAGAATTTATATACTAGATGCCCTCCGCGGAACCATAGTGCATGTCATTGAACTTTCCAAAGAACCGTCCCAGCAATCTACTTACACGGGTATTTCCACAGCAGGTTTTGTGAATGGAATGCTACTGGTTTCTCGCGTTGGCTATGGAGTGTATTTAATCGGGACAGCAAAAGCATCGAATAAGAACTATCCACTCAAACATTTTATTGTTTCGATTCCCGCTTTGGAGAAAAAAAGATTTTTGTGGAATCGTGCAGAATTATATTGGAAGGATCAAATGTGTTTTTCAAACATTGTGAGAATTCCTGTTCCATAGAAACCATGCAGTTTTTTAAAAGAAAGATATTGAGCCAGGATTTCTTGACATTTAGAAAAAAAAAGGAAAAATTGTAGTAAATTTGTGAGCACGATCATTGTTTTAAAAGGTAGAAATCTTCCTTGAGTAAAGGAGAGAGCGCTATGAGAAAGTTATTGTCTATTTTGGTTATTGCTTTATTCCTTTGTGGAATGGTACCCTTAAACTCTCATAATATGGGCGTTACAAAGGTATCTGGTGCATCTATGAATACGCCTGCAACAATGGCTTTTCTGGATATGTACCCAGCACATTCGAATGCAAGTGGAGTTCGATTAGGGACCGTGAATACCCCTTTTGCATACGAGAGAATTGCTGGAGAGGTAGATTCTCGAAGTTTCCAATGGGAACGTAAAGGAACAAATTATTGGGGTCGTTATTCTCCACAAGATGAGGATAATACCTATCTCATGCCTTATACTCCCAGAGCGAAAGATTTATCTGGAAACCCTGAAAAAGTGGAAGAGTTTGGTCCTGCCAGCTCATATCCCAAGTATTGGGCAGAATTCTATCTCACCATTCATCCCGAAGGCGGTCTTTCTCAAGAAAAAGAGAAATGGTATATCGTACTAGATGATGGTGGTCAGCTTTGGTTTGATCCAGACGGATCCTTTAACGATCCACGATACCAAGCAAAAGCCGATCCTCAAAGCTCACGATATGTACCAGGTTCCAATGCATCCAACCCAATGGCTCGCATCGATCCTGTTCGCTCCAACAATACACAGGGGCCATACGTAATTGATCCAACCCATCCCGACTACCGTCCCCGCATATTTTTCTGGGATCGCGATATGGCGCTGAAACCGGGAACGAACCGTGTATGGCAAATTGGATGGATCAACCGTCCTGAATATATTCGTGAAGGTGGTTTAAACGACAACGACACCGTAGCCGATGGTATTGTCAAATCTGGCGATTGGGAAGTCAATCCATTAACAAATTGGACATGGGATCCCTATCAAGGAGTACCCGTAGAGCCCAATTCTTATACTCTCTCGGCCAACCCCTTTCCTCTCACTCCCGATGATGCCATTTATTATCACGATGCCAATGCAAATGGTACCTACGATTCCGATGAATTCATTTATCGCAAAGTATACGATCCTATTATTACCCCTACCCCGCCTGACAACGCACAAGTAGAAGAAGGTGATTATCGACTAACTCCCACCTCCGTGGTTGTAGGTAATGAGAGCTTTAGCTATGGCGTTTCCGAAACATTTCCTGTAAAAACAGGGGCCAAAGATATCGGACTAGAGCTTGTTTCATTCCGTAATTTTACAGGACACGATGTTCGCTTTATTGATAACAAAATTCCCGATGGATCTTACAATCCCGGTGAATATATCTACCGTGTCCACGGTGATCATCGCGTAATTAAAACAGGAGATACCAGGCTTACCAATATTTTTGTAACAGGCAATTACACAGCAAAATCGCTGGAATTTACATATTCTGAAATTTTTGCCGACAAAGATATCCTTGTTTTAACAGAAGTATTAGAAGCCAATGGATGTTCGGGTACAAAATACGATATATCAGTTGAAACGAACATATGGCAAGGTTCAAACCCCTCTACAACAACAGCTGTTCTTCGTTCTCCCAATGGAGAATTTGCTCCCATGGCAAGCAGAATCCAAAAGAACACCGTACTCGACCCAACCGGAGATCAGTTTCAAGTGCCTGCCTGTACATTTCACGATGTTCAAATAGATTATCGCAGCTATATCGGAGTTGAAATTTTCCGCGACAATGGTCACGACAACAACCTTGGAAAAAATCTTTCTACCGATGATTGCTTGTTGAATTCATTAGGCGATGAATACAAACAAGGTCGCGTTTGCGAGGAATACCTTGGTGCTTCTAACGGCATTACTGGTATTCCAGATGCCGGTAGACAATTAACCCAATTCCCCGATTACATGCTTTATCACGATACTTCATTCAATCCTGTCAACGGGTTTGGTTGTGGAGAATCCATTTATGAAAAAGCAGAAAAACAGCTTCCTCCCGATCCTCGCGACCCCGATTATGCTACCTATTACACCGTGCAAGAAGGGGATATCAGACATACTCCTGTAACCATAGAACGAAGTGGCAACTTTATCGATTACCAAGTTGGTACTACCGTAATGCCCGGAGATGCCGATATCGATTTGGCCCTATTTGATTTCTGGGAAGATGTAACCTATATCGACCCCGATACGGGCGCAACAGTTACCGAACGGGTCTACAAATACAAATTTTATGACGAAGCCCGTCTCAACATATTAGAAACTGCAGACAGTGCTCAAGTTTGGGTATACGACGAAGAATTTCAATACGGAGAAACCATTTACGAAGACGCCAACAACAATTTTCTTGTTGACGAGGGCGACACGCGCCTAACCGAATGTGAAATATCGGGTCTTCATTTCGAATGTGGCTCCAAAATAGAAAATAGCGTTGAATACTTCTACACCACCCACATCAATCACATGGTACGTATGGGTCAAAACGGAAACAGTCGCTTTTTTGACATTATTGTGCGTCCTGGCGAATTAGCACTCAATGTTGATATTGATCGACCATTAAAAGTTGAACAAACATCAACGGTTCGTTTGTCCTTAAACAATATGTCTGCTTTAAAAGATGGTCAAAAAGTATGGGTTTCCGTTCGAGAACCCAAACCTAAAAACAAAGAATCCGATGAACTCAACAAACTATATGACGTACTGCTAGACGAAAACGGCTATATCGGTATTACCGATGATATGACCAATCTTACCCCATCAACGGGATATTATTATTATGGTAACAATATACAAATGTATCAGCTTCTTTGGGGGGCTGGAAACGATGGCCTAGAAATCAATGGTAGCGTCTACGACCGCACCTATATTACCGAAGATGGTATGCTGGCATTGTACCGTGGCTACCCCAATTTGTACGCAAACTACTATCCCTATGAATACCGATACGACTATATGTCCATGTATGGGTATGCCTATGGCGGACGACCCTATCCCTATAGCAACGCTTCCCAATACGGTGGATACCGCTACCCTCTCGGGTTTTGGTATCGATATGATGGATCCGGGCAGTATATGACATGTTACTATCCGTGGGACTTAATGATGCTCAAAAATACCTGGATCATCCCTATGTCTGGCCAATGGCATATTCCAACGCAAGGAAGATACTATCCTTACTACTATAGAACAATACCCGGATATGGCGTATATTACCGTAAAACAGAGGAAAGCTTACGAATTGTTTGGCGTGTAATGACAAATCCATTCAAAGCAAACAATTACCAGTTTAACTATGACATACGATCCTATGGTGACTATACAACACCTACGCAACGCGCTAATGTTGCTAACTGGACTTCTGAGTTTGAACTTGTTCTTACTCGTGGCGGTACTATCATATTCAACTATTCCGATCGCAACCAAGGGCAGGCAGGTATCAATGTACCTGCCAATATGTACCTTCGTAATGGCGATGTTTTACGAAATGGTAAGTTTTTTGATGATTTTGATGTCGATAGTTCCGAAATAGTTACTGATCCAAATGTCGGCTGTTCTTACGAAACCGTCCCCTATATTCCCATTATTGGTGTATCCGATTTTTATGCTCAAGTAGCACAAGTAGCTCCCTGGAGCTATGGCGGATCCACTCCTATGAACTCAGCTGACTGGCTTAATGGCAAAAGCATGATTTGGGGACCGCCCGAACCACCCGATGAAGACTTATACAACGAAAAAGTCTTTACAGAGTTTGGCTACATTGATAAAGACAATCCCGTATTTGAATTCCAGTATACTCCTTACCGCGGCTCCTGTAACGATGGATTCCATGGCATGGACGGATTTTACGCTGGTACCAGCCTTTTCAATCAGCTTCAAATAAAAGCGTATGCCGACCTTGGCGGGGTCTCTGCTATTACCCCCTGGGATACCGATTATTCCGGTAGTTTCGCAACCAACTACAAAGATCCTTTCTGGATTCGATCCCTGTTTAATAAAAAAGAATGGCAAGAAAACTATCGCAAAGTACCTTTCATGATTGATCCTCCTGTGCCCGTAAATGCAATGCCAGGCGATATTGAGAATCAATATGGAAAGAATTTCCCGAGCCTTCGAAATGTCTACGATTGCTACGATGAACATTTTGTAGATATTGCCCCCGAAGACTTGGTAATACAACCACTTAAGAAATGCATCGATTTAGTTTCTTCCCGTCAACCTGCTATTCAATATTATGTATATGATGCCGACAACCCCAATGATGTAAACGATCCTGCCAATATACAAATGATGTCTCACACTTGGTTTGCAGGAGATGGTGGCGATCCAAATTATCTTGGCGAATACGACTATGGCGTAGACCTTCGCGGCCAGAAAGAAAAAGGCACCTATGGCAGGCCCATGATTATGAACTACAATGC
>CAYRWA010000031.1:0-10434 GCA_964427915.1 uncultured Caldisericota bacterium
CTGAAAACTCTCTATCCGTATGAAAAATCCTTGTCCTCGCATGCCATTTCCAATGCCTTATCCAACATCGGAGAAACAGCAGAAGAAACAATCCCTCATTTTCTTCTTCACTGGAGTCAAAAGATCAACAAAGAAGGCGATTCTCTTCTCTTTGACATTACGTCCTTTACCTCTCAAGCCAAACGAATGGAAGAACTGGAAATTGGGTATGCCAAAGATCACTCTCCCTATCCACAGATCAATGTAGGTGTATTGGTGAACCAAGAACAACACCTGCCTCTTTACTACAAAATCTATCCAGGTTCTCTAAAAGATGTATCCCTTCTCTCCAATATGGTCGAGGAAGCCTCTCTTTTGGGGATCCCTTCCATTCATTTTATTTTGGATCGAGGGTTTTACAGTGGGTACAATCTGGGAAAGCTTCATGCAGAAAAACATTCTTTTCTTCTCCCCCTTCCTCGTACAGCCAAAAAACTATACCGCCAGATTGTGACTCGTGAAGAACCCTTAGAATCACCAGATCATTTGTTTCTATGGAAAGGAAAACCTCTTTATGCTGTCACAGGATACATGGAGTATCCGTGTTTACGCTCCGTATCCTCTCAGCCAACTACCAAAAAGAAAAAAGAAGAAGCAGAAGCAGAAGAAAACCATCCTACCTCCACTACATTTCCTCTTTTCTATGGTCTGTATTTGGATCCCCAGCGAAAACAACAAGAAGAAACTGCCTTTCTGACAGATCTTCTATATGTAGAAGAAGCACTACAAGACATCGAATGGTCGTTGATCTCTACCAAAAAGAAAAGAGACGAGATTTGGAAAGAGACCACCGGCAAATGGGAGTCCTACTTTACACTGCAGCATACCAAAAACACCTTCCAGGTGTGTAAAAATGCGCAGGCTATGAAAGAAACAACCCAATACTTTGGCGTTATGATTCTTCTCAGCTCTACTCCCAGCGATGGTAAAACACTGCTAGAACAATACAAGCAACGAGAAGCCGTGGAAAAACTCTTTGATGCAGGGAAAAATGAACTACAATTTCAACCTCTTCGTGTTCATTCGAGCAATACGATGAAAAGTATCCTATTTGTTCTTTTTTTGTCTCTGATTGTACAAACCTATTTATTGGGAAAAATGAAAAACGGACAAGTGGATACAAAATACTCGATCCATAGTGTATTTTTTGAGTTACACAAACTGAAAAAGGCCATTTGGAAAGGACAAGTGTGCATCATTAACGAAATCACCAAGACACAGAGACTGTTGTTCAAACAATTGAAAGTTTTCCTGCCTAAATTTGCAGGGAATTAAGGTGGGATATGCAATGGTTTTAGCAGAGCAAACACTTGTTTCATTAGAAGTAGCTCCCAATGGTAATGTTTATGTTGCAGGCGCGACTACTTCACATTATTTTCCAGGCACAACTGGTGGGGCACAGGCAAAAAGGACAGATTATGAACATGATTATTGCGGTTATATTTCTTTATTATCTTCAGATCTTAAAAAAATACACCAGACAACTTACCTAGGTGGAACATCTTGGAATGATAAGATTTTTTCAATGAAAATCGCAATAAATGGAAAAGTAATCGCTGCAGGTAAAACACATAGTAAAGATTTTCCAGGCACAGCAGGTGGGGCGCAAGAAAAGCATAAAGGATTTGAAACATTTGATGCAGACGGATTTATTTCTCTTCTATCATCCGATTTAACCCAATTGCATCAATCTACTTATCTAAATGGGACTAGCTATTGTTATGTGTATTCAATCAATCAGCTTCAAAATGGAAAAATAATCGCTGCAGGTGCAACAATTAGTAAAGACTTTCCTGGCACTGCAGGTGGGGCGCAAGAAACAAATATTGGTAATTATAATGGATTTATTTCTCTTCTATCGTCCGATTTAACCCAATTGCATCAATCTACATATTTGGGTGGGAGCAAAAGTAACTGCTATATTAGGACAACCAATCAGCTTCAAAATGGAAAAATTATCGTTGCAGGTTTTACAAATAGTAAAGATTTTCCAGGCACAGTAGGTGGCGCCCAAGAAACAAATAAAGGGTCTTCGAGTGGTTTTGTTTCTCTTCTATCGTCCGATTTAACCCAATTGCATCAATCTGCATATTTGGGTGGGAGCATATCTACTATTTACCCCTCGCATCCTAGCGATACAACAATTCGTTCAAGCATTCAACTCAAATCCGGAAAAATTATCGTTGCAGGGAACACTACTTCAAAAGATTTTCCAGGCACAGCAGGTGGTGTCCAAGAAAAAAATAACGGAAAATACAATGGATTTATTTCTCTTCTATCATCCGATTTAACCCAATTGCATCAATCTACTTATTTGGGGAGGAGAATAGAATCAATAACTGAAAAAATAGAAACTTTAAAAAGCTCTTCAATTTTTGTAGCAGGTGATGCGGGTGGGTCTGCTTATGATAGCCCAACAGATTGTGATTCTTTGCCTTCATTAGTAGACGGAATTCAAGAAGAACGAAAGAGTTTTTTATCGGGTTTTATTTCTAACCTATCTTTAGATTTAACAATATGCTATCAATCAACATATCTCGGAAGTCAAAAGCCAAACTCAATTAATTCAATAAGAGAATCAGTTGAAGGAAACATTTATGTGGCAGGATTAACCTCTTGTCCAGATTTTCCAAAAACAAAAGAAGGAGCCCAAGAAAACCATAATGGAAAGATAGAAGATCAAGATGAAGAATGGTATAGCTCAAATGGGTTTATCTCTTTGTTGACCCCTTGCCTCAAAGCAGGAGATTATGTGCCCCCCGACGACCCTCCACCACCTGACGAAGAAGTGGATCCAAATGCACCAAGAAATTTAAGGGCATTTCCTACTGATAGCGTAGTTCATTTAGCTTGGGATAGAAACTCTTATTCCCAGGATACAGTGTTCAATATTTATCGTATGGAAGTTTATGATAATAAGTGTAGTCCATTGAAACATCTTGAATCATTGACGAATTCTGATATTGATAAATTTTCTGAATCATATTATACTGACTATGATGTTGAGTATGATGTTACATATCATTATTATGTTACATCAACTAGAGGTGGCACTGAAACAGGGTATTCCAATAAAGCTAGTGCAAAGAGGATTTATCCAATTGTGTTAGTTCATGGGATAGCTGTTTATCTTAATCATAATCCTCTGAAAACTATGCAAGATTTAATTTTATCTTTTACAGGTGTCGACATGAGGTTTACAAAAGACTACGATCTGCAACCCGATCCAATTCCTTTTGGGATGGTATATGGGCGTACAGACTCAATACCTCGCAAATGGGTGGATAAAGAACAATACGATGAGTGTATTCATCGCACAAGTGTTGTTGATGTATTTCCTGTTTCCAAAGCTAACAATCACTATGTTTATAGAATTAACCCTGTATCAGCTTATCGCAAGCATGTTTTTGTAGTAGATTATAGCCATAATTTTGAAAAAGACAGTGCGCTTTATTTAGACTATGATCCAACTATACGATTCCAAGTATTTGAAAATCCAATCAATGCGCTTAGAAAACCCACAAGAGGCGATATAAGAACCTATGCAAAAGATCTCAAGAAAGCAATTGATGTTGTAAAAAAAATAACTGGAGCAAAAAAAGTAAATATTGTTGCCCATAGTATGGGGGGGTTGGTGTCACGAACTTATATAGAAGAAAAAGCTTTTGATTCTGATCATGCAAAAACTATTTATGGTAAAGATAGTTGGAATAGGAGGCTTGGACTTCCAAAATATGACAATGATGTGTATCAATTAGTTACCTGTGGATCACCTCATCATGGGGCATCTAAATGGTACAAAAATATTGCTGAATTCATCATTGGCAATTACGTTTGTGCAGATCAAATGATGCCTGATAGTGAGTTTTTAAGAATTCTTAATTATGAAAGAGATCAAGATTTTAGTCTACCAGGTAAGAGTAAACACATTGATGACAAATTGGTTAATGGAGTTTATTATCATACACTTGTAGGAGTAAATCCAGATTATCCCTATTTGCCAAAATATGATACCATACCACCTCGATCACAAGAACAAAACAGTATTGATGGTGAATTTGCGTATGTCTGGGATGTATTGAGAAAAGGTGAAAATATCTATGATTTCAAAAAAAGAAGTGACGGTACTGTTCAATCAAATAACGCAAGGCTATATAATATAACAAAATATAAGAAACAAAATAGCGGTTTGAATCATGTTCTTTTTCATCAAGATCATAGTCAAATTTTACGTTCAGAAATATCATTCAGTATTATTGACCAACTATTGATTAATCCTTTAACGAAAATTGATTCCAAAGAATACTGGCGGTTCTTTGACAAAAAAATGACATATGAAGATCTTGAAAATCTGGCTTCTTCTAAGATAGCAAGTATTCAATGTTCTGAACAGACCCATAGTGCAAATAACAATTATTTTAAAAATTTCATGCAGATAGAACTATTAGACTTTGAAAAAAATAGCACATGTTTGTCTAATATTACAGGACAACAAGGGGATAATTCAATAATAATTATGGTTGATAGCTCTGATGGGCATTTTTATTTAAGCCCTTTTGATAGCAATAATACCACAGAAAATGCTTTTGTTGATGTAATAAATGGTACAATTCAATGGTATAATCCTACAGATACCGATGTTACCTATAATGTTTACGGTCTTGGTGAAAGCCTATATAATGTCCGTTTTACTTCGGTTCATTCCACTGATAATCAAGAAATACAACACATATATGAACTTGATAACCAATTCACTCAGGAAAACCAAACCGACCATATCCATATCAACTGGGATACGCAGGAGGTTGTGTTTGAAAGCGATTTGAATGGCGATGGCGAAATTGACCGAACACTTACACCACCTGGTGCACCTTCTAGCTTGAGTGCTTCTGTTAAATTTCGCACAGTACAGCTTAGCTGGAAGGGTTCTCAAAAAGGCACTTATGATATAAAAGGATACCAAGTGTATCGGGCTTCTTCCTCATCAGATGAATTTGTCCCTATTGCATTTCTTGATACACAGCAACCTATGACTTACGAGCAGCATTTGATATTGACTTCCAATGGGGGTAATGGATATAGTTTTACCGACACTACTGGCTTACCAGGAGAAAGTTATACGTACTACGTCACAGCAATAGATCATTTTCCAATGAACTCAATTTCTTCCAATCTTGTCCAAGTAGGTCCTTTGACCAATGAACCCTCGCCCAACCTCTGCATCTGGGCAGAAGCTAACAAACCCTCCTTTACCAAAGGAGAAGAGGCCTTAATGGTTGTGACTGTTCTTAATAAAGGTCAAGCAAACGCCACTAATACCTTGGTTGAAGTAACGATACCAGAAGAAACTAAATTTCTTCGGGCAACACGTTATCGTTCCAGAATTCTGACCCCAACAACAATTGAAATAGACATGGGGACTTTACCAGCGAATAGCGCGCAAAGCTTTCAAGTAGACCTAATGGTTAAAGAAGCTGTATCCCATACACGTTCATGCCCTGTGTATTTTGATGTCAATTGTACAGAAAAATCTCTAGACTTTACTCATGTAATGCTCAAGTTGGAGCCCAAACGAACAGACCAAGCTAAATTGTATATTGGATTGTATTACCGTAATGCGCAATGGGATCCTGAGAATGGTACTCTCTATATATCCCAAGAAACACCACTAGAAATGGATTTTGTGCTTTCGGGGGCCCAACTACCCTTTAATCTAACGATAGACTGGGGTGATGGTCAACAAAAAACTTTGAGTAATCAAAGGGATATTCGAAAAACCTTCTATCACCAGTTTAATGCAAGAGGGACGCTGAACATTACCGTAAAGGTTACAGATCAAAGTCAACGCTATAAGGAAGCCAAACTAAGCATTGAAGTGAAGTAGATGAATGCTTTCGTTGTAAAAAAACAGAAAGCAAACGATGGAACGGTTTTGTAGACATAATAAAGGTTTTGAAGCACCTGGGCTAGTCCTGTAGTATCGATTTCTGCATCAACATCTGATTGTTCTGGTAGAAGGGTACATCTGTGTTTCCAAGCACAGAAGGTGGTACGTTGGAAAGCTCATTAAGATTATCCATTGGAGCTACAACGCTCTTTGCACCATTTTCTGAAAGCATCGTAACTTTGTCAGCAAAATTGATTACACGTTCTATAGCCCCTCCTACAGAGATGTTGCCCAGTACTGCAAGTCCGGTTTTAAGATTCTTTTTGTAAAGAGCTGACACGATAGCTATATATACGGCAGAACCTATTCCCGACGATATAACTGATCCCAGAAGATTTGTTACCTGTATCGTGATATCATAATTTTTTAGGGAGTGTTTGTCGCTCAGAATTGTTTTTTCATTTGCCTTGATGTACTGGTATGTGTTTTTGATGTTTTCTTTTACCACCGTGTTGTTGACACCTGTAATATTGATTTTTCCAGATCCTGCAACGACTACGGTCTCAATTCTCACCAAAGCAACATTTTCTCCATCGCTAGTACTTGTATAGCAAACTCCTGGTGGGAGTGGAGTGTTTTCAATAATATGAGATCCTTTTTCTTCAGGTAGACCAACATAAGTCTCTTCCTGACTTTCTTTATCGATATAGGAGAAGTTTGTATCCCAAAATTCCATACCACCAATTCTCTTCAGTTGTTCCTTAACGCGCCGACGCATTTCAAGGGCAATTTCTAGATACTCCTTAATATCTTCCTTTGTATACACGCCATCTGGATGCATTAACTTGATAAATCCAGAAACAATCTTTTTAACTGGCTTTGTATCTCTTTGTTTTAAATGAGCCCCTAATGAAAAATATTTTTCAATTGCATCAGTATAAGTTACCCGCCGTAAAGACTTGAGAACTTCAGAAAAATAATCTGTACTGAACCCAAAACTAGATGTAAAATGTTTTGGAGAAAACTTTATCATTTCCCAGCCAGGTAGATAGAAGTGTATGCGGTCAAGAAAAGCTGTATCACTATTAACTTCATCAGATAGTGGACTAAAGAGATGTGAGGTTTGTAAAACTGTTTCAACGGGTTGATTTATATTGCCATTCAAGATAATGGATGCAACGCCGGTAATTTCTCCTCCAGCACCTGCACGAGAGAAAGAGCCAGATTCCATGTAGTCTTTCATAAGAGGAATAGCATCCCGATTTTTGAAGATCCTATCCGTTGCTTCATCAAAACAGATTGCATCCCACTGTCCCACTGCACCTACTTTCCCTGTTGAACCATGCACAAATAGTTTTGCCACAGTACCCTGGCCCCCAGAAATTAATACAGCATAAGGCGTTAGTTCTTTAAATACAAATGATTTACCAGTCGAACGTGGACCCAATTCGATGAAATTAAAATTCGATTCTACCATGGGGAGTAATCTGGAGAGTAATAGCATCTTGATACGATCAGAAACGCCCTCTGCGCTTGGTTCATATCCACAGCTCCTTAATAGGACGTCAAGCCACTCACTCTTTGTAAATTCCTTACGCTTATTTAGTACTCTAGCATTGTCAAAGCTAGATAGCTGGATTGGTTTTATATCTGTAACAACGAATGGAAATATGTTCTGCCCTATTCGAATGTCTGGGTCGTATTCTACATCAATAATTGCCCATATGCCACCCATCAACATTTTTTCGTGCTGTTTTACTAAGTTATCTGTAATGTTTCCATTTTTTATGTTGCTATTCAGAAGTTTTGCCCAATAAATATCTTTCTTTGAATCTAACTCAACAGAAATCTTATCAATAATTTTGTAACGTCCCTGCTCGCGAATCTTAGAATGAATGAGGGAGCTTTCTTCAGGATTTACAAAGTGCTCACTGAGAACTCTCTTAACGTTATCCATTCCGATTCTTATCTTTTCTTCATCATCTGTTGAGCACGAATTCGCAATTAGGTATTCAAGAACAAAGACGGGTACGTTAGCTCCAACCTTTACAGAAAGAACAAGATCTTTTTTTACTACATATCCCCTGAAATGGTCCAAAAGTTTTTTATCCAAATCATTTAATACTGCCATTTTGGTTCCTCATAATTAGAATAGTCCATGTAAATCTCTTTCATTGTTCTGTTTGATTACAGATCGGTCGAGCAATTCCTTTGTATCAGCATCCAGAAGTTGGATTTCCATTTCTGGATGGCCATCAAATGTGTATTCCTTAGTAATCGTCTCATTTTGCGCGATACTAAGTACACTGCTTTTATGGACCTGTTTTTTGTTAGTAAAGAAGACAAGATAGACCTTTCGGTTTAGGGTAAATAGATTGCGAGTAGCTTCTCTTGCTTGAATTACAATAGAAAAGAGTTCTCCGGTGACATCTTGCAATTCCGATTTATTTTCGATGGTTACAGGCAGTGCTGATGAGTTGATTCGCTCCCAGCAAAAATAAGGAGTGATCAATTCCTGCGGTGATATGCCTCCATGAGAAAATCCATACAAACCGGGGGTTTTGAATGAATTCATACTCTTTGCAAAATAAATGTATTCAAATTTGTGGTAACTTTTTTTGACTTCAATTAATCCTGGGGTAAGATCAATTTGTCTTTTCTCTGTCCGAATATATCGTTCTGCCTTTTTACAATCCCCTATTGGAGAAGCAGAAATTTTATCTGCTTCTGTCAACAGACCTGTCAGGACGAAACCATGGTCTGTAATGAGGTAAACCTTCGCGTAGCCATTGGAAAGAAGAAGTGAAATCTTCTCAGCGAAGAAATCGATAGCTGTGGGAAAATATTTAAGTGCTTTTTGCTGAACTTTCTCACCTATTTCGTCAATATCTTTGTATGTGCAGATTAAGAATTGTCCTGGTTGAGTTTCTTCGGTTACCTTATCCAGTCGAATAAAGTCTATATTTACATCCGGGTTCTCCGCTACTAAGTATTTCTCTCGTTTGGCCTGGATTGCTTCCGTAACGCCATTAGACATATAAATGCGGCTCATATTGTTCTCGGTTTCAGAAGGAATATCAGCAAGAATTGAGTTTTTCTTTAAACTCGCTGATCCCTTGACCTTTTCTGCCACCAACTTTGCTATTTCATAAGCTACACCGTCACCAACAATGATAGCGATCTTTTCACTTGAAGATTCATTAAAAATCCGCTGAAGAGTACCCGTCTGGTTTTCTTTGTATTCTTCCCAATAGGTAAACCATTTGTCGAGAAAAATAGAGACATATTCTTTGTATAGTTCTTGAAAGGGTTCCAGGATTTTTTTCTTATCCAGGAACTCTGTGTATAAATTACGGATAGCAGTATCCAATTTGCAGAAATGCTTTTTGTAATACTCAACACATTCATTAAAAGCACTTAGATACGATATGTTCTTGGGATCAAATTCGAGTAGGGTGATTACATCACTCCAGAAACAAATACCGAGAGTTTGAGCTTGCTTGCTTTTGTTCCTGTTGCACAGCTTGGGTAGTTTTCCAGCAATGATTTCTTGGTTGGCTAAACTGTTTCCGATTTCAGTCAACCACTTTTCATCGATCTGACGGAAAGGGTGATTAATGCTAACATTCCATATGTCTACATTGAGGTTAAGTGGATAATATTCAAGATATTTGTTAAAAGAATCACGGTAAGAGACTGAATCTAACCATTTTTTATAGGTTGATACAAGTTTTTTATTACACTGACCGTTCAACAAACCACCCAACATTGCGGTTACGACTTCTTGAGCAAGCGTAGTGGGGGGCTTTTTTAGATACCCCTTTCCAAGTAGTTCGTTTACTTTACGGTAAAACACCTCTCTAAGTTGTTCATCATATCTCTTTTCAGAAAAGAGAATGGGATCATTCAAAAATTCTAAAAGATCTTTGTCCAGGTTGAAAATTTCGGTGGCACCTTTGTAACAGAGATCCATCCAGTATGCTTTATCTTTTCCAACACTGATTTTAGCTGCAGACATTATCTCATCATTAGACAGAGTAATGTTTAAGTTGAGGATTTCATAGACTTTATCTCTAACATAGTTTTGAAGATTACGAATTTCTAGGCATCCGCAGGTTTCGCAATACTCGCGAATAAATGTAAGCCGATCCTTCTTGGTGCGGGTATAAATGAGATATTTTTCGTGGCTAGGTTGCGCTTTCTCAATCATGTACTTTACATATAGCTCTTCTAACTCAGTGTGTGCATGATAGACAGTATAAATACTTTCAACAGTCTTTAGTAAAAACTCAACTTCGCCCGACTCATCAATAAACACTGCAACATTGTGTTGATCATAAATATTCTCTAGATCTTTTTTAAACCATTGGTCAATCATTTATGTGATCTCTTATATGCATCATATGTATAAACCTCAATTTAGAGAAGCTTATGGTTTCCATATTTGATAAATCTCCTTTCTACGATTAAATGCCTCTTCTCCGCCTTCCATGATGTCAATGATAGTC
>CAYRWA010000032.1:0-34966 GCA_964427915.1 uncultured Caldisericota bacterium
CCATTGTCATAGAAGTAAATCTTCTTCCCTTTTTTAATTTCATTTCGTGCATTTTTGCTGAAGGATGGAATCTTAAAAACAACGAATGATTGTTCCAACAATTCGATATACTTTTCAACTGTGGTACGATCTACACCCACAAGTTGAGAAAGCTCATTAAAGGACACTTCGCTTCCAAGTTGTAATGCTAAAGTTTCGACGATTCGCTCAAGAACAGAAGGTTTCATAATTGTCTGCAGTTTATAAAGATCTTTGTATAGATAACTGTCCGTAAGTAGATGAAGCAATTCTTTTTCTTCACCAGGCTTTGAAATGATTTCAGGATAACTCCCATACACTAGTCTATACTGCAATAAACGTGCTTCTTCTAACATTCCAATATGCTGAGCTATTTCTTGAAATGCAATTGGATAGAGAGTATACACATATTTTCTTCCTGTTAATGGTTCTATCACTTGATGACCTAGTTCAAAAGAGGATGATCCAGTTGCAATAACTTGCACTTGGGGTATCTCATCAACAATCAGTTTTAGAATTATTCCAATAGCAGGTATTCGCTGTGCTTCATCAATAAGAACAATCCTCTTTGCACTGAATAGAGTTTTCATAAAGGTGGAAGATGGTTCTGTTAGGAGTTTTCGAACATCAGGTTCATCGGCATTCAATATCAGAGATTGTTGTTCGTATTGTTTCAAAAGAGATTTCACCAATGTCGTTTTTCCAACTTGTCTTGCACCAAAAAGCAGGATGGCTTTTTTATGAAAAAATCGATCTTCTATTGTTTTTGTAAGCAATCTGGGAATCATTTCCAGCTCCATTCTACAATTATTATAATATATTGCGATTCGTTTCGCATATTATTATAATATTTTGCGAATCTTGAACAAGAGTTCTGAATGAAGCGGTGTAGAATCGGATTGAAAAACTAAGAGAAAAATTCAGTGTTGTCAATTGTTTTCAAGTCAATCCAGGATTGATCTTCTTGGAGATGAAATACCATCATTTTGTCATGATCTTTGTCATGACGTACTTGGTGATACTTACACAAAAGTCGGTGCTCAGATAAACGACCAAGTATTTCAATTTTCCCTGTATAATGCGACATAACAAAACGGAATGATTTTGCTAAACCCGACAATTTTTTGCGAGTTTTTTTCACAATGTTGCAGCCTTGGAGCAAAGGAACCTGAAAGTGTCTTTTTACGCCTTTTACAGGCCTGCATTGAAAAATATAATAGGGTACAACACCCCATGCATTCAAAGTATTAAAGAGGGTTGCCAGTGTTGTAGGATCATTGTTGACACCGCGTAAAAGAACCGTTTGGTTTCGAAAGGTAACACCGCAAGAATGTAGAGCTTTTATTGCTTTTTTTGCTTGAGGCGTGCATTCATTAGGATGATTGAAATGGGTAATGACATAAATCTGCTTTTGCTTTGCGTAAGTTTTCATGATGCGAAGAAATTCTTTGTCTTGATAAATCCGCATGGGATAGACAACGGGTATCCGGGAGCCAAAACGTACATACTGTATGTGATCAATTGAAAATAGCTTTTGCAAGTATCGCTCAATGACAGAATTGTCATTCATAAAAGAATCTCCACCGCTAATCAATACATTGTCAACTTCAGGATGATTTTGAATGTAGTCTGTAACGGTATCAATTCTGTTTAGTATTTCGTTGGTGGACAAACCAACCAGGCGTTTCCGAAAGCAAAAGCGGCAGTACGAAGCACACGTATTAGTAGACATGACCAATACAGTGTTGTGGTACTTATGTTGTATACCATCAAGTTTTGTGTTTAATTGCTCGCCACTGGTATCAAAATGGCCCTCGATGTAAAGTTCCGAAGCACTCGGAACACACATCTTTCGAATGGGATCTTTTGGGTCCTCTGGGTTGATCAAACTTGCATAGTACCTAGTAATAGACATCGGAAATTGGGACGTTATTCTGTTGATTCTTCGTTCCTCTTCCTTTGTTAAATGTAGTTTTTGGGCTATTTCCTGGGCAGAGGTGATATTGTTATTGAGTTCCTTTTGCCAGGAATAACCATTTGAAATGGATAAAGTGTTTGAATCTGTAGTTCCCGATGCCAGTGAAGTAATTTTTTTTGTATGCTTAGGAGTAGTTTCATCGTGTTTCATACTAATATTATAGGTACAATAGTCTCTTTGGCAAAGAAAATGGGTTTAGTCTTTTGGTATTACCAATATGAAAAGGTTGTTTAATCGTCTTTTGTTTCAAGATCAAACAATCTTTTCATATTTCTTCACAAAGGAAGGAGTTGTATTGTTGTCGAACTCTATTCGTTATCGATTGGTTTTTCAATTGTAAAGGATTCGAAAAAGTCAAAATGAATTTCTCGATCTTTATGCTTGGGGTGTTTTAAAATGGTTTGAATTGTCTCTTGTAATCCTTGAGCCGATTCAATATCCTCGTTGTCTACCGAAATAGCAATTGAATCTAATAAAGGGTCTTCTAGGACCTTATGAAGCACGTATTCATCGGATTCATCAACGTGTCCATAAAGGACCAATGAATTGGAATACCCTTTTTTTGCATCAAGTGATTCTGGCAAAAATTCTTCATAAATTTTATTTAGGTAGGCTTTTTCAGAACGTACAGCAATTTCTTTATAGTTTTTTCTACCGTCTGTTACAATCATCGGAAAACGGTTGGTTAAAATGTATTCGCAAATTCGATGGAGAAGACTATCTCCTTTTGGGGCAATTTTCGATATATTCTGATACTCATCCTTGATCATAGAGAAATTTCCGTGATTATAGAATACATATGTGTTGGTATCTCGCTTACGTAAGTTTTCGGTTGAGAAGAACACTTTTTTACTAGTTTTAGATTGTTTTCCGAATCCATCTTGAAACCATTCAACATCTTTCATTATGCTCCATTGCAAGGAGAGATCGTAACTGAGAGAAAAAATGTATCGAAAATGCTTGAGGAAGGAAAGGTAATAGGGATAATTTGCTTCAACTGCATGAAAATTGGGGTGAATTCGTAATACGGTAAGGGCATACAATCGTTTTAAAATATCAAACTGACTAGTAAGGAAGCTGTCGCATTCCTGGACATCAACCTTTTCTAGATTCTGGCTTTGTTTGCGCAGAGAATTGACCATAGAGGTGGTTGTAAGCAAGGAGTGAAAAATTTCTTCAAGAGGAGTATCATGAAAAAGCATACGCATGACTTTTTTCGTAGTTTTCAACTGGTCTTTATGGAGTCTTCTTGGAAACTCCTCAAAAATAGGATGATTCTCCAAATGGGTAATCGTCTGATTGGTATCGACTTCATCCAAAAAAATGTTTTTAGGATGGTCATAATCCAAAGGTTCATTTAAATAACAACTCAGCGTATTCCCAACTAGTAATTTACCATTTTTGTAACGGTCTTTAACATCATCCCAGCCGTGTATCATATTGTCTCCTCTCCAAATCGACAAGATTTGAAAATGCTGTAACCATTTGAAGATGTCAACATGATGCTCACTTCTAACGGTTCAACGTTGCTATTATAAGATACTATGTCGATCTTACAAATACATTTTTCAACATTTGCATAATTCTACTATTCATGGGTATCTTGGAGTTTTCTTGAGTGTTGCTCCTTTTATCTTATACTTTCATAGTACAAGCAATGTGTCTTTCATTGTTTATTACAAGTACAGGAGGTTACCGTATGCGTTTATTTACAAGAGAAGATTTACACGCATTGTTGCAGTCTTCTGGAGGATATCACATATCCATGTTTATGCCAACCCATAGCAAGGGCTTAGAAAACGATCAGGATCCAATCCGTTTTAAGAATTTGATTCGTCGTGCTGAAGAAGACCTTGAAGCTGATGGAGTCCGTACTCCCACAATCAAATCTATTCTTGATCCAGCTGTTCAGCTCATGAATACTCCTTTTTTTTGGAAACATCAGAGAAAAGGGTTGGCAGTTTTTTTAGGTCCTTCAGGTATACACTACTTTCGAGTTCCTCATGCATTCAAAGAAATGGTTGTGGTTACACAGCGATTTCACTTAAATCCGCTTATTCCGCTACTAAACCGGAATGAACAATTCAACATC
Source organism: uncultured Caldisericota bacterium (assembly GCA_964427915.1). Classification (GTDB taxonomy): domain Bacteria; phylum Caldisericota; class Caldisericia; order UBA6126; family UBA6126; genus JAGLCW01. The sequence continues at coordinate 4,089 of CAYRWA010000032.1, forward strand.
CTGGCATTTAGTCCAAATTTAGTACGTTTTTTTCAATGTGACCGAGATACTATTGAAGAAATTGAAATTAAGGACATGCCGAAAAATTTCAAAGAGTCGATGGGAAAAGCTGACAATGAACAACACCTTCACCATCATTTCATGGGTTCTGGAGGCAAAGGCGATCAAACATCTATGATGCATGGTAGTGCCGAACCTTCTGAAAAAGATATCCTGAAAAAGTACTTTCGCAAGATTGATCAATCACTTCATGTAGCTCTTAATGGATCTAGAGATCCTCTTATTCTAGCATCTACCGAGACGAATATTGCTTTGTATCGAGAAGTGAATAGTTATCCATATCTCTTTGAAAACGGAATTAACGGGAACCCAGATGAAGAGGAACCTGGTGAACTTTTACAAAAGGGATTTCCTCTAATCCGACCCCTGTTCAAAAAGGAACGAAAAGAAGCTGAAGATAATTATTATCAGTTGGCTGGAACAGGTAGAACCTCCAATATCGTGGAAGAGCTTTTTCAAAAATCTCGACAAGGAATTGTTGACACCCTTTTTGTTGCAAGAGGAATTGAACAGTGGGGATTGATACATGAAAAAGAAGGCTCTTTAACTCTTCACGATCAGTATGAAGCGGGTGATGAAGATATTTATAGCTACATTGCTATTCAAACCCTTATTCACAAAGGCACTGTGTTTTCTATGATGCCTCAATTCATGCCTGAAAAAAAGAATATTGCAGCAATTCTGCGATATTAATCACAAGTCGTACCAGAAAAACCTCTCTTTTTCTTCTAGAAAGAGAGGTTTTTTCTATAGTCAGAAGTTCCACGTAATTCTTATTCGCTTGCTGGAAACACCCAGCTGATAAAATGAATGTTGGTTTCGGTTAGTGAAAAGATATCTTCCATTTCGAGAGATGTTTCAGCTTCGATGGGTAAAAGTACATTGTTTATTTCATGTAACAGGGGTTTCCCATCTGAATCAACAAAATCAATCCAACCGTACGCAGTATGTCCAGAAGGATCCAATGATATGGGATGAAAACGTGGTGCCTGTTCGTTTGTGTAAAACAGAGAAGTAAACCGGATTTCTTCAAAATGAAGCTTTTCTCCCACATATGTTGCTTTGATTCCTGGCGTTACCGAAAGCAATTTCGGACAATTGTCGACGGATTGATCCTCCGAATAGTATTGTATATTGAATGAATTACCACATTCATAGGCCCCTAAAGAAAACCTAGATTCCAGCATTGAATAATGGATACCAGTCATTGTACATTTAACAATTTGAAAATTATCGTTACCGGTGCTAAGCGTAGGGGTTGATGGTTTGAAAAAAGTACATTCTATGGTATTTAAATCATCGTTATTGTCTGATGATAAAGTGTTCTGCGTTTCTACAAAAAAAGCCAAGTATTGCTCTGGATTGCACTTCAACGTGTAGGGGGAGTGATAGAGTTCAGTCTCATGTACAAATTCACTGATATACGAAATGGGATTTTCGATACTCATATCTGCAAGTGGTGCATACCGTTGCCACTTGCCCGTATCGGTATATTTCATGAAGCCCCTCATAGTTTCGTTTTGGATAAAGACAATGGGACATTCTTGATCCATTCCAACGTACCATATCTGTCCGTCATCTAGTGCTATAGGGACAGATAAGAGTTCCTTTTCACCGCGCATATTAAGTCGGTAAAAATGTGGTTTGGTATCGTCTGGAGAAAACCTTTCTGCTAAGAAAAATGTATCACTGGCCCAAAAATCCCATTGGATCGTATTGGTTTGCTGGCGAAAGGACATTCTTTCATTGGACTCAAGGGAGTAAAATACGAGGGAAGGAGGGCTTTTTGTTTTGTAACATAGAACAGTTCCATTTTCATTCATGACTGGATCAATGCCCCTGCCGATTTCATATATGCTTTCGGTTGAACCAAGAGTCCAGATAAAAAAGAAAGATCTTCCATAGGGATCTTCCTCAATTGATTGCCCCAGAATAACAGTTGAAGCGTCATGGCCAAAGAAGCATAAATCAAGGGATCTTTTTTGGTCCATAACAGCGTTTGTCATGGTAGAAGAGGTTTTGTCATAGAAATATAAAGCTGGATTTTCAGCATCGATCTTTTGCAAACAAAAAATCGTATCTGTTGGGTCGATGTTGAGAAGCTTACAATCCTCTTTGGAGCTTTCCCACAGAAGAATCATATCCCCTTTGTCAATTTGATATTTCCATAGGCTTGACCATGTTGAGTTTTCATCTTCATCCCATACACTAAAGTACATTGCATTCTGACGATAAATGGGTTTTGTTGAGATAGCAGCTTGCGCAGGCAAAGACCTAAGAACAATGGTTTCGTGAAGGTCTGCATCCCGAATGCAAAGCTGGTTATCTTCAATAGCGATGTAGGGTAAAGAAAACGCATGGTTTTCTAGAGCCTTGTGTATTTGGATGGGTTCCTTGGAAATACTTCCGCATCCTTGTATAAAAGCGAATAGTAGTACAATAAAAATAGAAACCATTGCAATAGGGATTCCACTATTCTTCCGATATATTCCTTTTTCTTCATTAAATCGTTTCATCATTTCTGCTCCAATCTTTTATTCAAAAAGAATTCAGCATCTTTCGAATAAAAGAAATAAAAAATCTTTTTTTCTTTCTAAAAATTGTACTCGTTTTTACGGAATATCGAAACTGTATTTTTTGGAATCGAAGAACACTATCGACTTACACAGGAATTGATCTAATAGAGTGGAATAGAAGAAGGTATCCGTTGAAATCGAGCTTGAATAGATATGTTTTTACCAGATGATTCGGTAGAATATTCTGCTTTAAAAATTTCTTCTACATAGCGTAGATCAAACAGAATCCTTCCATTTTGTATGCAATTTTGCACTGCATGGTAAGAGGTACTCTGTTTTGAGATAAGGTTTTGAACAACAAGATTGGGTTGTTCAGTACCTTTTCGATTGGGCCAAAAAGTAACAAAATGGTTGAAATATTGGATGGTTGCAACTTCTTTTTTTGGATCCCAGTGAACAGAAGCACCAAAAGAATCTCCTAAGAAGCGTAGTGGAACCAAATAGTGATTTCCATCAAAAAGGGGGTGACAATCCATTTCTACCTGCATAGATTCTATTGCATTGGATGGATGAACAAGAGCAAGCGGATGTCCAACTTTTAGCGTGATGTCTACAAGAATCGTTTCTTGGGGGATGGAACCAATTTTCCAAACATAACCATCTTGCAAGCCTTGAAATTCAGATTGATGCCCTGGGATGGTTTTTCCAATTGGAAAACCCTTTTCAGGTGTGGTTTCTGTGTTGCCAGCTATAAAAACGTTACCATCTGCATCTTGTGCAATACAATAACTCCACTCTGGTCCAGTTCCACCTATATAGGTGCTGTACAATACATCATTCCCATCCGAAGAAAGTTCCATTAGAAATACGTCAAAATGACCATTTTCTTGCGTATCATTTCCAGGAATTATACGATTACCGATTTGACCAATGGGAAATCCATGTTCGAAAGTTGAATTTGTCCATCCGGTGATGTAGGCAGAGTTTCTTTTGGTGATACAGATATCTGAAACTGTGTCCGTGTAGTAAGAACCACCGATATAGGTGCTATAAAGAATATCGGTACCCATAGGATGTAGCTTGATAACGAAACCATCGTTTTCACCATCTATTGTTTTGTCAAAGCCATCGTCTAGAGGTAGAACTGGAAAACCCATTTCTGGAGAGGAATCGGTTTTCCCAACTACATAGCAACACCCTTGCTTGTCCAATGCGAGGGAGTGAGGAGATTCATCACCTGTTCCACCAATATAGGTATTATAAATTATTTGGTTGGTTTGTAACGACAAACATAGCACAAAAACATCGCTTCTGTTTTGATACTCTTTTTGGTAACCGGGTATTTCACTATTGTTTTTATGGTTTGTTTGAAGAAAACCACTTTTGTATGAAGATTTTGTCCAACCAGTAGCAAATACTTTTTGCTGGTCATCCATGACAATGGCTTGTATGATATCATCTTCAGATCCCCCGATGTAGGTGCTGTAGGATACTTCTTTTCCATCAGAGGATAGCTGGAGAATGAAACCATCGCGTTCCCCATGAAACTGGTGGTCGTAACCTGGGATACCATGGCCAATGGGAAAACCATCTTCCATACTTGATTCTGTCCATCCAGCTACAGTTACTCTATCAAATTTATCTACATTCATGGAAAAAATTACATCTCGGTAGTATCCTCCAATAAATGTCGAGTACAATACTTTTTCTCCATCAGAGGAAATTTTACAAATGAAACCATCCAAAAAATGGTTGTGTGTCGTATCGTATCCAGGGATAGATCCTCCAATAGGAAACCCTGTGTTTTCAGTAGATTGTGTCCATCCAGACACAAAAACTTCATTTTTGGCATTAACCGCGATGCTGAACCCTACTTCATTGTTTTCTCCACCGATATAACTTGCGTATAGGATGTCTTTACCGTCGGGAGATATTTTGATAACAAAGGCATCGATATCGCCATTCAGCGTTTGATCAAAACCAGGGATAGGGCTACTACAACGAAGTGAAGAAATGAAATCAGATCGTGTCCAACCAGTTATGTAAGCGCAACCGGTTTGATCAATACAGATATCTTGGATGCATTCCGCATCTATTCCGCCTATATAGGTGCTGTAATGAAGAAAATCTAACTTGTGAGCATATGTACTAGGTGTCAAATAAGTAGCGCTTACTTGCAACCAAGTTGCTAGCAAAGATACACAACAACAAAGAAGACATACTTTCCAATACACATTTTTCATTCCGTTACAAACCTCTTGATAGCAATCTAATATAGATAGTACAAACATACCATAAAGAAATAGAAAAAAAAATTTGATGATTGTGTATAGATACTTCATGGTGAGATGTTCATGGTACCAACAAATCGATATTACAACAGTTTGGTATAGTATAGTGGGTAGTAACGTTCAAAATACCACGCTAGTGTAAAGATTCCTAAAATATCTCCTTTGTAAGGTTTTCTAAATATTCTCCAGTTATATAATAGACTCAACCATTTTTTGTGTAATGAAGGAGAAACAATGAGACAAAAAAAAGGTCCTCTGCTTTCTTTAAATAGATTAGAAACTTTAACTGATAGCATTTTTGCGATCATTATTACCATCATGGTTTTAAGTCTTCATGTCCCAGAAATTCCTGTCTATTCTACCAGTATGGAGCTGCTTGATGCGCTTCGTCTTTTAGTGCCGCAGGTTATCTCCTACAGCATTTCTTTTTTCCTAATTGCTCATTTTTGGCTGTCTCACATTCACCAGTTAAAAATGTGTGTTTGCACTAATAAAATCCATGTATTGCTTGTTTTTATTTTCATTTTCTTTGTATCCTTTATTCCATTTACTACTGCATTGGTTGGCCAGTACTCTGAAATTCGTATGGCTGTTGCTGTTTTTCATAGCAGCGTTCTTTTTGTGTATATTGTTTCCTTGATTTCATGGTATGTTGTATCCACGAGTGAAAATTTAATTTCTCAAAATATCGATGCAAAACAGATACGGTACGAAAATACAATCCATGTGTTTCGCCTCTCTATACCAATCTTAGGGATTGTTCTATCGATATGGGAACCGATGTATAGCTACTTTGTATATGGTGTGCTGATCCTTGGAACGAAATTAATTCAAAAAAATATCCCTGACACATTTTCAAGTTGCGCAACAAAATAAACTAAAAAAAAATCTTAAGAATTTCTTAAGATTTAGACTATTGAAAAATAAAAATATTGTGGTAAGCGAAAGGTAGATATTGTTGTGAAAGAAATACGCAAAAAAAGACTTCTAATTATTGATGACGAAAGAGAACTTGTTGCTATCACGAAAAAGTATTTTGAATATGAAGGTTTTGATGTATGCACCGCATACAGCGGATCAGAAGCCCTTTGTAAAGTGGATGAAACTTTTGACATAGTAATTCTTGATATATCTATGCCAAACATGGATGGTATCGAAGTATGCAAGAGAGTAAGACGTTTTTTTGATATTCCTATCATTTTTTTAACAGCGAAAAGTGAAGAAGAAGACATGATACACGCCTTGTCATCAGGTGCAGACGACTATATCACAAAACCTGTAACACTTCCCGTATTAAAGTCTCATGTTACAGCTGCCATCAGACGTTATCACCATCTGTTTAATGCAAAACGGGAGATTCAGTACTCTACTGCCAACTTTTGCTTCAATAGAACGAAACATACGGTTCTTTATAGGGGCAAAAAAATTCCATTAACAAAAATAGAGTTCTCAATCCTATTGTTTTTAGCTGAGAATCCTAACAAAGTGAAGTCTATATGCGAGATATACGAGAATGTTTGGGAAGAAGAGTATTGTAAAAGCTATTCAAACACTGTCATGGTGCACATAAACAACTTAAAAAATAAACTAAGTACCCATACAGAATCCGAGGAGTTTGTAAAAAATGTTTGGGGAAAAGGATATAATTTTTCAGATTTTTTCGAAAAAAAAAATACTGAAAAAAAATCTTAAGAATTTCTTAAGATTTGGACACTATAAAAATTCTTGTATCCCCTTTACAATAAAATTGATATTGTTTCTGGCATCCATATCGTTTTCGTTAGCCAGAAAATGAATATATCACAAAGGAGTAAAAAAAGTGCTGGAAGAAAAGATATATAAAAAAGGCGGAAAAAAAGGAGGAATTTTAGAAATGGGTGTCGGAGATGTTAAAAATTAAAAGCAGAAAAAAAATATCGTTAACAGTTCGTCTCTTCTTAATCGTCATTTTAAGTATTTTATTGGCGGGAGTTGCTATTTTTGTTACCATTTTTTTAGGTTTTAAAACCAATTTCATGAAAATAGTGGACAACCCCAAAACGACCTATGAGATAAAAGTACTATATGAGGACCTTTTTGCAGGACAAGGCACGAACAGCATTTATGTTCGCTCCGGTCTTGGCTATAGTCTCTGTCTTTTCCCAAAAAGCACCTTTGACATCTTTCGTGATTACTCCCCCGAAGAACTTAAGGAAGTAGGAGTATTTGTTAACGATGAAAACGAAATCACCGTGTATGATCCTTTTTTGTTAGTGAAGAATACTCTTGGCTTAGTTAGCGAACCAGATGACATTCCCCCTTACATTATTAGAACATCCTTTGTAGAGAATACGATTTTCTTTAACATCTATGTTTATCAGCCCGATTTATTTGATAAAGAAAAAGTATATGATGCCATTCAAACAGAGATACAAAATAGTTCTTTTCCTTTTCCTTACATTTTCCAGTATCCTCAGGAAAACGATCAGGTGATTGGAAAAATAATGGACTATTATCATTATGACTTTTTGATTAAAAACAATAAAAAAGAATCGATTCTTCAAACCAATATCCCTCGCGTTGAAGTTGATTCAATAAAATTGCCATATACAGGTCTTCTTGAGAATGTACTAACAAAACTTCATACCGTAGACGATTATGTACAATCTTTTTTTCAACGAAAACCTTCTTTTGAAGTAATAGACCAGACGGTCATTGGACAGAATTTTCTAGGATACATTTCTTATGGCTACAGAGGTGACCTATTCTTTTTGTATCAAGTTGCCTTGCTTATTGGACTTATTGTTTTTTTACTCGCATTTTTTATCCTCAATCACTCTATTGTGTCCTATATTCTTGAAATCGAAAAAGGAATTGTTCTTGCAGCAAGAGGGAATCTCTCTGAACCGATTCGAGTAAAAGGGAACAATGAACTTACTAGTTTGGCTTCTAATATAAATCAAATGGTGCATGCTTTAAAAGTTAAGTTTGAAGAAGAAAAGAAGAATATTGAATCGAGAGCAAATCTAATCACTAACCTGTCTCATGATTTACTCACTCCCATTTCTACAATCATGGGCTACATTACCCTGCTGCAAGAAGAAAAACACTCCTCTCCCAAAGAAGAAAAAGAATACCTGCATATGGCTTACCATAAAGCTGAAATGCTTAAGCAAATGATTCAAAATGCACTTAGTTATAGCGTTTTATTGGGTGAAAACCCCAAAGCTAATTGCAGCAGCGTACCTTGGAGTCAAATGTACAAGTCATATTGCGAAGAAGCAAAAGCGCTAGCAAAATCTAGCGGATTTCGAACAAAGATTCATCCTTCTACTATACAATCGAACGTATTGATCAGTCGCATCTATCTTGACAGAGTTATAGGCAATATTTATATGAATACCATTAAGCACGGGGTAAATACTCACCCTATTGTAATTTCTACAGAAGAGTGTGAAGATTACATTGTCTTTTGCGTGAAAAATGCTACTCATTGCACCGAGGACTTGCTAAAATATGCTCGCTCAAAACGATTGTCTGTTTTTACTAGAGATAGTGCTTCTGGGCTAGGTTTACCAATATGCCATCAATTGATGGAGCTTCAACATGGTTCTTGTATTACCAAAGTAGAACTAGATACCAATTCCTCTTCACCAATCTGTTATTTTTCAGCTATAATACACATCTGTAAAGCTAAAAAGTGAAAATCGATCCACATCTTTTGTCAAATTATTTGTCACATCATCTTGATGATAACACAATAGACGAAGAGCAAATATGAGATAAAGGAAATTTCACGGTCACACCATCATGAAATGAATATTTTGAGAAACGAACTGTGCATAAAGAGTGTGTTAAGGACCATTTAAAGTAGATATAAAGAGGCTAAGACGGTATTTAATAACCTGTGGAAAAAAAAATAGTTAACAAAAAAAAATGGAAAATCAATACTATTTCAAAAATTTTTCCACAAAGAACTTACATTTATAGAAAAGCCAAACTCCAATACAACAAACAGAAGGATAAAAAAAGCATAAAATATCAAAATGCATTGCGCCCATGTTTGCTTTGAAATTTTTGTTTGATCAGAAAATGCCCAGTATATGGCAAAAATAACACCCACAACAGGAATGCTAAGTAAAAGGTAGGAAACAATCCACTCTTTTAGTGTTATTGCTTCTTGGCGATCAATGTAATTTTTATGTATCATTTGATTCTCCTATAATGAATATATGCAAATTGTATCGAATAAGAATAGAGAGTAAAGATGATGAACATTCAGGGAGTATGATCAATGATCAAAAGAAGTGATACTTTATTTGTTGGTTTGGATGTGGGATCAACCACTGTAAAAGTTGTTGTCCTGGATACGAATCAACATCAAGTGTTTCATCACTATCAAAGGCATTTATCGGAAATCAAAAGGTCTGTTACCTCGGTATTGTTACGGTTGTTTGAAACGTTTCCAAAAAATACTTTTTCTCTTATTATTACTGGTTCTGGTGGAATTGGAATATCCAAGTTTATTGATGTTCCTTTTATTCAAGAAGTCATTGCAAACACGAAAGCCATACACGAATTACTACCTGAAACCGATGTGGCTATAGAATTAGGAGGTGAAGACGCGAAAATAACCTGGTTTGAGTCAACGGGCAACATTGATCAACGCATGAATGGAACTTGTGCTGGTGGGACGGGTGCCTTTATCGATCAAATGGCTTCTCTTCTTCAGGTAGATGCCGCTGGTCTGAATGAATTAGCCAAAAAGAAAAAGCATATACACTCCATTGCCGCTCGGTGCGGAGTATTTGCTAAAACAGATATACAACCACTATTAAATGAAGGTGCATCAAAAGAAGACATTGCAGCATCGATTTTTCAAGCTGTCGTAAATCAAACCATCGGAGGACTTTCTTGTGGCAGAAAAATAAACGGTAAGATTGCATTCCTTGGGGGACCACTCCACTATTTATCCCAGCTTCGCACAAGATTTATTGAAACGCTGGATACCAATCTTACAGATGCATATATCCCTGAAAATGCCCATTATTTTGTTGCTATTGGTGCAGCACTTCACTTACTTCAAACAGATCCTACTCCATTTCCTGCTTCACACTACTTAAGCAAGATACAAACTTTACTAGATGTACCTTTGCACTCAAAAAGAATTCTAGACCCTTTGTTCCAGAGCGAAACAGAAAAAGAAGAATTTTTTTCTCGTCACAAAAAAACACAAGTCCCGACCACAAATCAATGGCCTTCAATTTGTTATGTAGGAATTGATGCAGGTTCTACAACAACAAAAGGAGCCGTAGTCGATCAAGAAGGACGACTACTTGTTTCCCATTATCAAAAAAATATGGGAAATCCTTTAGAAAGTGCAAAAACAATCTTACTATCCTTGTATGAAAAAATGCCACCCCACGTACAAGTTGGGTATAGTTACGTCACTGGTTATGGAGAACACCTGATTAAAGCAGCCTATTGTGTAGACGAAGGGATTATTGAAACCATTGCACATTACAAAGCCGCTGAAAAGTTCCAACCCGGTGTTACCTTTATTCTTGATATTGGCGGACAAGATATGAAGTGTTTGAAAATTCAAAATGGCCATATTGTCAGTATTATGCTGAACGAAGCCTGCTCTTCAGGGTGTGGATCGTTCATTGAGTCATTTTCAAATTCACTCCATCTGTCCATTGAAGAGTTCTCTTCTATGGCATTGCAATCAACTCATCCTATAGACCTAGGAACTCGGTGTACTGTATTTATGAATTCGATGGTTAAACAGAGTCAAAAAGAAGGCGCTTCGCTTGCAGATATCTCTGCCGGATTGTCATATTCGGTTATAAAAAACGCTTTGTACAAGGTGATTAAACTACGAAACCCAGACGAAGTTGGAGACAAAATTGTTGTACAGGGAGGGACATTCTACAACAATGCTGTGCTACGAGCTTTTGAAAAATGTGTTAATCGCGATGTAATACGGCCTGATATCGCGGGGATAATGGGTGCTTATGGTGCAGCTCTTCTTGCATGCAATACAAAGAATACCTCCTCTTGCATTTTTTCGAAAACACAGCTGGAAAACTTTTCATCTACATCCTCTGCAAAGCACTGCCCGAAATGCGAGAATCACTGCCTGTTAACAATCAATAGGTTTAACAATAAGCGTACCTATATTTCAGGGAATCGATGTGAAAGAGGTGCAGGACAGAGCATCCAAAATGCTTCTGTTCCCAATCTATTTAAACAAAAACTACAAAAACTTTTTTCCTATCAACCCTTGTCATTAGAAGATGCAATAAACGGCAATATCGGTATTCCAATGTGCCTAAATATGATGGAAAATTATCCCTTTTGGTTTACCTTTTTTACTTCTTTGAAATTCCGTGTTGTCAACTCTGGCGTATCCTCAAAGAAACTATTTGAAAGTGGCCTATCCTCAATACCCTCTGATACCATTTGTTATCCTGCAAAACTTGCTCACGGTCATGTAATAAAATTAATTGAGAAAGGTGTTCAACGTATTTTTCATCCTTGTAATATTTATGAAAGAAAAGAATATGATGGTGCAGTTAATCATTTCAATTGCCCGATTGTAATTTCATATCCTGAAGTTCTACAACGTAATATTGAAGAAATCGAAGACGAGAAAATTCTTTATATGAACCCCTTTATACCTTATCATTCAAAGAAAAAGCTCCAACATAGTATGGAAAAACTCCTTTCTTCATGGAGTTTTTCAAAAAAGAAAATCTACATGGCTTTAGAAAAAGCATGGAACGAAGATCAAGAGTATAAAAAATGGATTCGTTCTCAAGGAGAAGAGGCATTGAAATATATGAGCCAACACAAGTGCCAAGGAATAGTGTTGGCTGGTAGACCTTATCATATTGATCCTGAAGTACATCACGGAATACCTGAATTCATTAATTCTTTAGGTTTTGTTGTTCTAAGTGAAGATTCTGTTGCACATCTAGGACAGCTAGATCGTCCTATTCGAGTTGTTGATCAGTGGATGTACCATACTAGACTGTATCAAGCTGCTGACTTTGTTTCTAAACACCCTGCCATCTCCTTTGTCCAACTGACCTCTTTTGGATGTGGATTGGATGCAGTAACGACAGATCAAGTAGAAGAAATTTTAAAACAAAATGGAAAGTCTTACACTTGCTTGAAAATTGATGAAGGAACAAATTTAGGCTCTATCAAGATTCGTCTTCGATCTTTAGCTGCCACTATGAAAGATGTGGAACATCAGCCACACATATCCAACGTTTCAACCAAACAATACATCCATCAGAACCCTTCATTTACAAATCAAATGAAAAAAACTCACACAATATTGTGTCCCCAATTTTCACCTATCCATTTTCAAATGGTCGAAGACATTTTTTCTGCTGAAGGATATCATTTAGAGCTTCTTCCTACTGTTACAAAAGATTGTATTGAAGAAGGCCTACAATACGTGAACAATGATGCATGTTACCCTTCCATTATTGTGGTAGGACAGCTCCTTCATGCGTTGAAACATGGAAACTATGACCTAACAAAAACCTCCGTTGCCATTACTCAAACGGGTGGAGGATGTAGGGCAACTAACTATTTAGCATTTTTAAGAAAAGCATTACACGAAGCGGGTTTTTCAAATATTCCAGTAGTATCTTTACGTTTTCAAAACAACGAAAAGAATACTGGGTTTCGATTGTCTGGGAATTTGTTACGAAGAGCAATTATGGGAACAGTCTACGGAGATACTTTAATGCAGACTTTGTATCATGTCCGTCCCTATGAAAAACACAAAGGTTCTGCGGATGAACTGTGTCAACGCTGGATACAAACTTGCAAGGAACAATTGCGACAAGGTTCATATTGTCAGTATAGAAGAAATATTAGGGCTATCGTTAGAGATTTCGATCAGTTAGCTTTTCGGGATGTTATACGAAACAAACCGAAGGTAGGTCTTGTTGGAGAGATTCTGGTAAAATTTCATCCCGTTGCTAACAACAATGTTGTTCGGCTTATTGAAGAAGAAGGGGGAGAAGCTGTTGTACCAGGTCTTTTGGATTATTTCAATTACGGAGCATATGACCTTATTTATCGTCAAAAAGAATGGAGAGATTCTTGGTGGAATTACATTAAAGGTCATATCATGATTTCCGCTATTGAAACCATTCGAAAGGTTGCCCGAATCGCAATAGAAAAAAGCAGGCGTTTTCAATCTAGCATGAACATATTTGAAATGGCTACGCTAACAAAAAATCTGATTCAACTTGGGAACCATACAGGAGAAGGATGGCTTCTCACTGGGGAGATGATAGAGTTAATCCATAGTGGTGTTGACAATATTATTTGTATGCAGCCTTTTGCATGTCTTCCTAATCATGTTGCAGGAAAAGGGATGATGAAGGCTATTCATAAGCACTATCCCCATGCGAACATTACTATGATAGATTACGATCCCGGAGCAAGCGAGGTAAACCAGCTTAATCGAATCAAACTAATGATGTCCGTTGCATTTTCAAGAATGATGTCATCGAAAATGTAAAGTACGCTGAAACTATGTTATTTTCAAGAACTTTCGTTTGCCTACCTTCAAAATATCTCCTTTTTGAAATGTGATCTCTAGAAAAGGATCGAGGATCTTATCTCCATTAATCGAACATCCTCCCCCTGTTACAATTCGCTTTGCTTCGGATTTGGAAGGAGCCAAATGATGCATAGCAATAAATTCATAGATTTTTATAGGCGCATTGCCTTCAATTTTTACTTCGGGTATGTCATCGGGTAGTTCTTTTTTGCGATGAACGGTAACAAAGTGTTCTTTAGCAAGTTGTGCTTCGTGCGCATCGTGAAATCTTTCCGTAATCAATGTTGCAAGATGCAGTTTACAATCCATCGGGTTTTTCCCTTGTTCTATCTGCAATCGGAGGGTCTCAAGATCTTCATCAGAGGATTGTAGTATCAGTTTGTGATATGGAAAGAGTAATGGATCTGGTATAGACATGATCTTTCCAAACATTTGAATAGGGTCTTCTGTAAGGCCGATATAATTCCCTAGGCTTTTACTCATTTTGTCTATGCCATCCGTGCCAACTAGCAAAGGCATGGTTAGAACTGCTTGGGGTTTTTGTCCATAAAAAATTTGTAGTTCTCGAGCCAATAGAAAATTGAATAGTTGGTCGGACCCGCCAAGTTCAACATCAGCTTTGATTGCAACAGAATCGTACGCTTGCATTAAGGGGTACATGAATTCGTGTAGAAAAATGGGAGTTTGTGAAGCAAATCGTTTGGTAAAGTCATCTCGTTCAAGAATTTGAGAAAGGGTAAAATGAGCCATCATTTTTAGAAGTTCATCCATTGTAAGAACAGAAGACCACTCGCTATTGTAACGGATTTCTGTTTTGTCTAGATCCAATACTTTTCCTACTTGTTCAAAATATGTCTTAGCATTTTCTTGTATTTGTTCATGTGATAATGCTTTGCGGACCTTTGAACGTCCTGTTGGATCTCCAATACTGGCTGTAAAATCACCTATAATAAATACGATCGTATGACCAAGGTCTTGAAATTGTTTTAACTTGAAAATTGGTACGTAATGACCAAGGTGTAAATCGGGGGCACTTGGATCCGCTCCGTACTTTATTCTTAATTGTTTTCCAGTGGGTGCTTTTTTGAGTAATTCTTCAAACCCAATAAAATCCACCGTATTTTTTTGGATGGCCTGAAACTCTTCTTTTGTCATACCATTCCTCTCTGATAAATAAAAGGATTGATCCCTGTAACAACCACAGGAATTGTGTTATTTATAGTGACTTCATTCATAATATGCTATTATATATAAATGTGAACGTACACGAAATTTTCGACATGTAATGTTGATGAAATTAAAAAGATAGAAAGGACCTTTTATGAAGCACATCATTCAAGCACCAAGAGGGACCAAACTCAGTTGTAAAGGTTGGTTTCAAGAAGCTCCTATGCGTATGCTAATGAACAACCTTGATCCAGAGGTTGCTGAATGTCCTGATGAACTAATTGTGTATGGTGGTTCTGGACAAGCAGCTAGAAACTGGGAGTCCTATGATGCCATCATCCGTAGTTTGCAATCGCTAGAAGATGATGAAACCTTATTGATACAATCCGGTAAACCCGTTGGCATATGTAGAACCACGGAAGATGCCCCTAGAGTTCTGATAGCCAATTCATTGCTAGTACCAGATTGGGCAAATTGGGATGAATTCAGACGTTTGCAGCATCTTGGGCTAACAATGTATGGCCAAATGACTGCAGGTAGTTGGATATATATAGGCACGCAAGGGATTCTTCAAGGAACCTATGAAACATTTGGAGCATTAGCTAGAAAGCATTATGGATCCTCTTGTGATTTAACTGGTAAATTCGTACTTACTGCTGGGTTAGGTGGAATGAGTGGGGCTCAACCATTGTCTGTAACAATGAACAATGGTGTTTGTTTGTGCGTAGAAGTAGATCCAAAGCGTGCAGAAAAAAGACTGCAAGATCGATATGTCCAAAAAATTGTCACATCACTTGACGAAGCTTTGTCGCTTTGCAATCAGGCCGTATCGGATAAAAAACCCTTGTCCGTTGGTCTTATTGGTAATGCTGCTGATGTATATCCTGCTATCGTTACACGTGGAATTGTACCAGATATTGTAACGGATCAAACCTCAGCTCATGATGCTTTAAACGGCTACGTACCAAACGGGATGAGCCTTAAGGATGCAGTTCAACTCCGTAAAGAAAATCCTTCCCGTTACATAAAAATGGCCATGGATTCAATCACGGTACACGTGGAGGCAATGCTGGCTCTTCAAAAAGCCGGCTCAATTGTATTCGACTATGGCAACAATATACGAGGTCAAGCTAAAACGAATGGTCTGGACAATGCATTTGATTTTCCAGGTTTTGTACCTGCTTATATTCGTCCTTTGTTTTGTGAAGGAAAGGGTCCTTTTAGATGGGCAGCCTTATCTGGTGATCCTGCAGATATTTATGAAACAGATAAAGCAATCCTAGAACTTTTCCCTGAAAATCACCATTTATGCAACTGGATCAAAAAAGCTCAACAAGAAGTTGCTTTTCAAGGATTGCCAACTCGCATTTGTTGGTTGGGTTGTGGAGAAAGAGCCAAAGCAGGACTTCGATTTAATGAATTGGTGAAAGAAGGGAAGATTTCTGCCCCCATTGTGATCGGTAGAGATCACCTTGATTGTGGTTCTGTTGCTTCCCCTTATAGGGAAACGGAATCCATGAAAGACGGTTCAGATGCTATTGCAGATTGGCCCATTTTGAATGCGTTGCTGAATACCTGTAGCGGTGCTACATGGGTTTCTGTACATCATGGAGGAGGCGTTGGTATTGGTAAGTCCATCCATGCTGGCATGGTTATTGTTTGCGACGGTAGTGATAAACAAGCACAACGACTTGAAAGAGTATTAACCAATGATCCTACAAGTGGAATTTTTAGACATGCTGATGCTGGGTATGAAAAAGCAATAGAAACAGCTACGAAAATGAATATAAAAATACCAATGATGGAAGAGAGATAGCCAATGAGAGAACATCCGCAGAGTGTTTTGGATACAGAGAATACAGTACAAGAACTCAAAGAGAAGAATCACTATTTTTATTTGCAACAAGTAGACCGTATTGATGGACAATATGTATATTGTAACAACAGAAAGATGATCAATCTTGCAAGCTATAGTTATCTAGGTTTATTGCATCATCCTGAAATTGACGCTTACGCCAAAAAAGCCATTGATGAATTTGGTACTGGTACCCATGGTGTTCGGATTCTTGCTGGAACCATACCATACCACAATGAACTTGAGCAGACGATTGCTGCTTTTAAAAAACGAGAGGATGCGATTGTTTATTCGAGTGGGTATGTAACTAATCTATCGGCCATATCAACCTTGTTTGGTCGGCGCGATGCGGTAATCTGCGACAAATACGATCATGCATCCATTGTGGATGGATGTCTTTTATCTGGTGCAGAATTGATACGATTTAATCATAACGACTTACAGAACTTGGAAAAACGATTGATTCAAACACAGGAATATCGTAATCGTTGCGTCTTAATTGATAGTGTATATAGTATGGATGGTGATATTGCGCCAATCCCCGAGATGATCCAACTGTGTCGAAAATACAATGCCATTTTCTTTGTTGATGAAGCACATTCCCTTGGTGTATTAGGAGAAAATGGTACAGGTGTTGAAGAATACTTTGATTGTTATGGTGAGATTGATATTTTAATGGGAACTCTAAGCAAGGTTGTTCCCTCTATGGGTGGCTATATTGCTGCTGACAAAACACTGATAAGTCACTTAAAACACCGATCTCGATCATTTGTTTTTTCTGCTGCATTAACACCCGCAAATACAGCTGCTGCTACGGCTTCTTTTCGTGTCATGCAAAAGGAAATCTGGAGAGTTCGTAAGTTAAAAGAAAACATTGAATATTTCACTGGCGTTCTTCGAAACAAAGGCTTCAATCTTTTACATTCACAAACTGCTATCATTCCTCTAATCATCCCTGAAGAAGAAAAAACGTGGCAAGTATGTCGGTATATGCAAGACCATAATATTTTTGTCTTGCCTGTTGTTCCCCCTGCTGTACCCCCTAATACATCACGGCTCCGAATGAATGTTTCTTCAGAAATGACGAAAGAAGATATGGACTATGTGATTCAAACCATATTTGATGCAAACGAAGCCTTTAAAATACTTTAATAGGAGGAAGTATGCACCCAATTTTGTTTAGTATTGGCAATTTTTCATTCCGTTTTTATGGACTTATGATAGCCATAGGTACCTTGGTAGCATTCTGGTTTGTTACCACAAAAAAGAAAGATGTTTCGCTTACCGACGATGATCTTCTGGATCTTCTTCTTTGGTTGATTGTGATATGTATTCTTGGAGCTAAACTAGTATACATCCTTACACACAACCCTCTTTACTTTATTCAAAATCCCAAAGATATCATTTCTGGTTCTGGTCTATCTTTTATTGGAATTGTAATTTTTGGTCTTGGAACCACCTGGTTCTATGCAAAAAAGAAAAAAGTTAACTTTTTTGCCCTAATTGACATCTTATCGCCTGCAGTTATGATTGGATATTTTTTTGGACGCATTGGGTGTTTCTTAAACGGTTGCTGCTTTGGTTTACCAACTGATTCGTGGATTGGATTCCGTTTTGTGTCTGTTGATTCGTACCCTCGCATTCCAACTCAATTGTTTATTGCAGCTGGCGCCATTGTATCTTTCTTCCTTCTTCGTGCTATTTACAAAAACAAAAAGTTTCATGGAGTTGTGTTTGGCTGGTTTTTACTATTCTATTCCATTGTTACCTTTGTGGTAGGCTTTTATCGTGACATGCCAAGATACTATGGACTTCAACTCACACTAAATCAGTATTCTACTTTTATCATAGTTCCCATTGCAATCTGTATTCTCATCTATGGAAGCAAATATCAGCAGATAATCCAAAACAAAGGAAAAACTACAGAAGGATCTGTAGAAGTATGGGACCAAAGTGAATATAAAGAAGAAGAGAACGAAGTTATTATCCAATAAATAGAAAATCCCCTTTCTATCTTTCTAAAGAAGAAAGGGGATTCTTTGAACAGTCTTCAATAAAAAGCTATCATCTACGATAGATTTATCGTATGAAATACCTTTTAATAGTTAGAGTAAGCATCGAATTCGGCAGGGTTTGGATAATTCAATGGCAACATAGCTTCTTGGGTTTTTCGTACAATCCACATATCAATGAATTCCTCAGTAAAAATCGGTTTTAGAAAGTCAGAATCTTTTTTAAGTTCACGGAATGCACTGAAAAGGTCTGTTGGGACGCCTTTGTCTTTTTCAATCATAGTGTCATTGTATGGATCAATGGAATCCAATACGCCATCAATACCAGCTAAAAGAAGTGCAGTAATTGTCAAATAAGGATTGCATGTAGCATCTCCAGTGCGATACTCAAAACGTGTTTCTTCTAAGGATGTGTAAGCAGGGATCCGGATGGCAGCATTTCGATTCGATTTTGCAAAGGATTTGCTAGAGGGAGCTTCAAATCCTTGAATTAATCTTTTGTAAGAATTTGTTGAAGGATTCGAAAAAGCCATTATTGCTCCTAGATGTTTTAAGATGCCTCCCATAAAGTGCAAGGCAGTTTCGCTCAGATGAAGTGGATGCTCCTTCGTAAAAAAGATAGATTTCTGATCTGAATTTGTTAGAAACATATGCATGTGCATCCCATTACCGGGTGACCCATATATTGGTTTTGGCATAAATGTACTAACAAGACCTTCTTTAGATGTAATATTATGGATCATGAATTTTGTAATCAAAATTGCTTCGGCAGCTTTTTCGGCGGGTAGAAAATCCAATTCGATTTCTTGTTGACCTGGAAGACCTACTTCGTGATGGTGATATTTCACAGGGATTCCGCAGTCTTCAATTTGACGTACAACCTCAGATCGAATCTCATAAGTCTTATCATCAGGCCTGGCAACATGATATCCTTTGGATACATTTATAGTTCTTTCATTGCCAAGGATATCGACATAAGGAGCCATTGGATCAATCGAAAAATCCAGTTCTTCGAAAATATGAAATTCCAATTCTGGAAGTATCATGTAGTTGTGTGCGATATTGTGATGTCGTAACAAAGCAAGGGCATTGCGAAGAAGATTGGTAGGATCAAAGGGAAATGGTTCAGGTTTGTTGTCGTGGGGGAAGTAATGAATAGTTCCAAAGAGATTCAGTGTAGGATAGGCAGAAAACGGATCTGACCATCCTTTGTTAAGATCAGGAATGAGCACTAGATCAGAAGAGGTAACGTCGGCATATCCAAAGTTGGATGCATCGAAACCAATCCCCTGTGTAAGAATGTTTTCATTAAAATAGGAAATGGGGAGTGTTACTTTCCGCATTTTACCAAACAGATCAATAATTTCCATATTGACGGCTGTGTATTTCTCTTGTATCTCGTTCAACGTCATGAATGCCTCCATAGTTACAGTAGTATATAGAGAAAGGATGCAATGTATCCTTTGTCACTGTTGGTAAGTATATGAAGGGTTACAAGGAATTCAACGCTATGATAGATACTTAGTCCAATTTAGAAAAGTCAAAATCGATGTTGTGATCTTTAACAAAATCGAAAAAGCAATCCGGTGGAGGGCATGTAAAGAAGAATTTCTTTGAATGCAATCCTTGAAAACGTAACGAATAAGAATGCAACAAAAGAGGTGTGGGTTTAGAGTAATCAATTTGATCCTTTACATTCTCTACTCGATATTTTGCTGTGACCGGAGGGTCAACAGGATTAATAGAAGAAATACTTTTCACCTTTTCATCATGCCCATCATCTGTGGAATCATACGTTTTTTCCGATTCTTCTCTAGATAGTTGGTCAATGGTGATTTTCTTAGGAGGTATAAAAACGGATGTTTCATGATAAGGGATATTGTGCTGATTGTATCCATACAACAAGTCACCCACGACAGGGTGCCCGATATATTGCATGTGCACACGAATTTGGTGCGTACGTCCTGTAAAGATACGTACCTTCAAAATGGAGTACTCCTGATTGCTCCAGATTTTAAACACTCTTGTAGCAGAAAATTTTCCATTTTGGGAAGGTACAACTTTTCGTAACTTGTGGTTCACTAATAACGGAACAATGATATCAGTTGTTTCATCTTTGACGTTTCCATATACGATAGCAATGTAATACTTTTCAACTTCCCGGTTTTGAAACTGGTCAGCAATAATTGTATGCGCTAGGTTGGTTTTTGCAGTTACAAGGATGCCAGATGTATCTCGATCGAGACGATGAATGATTCCAGCACGTTCAGCTCCATACACATTTGCTAGATTTCTTGAATGATACATCAAGGCATTTACTAGGGTGCCAGAAGCCTCTTTTGGCGTTGGGTGGGTCAACATGCCTTTTGGCTTGTTTACAACAATAATGTCATCATCTTCGTAAATAATATCTAAGGGAATGTCTTCACCATTTATTGTTTCACCTGTCACATCCGGATAGTTTACTTGCAAAAATTGACCTTTTTTAACTTTTAATCCTGGCCTTCTGATAAGAATTTTATCCACTGTGATATATCCCATGAAGACGAGTTCTGCAGCTTTCGAGCGAGTAATATTGCACTCCTCAGCAATCAAGCGATCCAACCTTACTCCATTATATGATTCCGATATTACCAAATTTTTCAGCATATTATCAATATATAGTGAATTGATTCATTTGCAAAACTATTTCAAGAATGGTAGTCTTTAATGGAACTTTCGTTGTATGAAAGTCTTATTTTAAAGATCTATCTTGTTGAAATGGAGCTGCTTCTATGGAAAAGGTGAAAAAAGTCTTTCTTGCTATTCTCCCTTGCATCTTGTTTTTTAGCACAATTGTACTGGATCGAATAACAAAGAACCTTGCCTTGATTCATCTACAAAACTCATCCTATCATGTTTTCTCTATTTTAGATTTTGTCTATGTTGAAAACTATGGTGCTGTTTTTGGTTTGTTTTCTAATCATCCAATCAACTTTGCTGCTGTAAGTATCGGATCTATCGTCGTTATCATGATTCTATTGCGCATTTTCTTTACAAGAATACCATGGATACCCGTTTCTCTTATTATGGGAGGAGCTGTAGGAAACATTATCGATCGGTATATCTACGGGTTTGTTGTAGATTTTATAAAAGTGGGAAATTTTTATGTTTTCAATGTCGCCGATGCCTGTATAACAATAGGTGCTGCTTTGTTATTCCTATACATTATTTTGGATAGTAAGCTAGAAGAAACAAATCAAAGGCAAGATTCTTCAGGTTGACATGAGTTCCCTTTTAAAAAACTCTACAAAAGAATGACTTGAAAAAAAGACAAAGAATTGTAACTTAATACTGTTCTTTTTCAAAGAAACCTACCATATCGCCTAATAACAGCTTCATCTAGCAAAAATAATACAAAACCATGTTTTTTGTTTTTTTACCATCAAAAGTTCCCTGTATATGCCCTTTATTGCTTTACCATGTGTAAAGTAGATTACTAACCTCTTGTTATTGTGGAACTTGTTGATATACTTAGAACGGCTTAATTTTTAGTTGGAGAGTCTTATGATAGAAGATAAAGAAAACATAATCATTGATTCTGATGATGTTGTAATGGAAAATTCCAGCAATGGAGATTACAACGCGTCTAGTATTCGAGTTTTGGAAGGATTGGAAGCAGTACGAAAACGTCCTGCTATGTATATCGGTTCCACAGACGATAGGGGGCTCAATCATCTTGCTTTAGAAATCATTGACAATTGTATTGATGAAGCCATGGCTGGGTATTGTACAAACATAACTGTCGAATTAAAAGAACCCGATATCATTTCTGTAATTGACAATGGAAGAGGTTTTCCAGTTGATCTACACCCGGACTTAGGGATTCCTGGTGTTACAGTCGCACTAACTATGCTTCATGCTGGCGGAAAATTTGATGCTAACAGTTATAAAGTGTCTGGTGGTCTTCACGGCGTTGGTGTATCTGTCGTAAATGCCCTTTCTGAATGGCTTGTTGTTGAGGTTAAAAGAGATGGTATTCTCTATCGACAAAAATTTGAACGTGGAGAACCCGTAACTGAACTTATTCCAATGGAAGAAACAACGGAAACTGGAACCCAGGTGACCTTTAAACCTGATGCAGAAATCTTTGAAAGTACTGAGTTTAACAGTACATTTCTCCAGAATCGTCTCAAAGAATTGGCCTTTTTGAATCGAAGTTTGAAAATACGATACATCAATTATCCCAGTTCATTCGGTGTTCAATACCTGTTTAAAGGCGGTATACGAGAATATCTTGGTATTTTACATGAAAAAGAAACAACACTCTTTCCTGAACCCATTTATTTTGAAGGTGACGTGAATGGTGTCTATATAGAAACAGCATTTAACTATCTTCGCAAATCAGATACTACCATTCTTTCGTTTGTAAACTCCATTTTTACCCGTGACGGTGGAACTCACGTTAATGGATTTAAATCAGGGCTACTGCGTGTTATTAATGAAAAAGCTCATATGCTGAAATACACAAAAGACGAAAAAGACTTGTTTTCCAGTGCTGACATTCAAGAGGGTGTTTCTTCGATTCTTAATACTCGACTTTTCGAACCCCAGTTTGAAGGACAAACAAAAGGAAGACTTGGAAACTCAAAAGTTCGAAAAGCCGTCGATACCTTTATATATCAAAATTTTTCGTTCCACCTTGACCGTAACCCAGATGTTGCTAAAGAAGTTATCGAGCGTTGCCTGATTACCAAGCAAGCCCGAGAAGATGCTCAAAAAGCTAGAGATCGTGTATTGCGAAAGAATTTTCTTTCCAGCTCTGTATTACCTGGTAAATTAGCAGACTGCACGGAACGAAAGCCAGAGCTAAGTGAGATATTTATCGTTGAGGGGAATTCTGCTGGTGGCAATGCTAAACAAGCTAGAAATAGGCATACCCAAGCCATATTGCCCTTACGAGGTAAGATCTTAAATGTCGAAAAAGCTTCTATGGATCGCATATTATCTTCTGCTGAAATTCAGGCTCTTATTTCTGCTCTTGGCACCGGCATTGGAGATGAATTCGATTACAGCAAACTTCGGTACCATAAAGTTTTTATTATGACCGATGCAGATGTCGATGGTGCACATATCCGTACGCTACTTCTAACCTTCTTTTATCGATTTATGCGCCCACTTGTTGACAATGGTAACATTTACATTGCACAGCCTCCACTATACCTAATTATGAGCGGAAAAAAGAATGAAATTTGGTGTTTTTCGGATGAAGAACTAAATCAAGAACTTGCTAAAATTGATACCAAAGTTGAGATACAACGTTATAAAGGTTTAGGTGAAATGAGCGCTGCTCAACTTGCAGACACCACAATGGATATCGATAAACGCGTCATATTAAAAGTAAATGTTGAAGATGCCTTCGAGGCTGACAGAATATTTACAATTTTAATGGGTGAAGAAGTATTGCCTCGTAAACAATTTATACAAACCCATGCTCAAGAAGTAAAAGATCTTGATATTTAGGAGATAAAATGGTAGATGAAGTTCAAAACAATGATGAATTATTTGATGCACCGATTGAGCAAATACAAGATGTAAGTCTCGTATCAGAAATAAAAAAGTCCTATTTGGCCTACGCAATGAGTGTTATTGTTGGTCGTGCGTTACCCAATGTTCGAGATGGATTAAAGCCAGTCCATCGCCGAATACTATTTTCGATGCAAGAACTTGGCAATTTTCCCTCAAAACCCTATAAGAAATGTGCAAAAGTCGTTGGTCAAGTCCTTGGTAATTATCACCCTCACGGAGAAACCGCGATTTATGATGCGCTCGTTCGAATGGCGCAAGATTTTTCCATGCGATATACTTTAGTTGACGGACATGGAAACTTTGGATCTGTTGATGGTGATTCCGCCGCCGCTATGCGTTATACGGAGTGCCGTTTAGCAAAGATCTCTATGGAAATGCTAGAGGAGTTAACCCAAGAAACAGTTGTTATGACACCGAATTTCGACTCTTCTTTGGAAGAACCAACCTATTTGCCTTCCAAAATACCTACCCTTCTCATCAATGGATCAAGTGGTATTGCCGTTGGTATGGCAACAAACATTCCGCCCCATAATCTAAACGAAGTATTGAAAGCCACGGTTCATGTAATAGATCACCCTGAATCTACGACCGAAGAACTCTTAGAAATAATGAAAGGTCCCGATTTTCCTACAGGTGGCTATATTGTTGGACAAGAAGGAATTCGGAACTATTTTGAAACAGGAAAAGGTTCTTTCATTGTCCGAGGAAAAGGACATATCGAAGAAGATAAAAATCATCTCTTGTATGTCATTGATGAGCTTCCATACCAAGTCAATAAATCTGAATTTATAAAAAAGATTGCAGAGCTTGTTAAGGCAAAACGAATACAAGGTATTGTTGATTTACGTGATGAATCTGACCGCAACGGTATGCGTGTTGCTATTGTTCTAAAACGAAACATCAACCCAAAAATTTTAGAGAATCAGCTTTTTAAAATGACTCAATATCAAACTTCTTTTGGATCTATTATGCTCACATTGGTGGACAATCAACCATTAACACTTCCCATGAAGAACATGCTTGAGTACTTTATCCAACACAGAGAAGACATCGTTACAAAACGAACAAACTTTGAACTTCGAAAATCCAATGCCCGTCTACATATTCTAGAGGGTCTTCGAAAAGCGATTCAAAATATTGACGAAATCATCAAGCTTATACGGGCCTCCAAAGATACACAAGAAGCAAGAGAGACACTTGTTACTCGTTTTGAGTTCACTGAACCGCAAGTAAAAGCTATATTGGATATGTCTTTAAGCAGACTTACAGGAATGGAACAGCAGAAAATTGAGGATGAAATCTCCAAGCTCTTAGAATATATACAATCCCTTGAGTGGATACTAGAATCCAAAGAAAATCTTCACACAACGATCAAGAATGAACTAGAAGAGATTCGACAGAAATATGGCGATGAGAGAAAAACAGAAATTGGTATAGCGGATAATATTGATAAAGTCGATGAAATGAAACTTATTCATGACGATGATGTCGTCATTACATTATCTCGGGATGGATATGTTAAAAGAATGAAAGTTTCTGCTCAAAAAACACAACAACGAGGTGGAAAAGGTTCTATGGATCGCCTTCGTAAAGCTGATGACGAACTCACAAGTGTGTTTTGCTCCTCCAATCATAAGAGCGTTATCATTTTTTCTGACAAAGGAAAAGCCTATGATATCAAAACATACAAAATACCAGAAGCTGATAAAAAGCAAAAAGGAAACCCGATTTCCTATCTCATTTCTTCCATTAACCCAGAAGAAAAAGTAACCGCTATTTGTGCTTACAAAGATATTAAAAAAGATGACTACATCGCCATTGTAACCAATACCGGCGTTGTAAAAAAGGTACAAGCCTCTTTGTATGAAAATATTCGCAAAAGCGGTGTTAAGGCTATTAACTTAAAACCTGGCGAATACGTAGCAGATGCAAAAATTGTACAGGATACCGATACCGTGTTTTTGCTTACCAAATTAGGGCAAGCTGTTCGTTTTGATTTGACACAATTACGATCTTTGGGTAGAACTGCTCGAGGGGTCAAAGGTGTTCAGTTGAAACCTGAGGATATGGTTATCGCAATGGCTATCGAAGAACCTGAATGCCATCTATTCTGCATTTCCAGTAAAGGTACTGGAAAAGTTACTGCCTATGAAAAATTCCGGAAAACCAATCGTGGCTCAAAAGGCGTCAAAGCAATGCGATTGGGAAAAGGTGAAACGTTAGCAGCATGTACTTCTATTCCTATTGGTGGAATGAATCTTGTTATTGTTACAAAGAATGGGAAAATGATACAGATTGATACCAAACAGATCCCTACTTTAAATCGTGTTACTCAAGGCGTTTCACTTATTAAAACAGTAGGTCAAGATCGAGTTATTGCTGTAACACCCGAACCAAAGGTTCACACATAGGAGCTCCACATGAAAAAGACAGAAAAAAGAACAGATGTTTCTCCTTCTCCTCCCGCTTGCTGTTGCTTGTTTCAGTGTAAGCAACAGGGTACAACAATCTGGAAAGAGATTCTTGCTGGCTTTACTACTTTTCTAATTCTTTCTTTTTCCTATTACCAAAGTTCCATTTTATTAGTAAATTCTCTTCAGATTAGTGGAGAACATATTCCTTCTCTTATCGTGGTGATGCTTATATCGGTCGCTATTATGTCCATTTTTGCTGGATTCTATCTAAAAAGACCTATAGTATATGGTATTAGTACCGGTATGACTGTGTTTCTTACTGCTTCCATTTTCTCGACCTATAACATGAATATCAGCTCAGGTTTTGGCCTTCTTTTTATCGAGGGTGTGATATTTTTGTTACTTGCTTTCACAGGATTACCACGTTGGATAATCAACCACACCCCGCAGTGGATCCAAAAAGGTTCTCCCGCAATTATTGGCAGTATGCTACTATTGTATGCCGTTGTTTCTTCCGGGATTGTGTCATTTGATTCCAATAGTACGTTCGTAGCACAAACATTGCGAACTCCCTCCATTCTATTGTTCCTTTTTGGTTTTGTAGTAGCACTCACCCTTTACTATCTAAAAATAAAAAATGCCTTTTTGCTGGCCTTTTTTATTACCCTTCTCTTTGGGTTTGTATTGAGTAAAAATCCTGCGAATTCTACCTTTCGTGTAAGTTGGCTCCTTCTTATTGGTTATATTGCTGCCTGGTTAATGCTCTTTTCTATTTTATTTGATAAAAATGTAAAGTATGCGTTGGAAAAATCCCTTTGGATACTAATTGGAGGTCTGTTAGTAGGAGTTATCCTGTATAACAATCCTCATTCCATTTTTCTAAAACCACAACAATTAATCGGTACTCAAGGACTATTTGCCCTTCCTTCCTTTTCTGTACTACCCATCTTTGTAGGATCTTCCGTTGAAACAATAGGCATCCTTTTCCGCGAAATCGGCCTATTTTGGGCTCCCCTTCTTTCATTGCTACTTTTTCACTTTTTTCTTTATGTTTGCATGTTCTATACAACCGAATCGTTTGTGCCTACTATGCAAGACTCTACTACAAATGAAACACTTTTTTCCAAAATGATGATTACAGAAGGTTTTGGATCTCTCCTTGCAGGAAATTCTGCTATTGCACCTATACATTCTTCCACTGCTACCCCTATCCATGTAGCTGTGGGAGGTAAAACCGGAGCATCCTCGGTTGCTTATGGGTTTATTACACTACTTAGTCTCTTTGCTGTTCCACTTTTACGTTTTGTTATGCTACCGATTGTTATCGCTCCATTCTTTTTTTCTTTAGGAGTTATTTTTATTGTTCATGCACTTCAATCGTTTGAATCTCTTTCTTTAGCCAAAATTGTACCCCTTATTGCATCGGTTATCCTGGCTATTATAACTTTTGACATTGTTCTATCTCTTTTCATAGGGCTACTTTTATATGCAATCCTGGCTACGTATGAAAAGAAGTCTGTCTCTTTTGGTTTCTGGATGGTTATTATCGCGTTGTTTGTTTTTGAATTTTTCCGTATTGTCATTCCTTATTTTTCTATGTAAATTAAAATTTCTAGCAGTTTTTGGAAAAACTGGGAATAACAATAGTAGATATCATTAAAACTGGAGGTTTTAAATGAACATAAGACCGCTTGGTGATCGCGTTGTAGTTAAAGCTTTAGATGCCGAAGAAAAAACAAAAGGTGGCATCATTTTACCGGATTCTGCGAAAGAGAAGCAGCAAAAAGGTAAAGTACTTGCTGTTGGAAATGGTCGCATTTTAGACAATGGTACCCGCGTTCCTCTTGATATACGTGAAGGCGATACCATACTCTATTCAAAGTATGGTGGTACAGAAGTCAAAATTGACGGCGAATCGTATTTAATTGTAAACGAGAGAGACGTTCTCGGAGTAATACTGTAAGGAGGTTACAATGGCTGCAAAGAACATTGAATTCGGAGAAAAGGCAAGAAAATATCTTGTCGATGGTGTAAATAAGTTATCGGATGCTGTAAAAGTAACATTAGGACCTAAAGGCCGTCATGTAGTACTAGAGAGAAAATTTGGATCTCCTACTATGTGTGACGATGGTGTTACAATTGCAAAAGAAATCGAACTCGAAAATCCATTTGAAAACGAAGGTGCACAGCTTGCTAAAGAAGTTGCATCCAAAACTGCTGATGTAGCAGGAGATGGAACAACAACCGCAACAGTTCTGGCTCAAGCTATGGTTAACGAAGGCGTGCGCAATGTTGTAGCTGGTGCAAACCCAATTACATTAAAAAAGGGTATTGATAGAGCTGTCGAAGTTGCTGTCAAAGAAATTAAAAGTATCTCTCGCCCAGTAGAAAATCAAGAAGATATCAGACGCATTGGTACTATTTCTTCCAAATTTCCTGCTATTGGTCAAGCCATTGCAGATGCCATGGAAAAAGTAGGAAAAGACGGCGTCATAACAGTTGAAGAATACGAAGGATTTGACATCAAGGTCGATTTTGTTGAAGGTATGCAGTTCGATCGTGGATATCTCTCTCCATACATGGTTTCTGATACTGAACGTATGGAATCTGTAATGAAGAATCCTTATATTTTTATTACAGATAAAAAAATATCCGTTATCCAAGAATTCGTCCCTGTACTTGAAAAGCTCGCAAAAACCGGAAAACCCTTCATCATTATTGCTGAAGACGTCGAAGCAGAAGCATTAGCGACACTCGTTGTGAATAAAATGCGTGGAACATTTAACTGTGTTGCAGTTAAAGCCCCTGGATTTGGAGATCGACGAAAAGAAATGTTAGCTGATATTGCTACATTAACTGGTGCCACTGTTGTGTCCGACGAAATGGGCATGAAATTTGAAAATGTTGAGCTTGACATGATGGGTACCTGTGAACAAGTAAAAGTCGATAAAGACGATACGACCATTGTAGGCGGAAAAGGCAAAACTGAAGATATCAAAGGTCGAATCGAACAAATCAAACAACAGATTAAAGATACAAAGTCTGATTACGATCGTGAAAAATTACAAGAACGTCTTGCTAAGCTTACCGGTGGCGTTGCTGTTATCAAAGTCGGTGCTGCTACCGAAACGGAACTAAAAGAACGCAAACACCGTGTAGAAGATGCTGTTGCTGCTACAAAAGCTGCCGTAGAAGAAGGGATTGTTCCCGGCGGTGGTACTACTTTAGTCCAAGTTGCAGCTGTTCTAGATAAAGAACAAACAAATGATCTTGACGAAATGACAGGAATAAACATTGTAAAGAAAGCTTTGTTTGCTCCCGTTCGAACGATTGCTCACAATGCTGGGTATGATGGAATCATCGTGTCTGAAAAAGTAAAATCATTGCCTCTTGGACATGGTTTTGATGCTGAAAAGTTTGAGTATGTCAATATGGTGGAAGCTGGTATTGTTGATCCTGCTAAAGTTGTGCGATCAGCCATTCAAAATGCTGCCTCTATTGCATCCTTAATTCTTACTGCAGAATGTGTAATCGCTGAAGAACCAAAAGATGAACCAGCAATGCCACAAGGCGGAGCTGGTTATCCACAATATTAAACGTAGCTCTAAGTAAAAAAAAAGAGGTAGCGAAATGCTGCCTCTTTTTTTTATGGGGTAAATAATCTATACTGTACAATAAACTTTACATGTGGAATGATTATATAATATGAGACTAGCAAATAAAACAAACCAACGTTCTCTTGAGATGATAGAATCTCAAATGATTGGTAGAGAAACCTCTCCCATCAGACAAGATTATTTTGTATTGAAAAAGAACTTTTTGGAAAGTATTGATTTAAAAAAGTCGTCTATAGATGTGTATTCACGTCAATTGGAAGGCTTTATTCAATGGATTGCCAAAAAGAAGGTATACGAACCATCCAGGGATGACGTGTTGCAGTATAAAGAGTATCTGTATAAAAAAGATTTATCTGCTCTTACAATCTCATCTTACATCGTTGTGATCAGGAAGTTTTTTGCATGGCTCGAAAGCAATAAGATTTATCCAAACATTGCAAAAGACATCAAAGGCATGAAGCGTAATAGAGGATTTCGAAAAGATACATTGACTATTCAACAAATACGAGACGTTCTTGCAAACATAAACGTCGCCAGCATTAAAGGAAAACGCGATTTCGCCATCATCAATTTGCTCATACGAACGGGCTTGCGCACGATAGAGATTGCAAGAGCGAATATTTCTGATATTCGGCAAAAAGGTGGATGCACTATTTTGTGGATTCAAGGAAAAGGTCGTGATACAAAAGACGAGTTTGTTGTCCTAACAGAAGAAACTCTGCGGCCTATTCAATCCTATCTAGAAGGAAGATCTGTTTCTTTCAAACGAGAACGATCCCCCCTTTTTATGTCACACAGCAGTCGGA